>CAZJKV010000016.1:0-27587 GCA_964546765.1 uncultured Chromatiales bacterium
GTGCAAGAGATGTCATTGCTGCCTTCACCTGACTGATCGTCCATTGTTCCGTTCCTTGCCTCGCATGCGTGTCATGCCAAATCGCCATAACGAAAAAAGGCGTGTATCGCCCGGATCGAATCCGCTGCGATAGACGCCTTTGTCTGGTTCGGACCTCCGTTGGTCCGCTTACCACTCAAACAGTGAAAAGCAAGAGCTGTGCCATTCACCGGAATCTTCAAGCAACTACCTGTTGCACATAAGAAATGATCTTTCAGTCACGAACGATCAACGACCCTTGCGCCCTGCCAACCTGCATCGAGCGATGGCAAGGCGCGCCGTTTCTGCCCTGTTTATGCACACGACAGCGAGCCGATCGTTCAACCGAGCACATTGAAGGCGATGATCACGCTCTCGGCGATATCCACCAGTTTCTTGTTGCGGCTCATCGCCATCTTGCGCAACGCGGTGTAGGCCTCCTGCTCGCTGAGGCCGCGCTGTTTCATCAGGATGCCCTTTGCACGATCGATGGTCTTGCGCTCCGCGAGCGTCGTCCGGGCCTGACGCAGCTCTTCCCGCAACGACTGATGCTCCCGGAAACGCGCGATGGCGACGTCCATGATCGGCTTGAGGCGATGCGGCTGCAGTCCGTCAACGACATAGGCGCTGACGCCGGCGCGGATCGCGGCATGAATGGTGCCCTCGTCCGATGTGTTGGAGAACATGACAATCGGACGCGGCTGATCGGCGCTGATGCTCTGGATGCATTCCAAAGTATCCCGGCAGGGCGAATCCATGCTGACGATGATGACATCGAGGGCAATGCGCTGTACTTCACGATACAGATCGACATCGTCGCGCACGATGCAGGTCACGAGGTATCCTGCCTGCTCCAGGGCATCGGTGAGTTGCCGCGCACGATCGACATGCCTGTCTACCACCAGAATTCTTAACGGCATGACTATCGCTCGATGACTGACAGGAAACTGTCCAGCAATTGATGTGCCATGACCGTAACCCGCTCTGTGTAGTCTCTCGCCGTACGACGCGACCATAATGGTGCGCGAGGGGTCAGAGCGCACAACAATCGTGCAGCGATCGCGCAGCGACGGATGTCACGCCCTTCACAACGCAGGCAATCGGCTGGCATATCGCTTGCACCGCGGATCCGGTAACGGAAAGGAGCGCCCCATGTCAAATCACACGCCAAAGCAGAATGACACGCTGACGCCGCTCAACATCGCGGTGCTGACGATCTCGGACACAAGGAACGCGACCAACGACGCGTCGGGACGCTACCTGGCCGACCAGATACGCGCGGCGGGTCACCGCGTTGCGGAGCGCGCCATCGAAATAGATGATATCCATCACGTCCGCGCCCGTGTCTCGGCCTGGCTGGTCGATCCGCGCGTGCAGGTCATCATCACTACCGGCGGCACCGGCCTGCGCGAGCGCGACCGCACGCCCGAGGCCATCGGTCCCTTGCTGGAGCGGAAGATCGAAGGATTCGGCGAGTTGTTCCGCGCTATTTCAGCCGAAGAGATCGGCACCTCGACCTTGCAGTCGCGCTGCCTGGCCGGGCTGGCTAATCATCGCCTGGTCTGCTGCCTGCCCGGCTCGCCGGCGGCGTGCCGCACGGCCTGGGAACGGATCCTGTGCTATCAGCTCGACAGCCGGCATCAGCCGTGCAATTTCGTGCAACTGCTGTCGGTCCTGCATTCATGGTCTGATCTTGCCGCCGCGACCCGGAACCCCGAGTTCGTGAGCCCATGAAGACGGCGCTACGCTCGGTCGACGAGGCCATCGAGGCCCTCGTCGCTGGCGCGCGGCCCGTCACCACAACCGAGTCGATCGAGACCGCCGCCGCCCTTGGCCGCGTGCTGGCCGAGGATCTGCAAGCCGGTATCGATTCGCCGCCGTTCGACAACAGCGCCGTCGACGGCTATGCCTTTGCCGCGTCCGACCTGCGCCGCGGACTCGAAGACGGATTGATCCTGAGCGATCGATATATCGCGGGCGCCATGCCCGGCGTTCTATCGCCCGGTTGCGCCGCGCGCGTCTTTACCGGCTCGGCCATTCCGGCTGGCGCCGATATGGTTGCGATGCAGGAGTATTGCGCCGCGGACGAGGGGCGGGTGCATATTCGTGGATCCGTCAGCGCCTTCGCGAACGTCCGTCGCCGCGGCGAGGACATCCGCAGCGGCGATTGCGTATTGCCGCGCGGACGCCGCCTGCGTCCGCAGGATCTTGGCCTTGCGGCGGCGCTGGGCCGGGCGATGCTGCGCGTCTATCGACGGCCCCGCGTCGCCATTCTCTGCACTGGGAATGAACTGACCGCGCCGGGAGCGCCCTTGCCTCCCGGCCACATCCATGACACGAACGGCGTCATGCTGGCGGGACTGGCGCAATCCCAGGGCTGTATCGTCGCGGGAATCGAACGGGTCGCGGACGACATCGACGCCACGGTGATGGCGCTGACGCGCCTCGCCGCCGCCGCGGACGTCGTGATCACCAGCGGCGGCGTTTCCGTCGGAGAAGAGGATCATGTCAAGACGGCGCTGACGCGCTGCGGACAAATGGCGTGGTGGAAGGTCGCGATCAAGCCCGGCAAACCGTTCGCCTGCGGCACGATCGCGGACACACCCCTGCTCGGTCTGCCGGGCAATCCGGTCTCCGCCTTCGTGACCTTCTGCGTCCTGGCCCGACCATTCCTGCGCCGGCTGCAAGGCATCGACGATGTGCTGCCGGCAGCGCTGCCGTTCCCGGCGCGCTTCGAGCGCGCGCCGGGCGCGCGCCGCGAATATCTGCGGGTCCGGCTCGAAGGAACCGGCGCCGATGCGGGCCTGGCCCTGGCCGGCCCGCAAGGCTCGGGGATGCTGACCACGATCGCGCAGGCGCACGGCCTCGCCGTCGTGCCCGAGGGATTGGGCGTGCGCGACGGCGAGCTGCTGGACTATCTGCCGTTCGATCAACTGTTATCGTGACGGCGATGATGAAACACTGCGCCGGGGCGATCCTGGCCGGAGGCCGCGGACAGCGTTTCGGCGGCCGCGACAAAGGTCTGCTGCGCCTGCATGGCGAGCCGCTCGCGGCGCGGGCCGCCGCGCACCTGGCGCCCCAGGTGCATGAGCTGCATGTCAGTATCGCGCGCCATCGTTCCCGCTTTCGCGCCCTGGGGCTGCGCCCGATCGTCGATGAGACGCCGGACCATGCCGGACCGCTCGCCGGCCTGGCGCGGATCCTGGCGCAGGTGCGGACACCTTATCTGGTGATACTCCCCTGTGATAGTCCCGATATCCCGAACGACTATGTCCAGTTGCTGTGGCAGGCCCTGCGCGTCCGGGGCGCGGATATCTGCATCGTGCGCGGCAGCGACGGCGTGCATCCCCTACATGCATTGATGAAGACCGGCCTGCGCACCAGCCTCATGCAATATCTTGCCGACGGTGGCGGCGCGGCGCGGCAATGGGTCATGCAGCAGCGCTGGACCTCCGTCCGCCTGGAGGTCATGAACATCAATCGCCCGGCCGAGTTGCGCGCCTGCACCATCACGAGACAAGCCGCTCGCGCCATGTCACAAAGCGGTGCGCCGGGCGCGCCCCGTATCCGCCGAGCCGCCATCTAACTCCCTGACTGACAAGACATCCCGAGACTGGCACGGCGCTTGCTCTCTGACAGATACAGCAACGGCGCTGAGGCGGGACAATGGAGTCCGGCAGCGGCGTTCGCATGTCTCCTGCCGGTCCCTCTCTCTTTGCATCGATCCCTGCGCCGACCGCGCAGGACGCCCGCAGTAGCTGGCTGTTCAGGCTCGCACTTACCTATATCGGAGGACCGTCATGCGGAAGCTGGTGTTGATCGGAAACGGAATGGCCGGGGTCAAGGTCATCGAGGAACTGCTGCAACTGACGACCGACGCCTACGAGATCACGATCTTCGGCGCCGAGCCGCACGGTAACTACAACCGCATCCTGCTGTCTCCGGTACTGGCCGGGGAAAAACGCTTCGAAGACATCATGCTCAATACCGACGCGTGGTATGCGCAACACGGCATCCACCTCCACAAGGGCAAAAAGATCACGCGCATCGATCGCAAGCGCCGTTGCGTCCACGCCGACGACGGCACGACGGCGTCTTACGATCGGCTGCTGCTCGCCACCGGTTCGCATCCGGTGATGCTGCCCTTGCCGGGACGGGAACTGCCCGGCGTGGTCACCTTCCGCGACATCCATGACATCGAGCGCATGCTGGACGCCGCCGAACGCGGCGGACGTCATGCCGTCGTGATCGGCGGCGGTCTGCTGGGACTGGAGGCGGCCAACGGCCTGTTGTGCCGCAGCATGGAGGTGACCGTCATCCATCTGCTCGACAGCCTGATGGAACGCCAGCTTGATGCTGCCGCCGCAGGGCTCCTGAGGGCTACGCTGGAACAGCGGGGTCTGCGCTTTCTGATGGGGGCGAAGACTGAGACGATCCTCGGCGATACCCGGGTCCGCGCGGTACGCCTGGCCGACGGCCGCGAGATTGCCGCGGACCTGGTGGTCATGGCGGTCGGAATACGGCCAAATTTCGAACTCGCGCGGGACGCCGGCCTGCATTGCGAACGTGGCATTGTCGTCAACGATACGATGCAGACCTATGACCCGCGCATCTACGCCGTCGGCGAGTGCGTACAACACCGGCGCCAGACCTATGGCCTGGTCGCGCCGCTGTTCGAGCAGGCGCGGGTCTGCGCCAACCACCTGGCCGAACTCGCCTATGCGCGCTACGAAGGTTCGGTGACCGCGACGCGTCTGAAGGTGACCGGCATCGATCTGTTTTCCGCCGGCAACTTTCAGGGCGGGGACGATTGCGAGGAGATCGTGTTCCAGGATCCCGCCCGCGGCGTCTACAAGAAACTGATCATCAGCGATCAGCGCATCGCCGGCGCCGTGCTCTACGGCGACGCCATCGACGGTAACTGGTATTTCGATCTGATGCGCGACGAGACCAACATCGCCGACATCCGCGAGAATCTGATCTTCGGCCAAACCTCGCTCGGCGACGCGGGCCACGGCGGCGAGGATCGCGTGGCGCTGATGAGCGACACCGCGGAGGTCTGCGGCTGCAACGGCGTCTGCAAGGGGACGATTCTCAAGGCCATCACGGAGAAAAAGCTATTTACGCTCGACGAGGTGCGCGCCCATACCAAGGCATCGAGTTCCTGCGGTTCGTGTACCGGACTGGTCGAGCAGATCCTCGCCCACACCCTGGGCGGAAACTATTCCGCCGCGCCCGGCGTCAAGCCGCTGTGCGACTGCACCGATTTCACGCACGACGAAGTGCGCCGCGCGATCCGCGACCGCTGCCTGACCAGCGTACCGGCCGCGATCGCGGCGCTCGACTGGCGCACGCCGGACGGCTGTCAGCGCTGCCGGCCGGCGTTGAATTACTACGTCATCGCCGCCTGGCCGAACGAGGCGCATGACGATCCGCAATCGCGCTTCATCAATGAACGCGTCCACGCCAACATCCAGCGCGACGGCACCTATTCCGTGGTGCCGCGCATCTGGGGCGGCGTGACCACACCCGCGGAGCTGCGCGCCATCGCGGACGTCGCCGATCGCTTTGCGGTGCCGACCGTCAAGATCACCGGTGGCCAGCGCATCGATCTGCTCGGCGTGAAAAAGGAACAGTTGCCGGCGATGTGGGGAGAACTCGGCAAGGCGGGCCTGATCTCCGGCCACGCCTATGCCAAGGGCGTGCGCACGGTCAAGACCTGCGTCGGCTCCGAATGGTGCCGCTTCGGCACGCAGGATTCAACCACCATGGGCATTCGCATCGAGAAGATGACTTGGGGATCGTGGACGCCGGCCAAGGTCAAGATGGCGGTCTCCGGCTGCCCACGAAACTGTGCCGAGGCGACCATCAAGGACTTCGGCGTCGTCGCGGTCGACTCCGGCTGGGAGCTGCATGTCGGCGGCAACGGCGGCGTCAAGATACGCGTGACGGACCTGCTGTGCAAGGTCGCGACGCAGGAGGAGGTGCTGGAATATTGCGGCGCCTTTACGCAGCTCTATCGCGAGGAGGCCCACTACTTGGAGCGTACCGCGCACTGGATAGAACGCGTGGGACTCTCCGCCGTCAAACAGCGCATCGTCGAAGACGCCCCCGGCCGGCAGGCCCTTTTTCAGCGCTTCCTGGACTCGCAGCGCACGGCGCAGGTCGATCCGTGGGCGGAGCGCGCGATACGGCAGATCGAAGGTCACGAATTCGCGCCACTCAGCGCGACGAGGTAAGCGGCGATGAACGATGCAATCGATACGACGACAAACGCGGACTTTCACTGGATCGATATCGGCGCGATGCAGGATATCCCGCCCCAGGGCGCGCGCGTGGTGAACACCGACGAAGGCGATATCGCCGTGTTCCGCACCGCGGACGATCAGTTGTTCGCCTTGCGCGATCACTGCCCGCATCGTGGCGGACCGCTCTCGCAGGGCATCGTCTTCGCGAAGCGAGTGGCCTGTCCGCTGCATAACTGGGTCATCGAACTCGATGGCGGCAACGCGGTCGCGCCCGATCAGGGCTGCGCGCCGCACTATCCAGTGCGGCTGGCGGACGGGCGCATCCAGTTGGGCCTGGCGCGGACCGCAGGATGATCTCGACCACCTGCCCCTACTGCGGCGTCGGCTGCGGCGTGCTGGCCACGGTCGGGGCGGACGGAACGGTGAGCGTTCGCGGCGATCCCGCTCACCCTGCCAACCTGGGTCGACTGTGCTCGAAGGGCGCGGCGCTCGCCGACACGGTGGCGATCCATGATCGACTGCTGTATCCAAGCTTGCACGGGCAGCGCGCTGGCTGGGATGAGGCAATCGAATACACGGCGCGCGGCCTGCTGCGCGTGCGCGACGAATACGGCCCCGAGGCGATCGCCTTCTATGGCTCGGGCCAGTTGCTGACCGAGGATTACTATGTCCTCAACAAACTGATGAAGGGCTTCATCGGCGCGGCCAACATCGACACCAATTCGCGAATGTGCATGGCCTCGACCGTCGCCGGCCACCAGCGCGCCTTCGGCGCCGATGCCGTGCCGGGCTGTTACGAGGATTGGGAACTTGCCGACCTGGTCGTGCTGGTCGGCTCCAACACGGCCTGGTGCCATCCCGTCCTGTATCAGCGCCTGGCGCAGGCCCGCGAGGCGCGGCCGGAGTTGCAGGTCGTGGTGATCGATCCGCGCCGCACGGCCACCTGCGACAGCGCCAATCTGCATCTCGCGCTACAATCGGGGACCGACGTCGTGCTGTTCGACGGCCTGCTCGATTATCTGCGTCGCAACGATCATCTCGATTTCGACTTCATCGAGCGCTGCACCGAGGGACTCAGCGAGGCGCTGGCGGCGGCGCGCGTGGCCGCACCCTCGCTCCCGCACGTGGCCCGCGCCTGTGGTCTGGAAGAGACGCAACTGGCGCAGTTCTATAGTCTGTTCGCGCAGACGCCGCGGGTGCTGACGGTATTCTCGCAAGGCGTCAATCAATCCTCGGCGGGGACCGACAAGGTCAACAGCATCATCAACTGTCATCTCGCGACCGGCCGCATCGGGCGCCCCGGCATGGGGCCATTCTCGGTGACGGGCCAGCCGAATGCGATGGGCGGTCGCGAGGTCGGGGGACTGGCGAACCAGCTCGCCGCGCACATGCGTTTCGACGATCCCGCGGCGATCGAGCGGGTCGCGCGCTTCTGGGGCGCGCCGCACATGGCGCGCACGCCGGGCCTCAAGGCCGTGGAGATGTTCGAGGCCGTTGCGGCCGGAAAGATTCGTGCGCTGTGGATCATGGCCACCAATCCGGCGGTGTCCCTCCCCGACGCCGACCGCTTCCGCGCGGCGCTCGAGCGCTGCGAGCTGGTGATCGTATCGGACTGCACCCGTACCGACACCACGCGTTACGCCGACGTCCTGCTGCCGGCGACGACCTGGGGCGAGAAAGACGGCTCCGTGACCAATTCCGAGCGCCGCATCTCGCGTCAGCGCGCCTTTCTCGCGCCCCCCGGCGATGCACGACCCGACTGGTGGATCATCACCCAGGTAGCGCGGGGCATGGGCTATGCGGCGCAGTTTCCCTATGAGCAACCCGCCAACATTTTCCGCGAACATGCGCGCCTGTCCGGTTTCGAAAACGACGGCAGCCGCGCCTTCGACATCAGCGCCCTCGCCGCGCTCGACGACCGCGCCTACGAGACCCTGCAACCGCTGCAATGGCCGGCGCCGCCCGCTGCACCGCGGGGGACGCCGCGCCTGTTCGGCGATGGACACTTTCCTACCGCCTCGGGCCGCGCGCGGCTGATCGCGACCGCCGCGCGCGCGCCGGCCCATGCGACGGACGACGATTATCCTCTCGTCCTCAATACCGGGCGCATTCGCGATCAGTGGCACACCATGACGCGCACCGGCCGGGCGCCGCGTCTGATGCGCCACATGCCGGAGCCTTGCGTCGAGATTCACCCCGACGACGCGGCGACATATGCGCTCGTCGATGGCGGACTGGCGCGGATCAAGAGCCGCTGGGGCGCAATGCTCGCGCGCGTCGCCGTCACCGACCGCCAGCAGCCGGGAACGCTGTTCGTACCGATGCACTGGAACGAACGCTTCGCGAGCGCGGGACGCGTCGACGCCCTGGTGAATCCGGCGACCGATCCCGTCTCGGGTCAACCGGAACTGAAACACACACCGGCAAGCATCGAGGCCTGGCAGGCGCAATGGTATGGCTACGCGTTCAGCCGGCGTGATCTCGACCTCGAGCACGATTCTCACGGCGCGAGCTACTGGGTCCGCGTCCCGGAGCAGGGATTTCAACGCTACGAACTGGCGGGCAACGAAACGCCGCAGCGGTGCGAATGGGCGCGCGGCCTGTTGGGCGCCGCCGCACCTCACGGAGAATGGCTGGAGTTCGCTGACAGCGGTGCGAACTGTTACCGCTGCGCGCTGATCGTCGCTGGCCGCCTGGAGGCCTGCCTGTTCGTCTCGCCCGGACCCGCCCTTCACGGCCGGGAATGGATTGCGCAACTATTCGCGAGCGACACGCTCAACGACGCCCAGCGCGCGCGACTCCTGGCGGGTTCGCCGGGCACGGGGGAAAAAGGCGCTGATCGCATGATCTGCGCGTGCTATAGCGTCAGCGCAGGTGTCATCCGCGAGGCGATCGCACGGGAAGGAATCAACAGCGTCGAGGAGATCGGCCGCAGGCTCAAGGCCGGGAGCAATTGCGGGTCATGTAAGCCGGAACTGAAGGCGTTGCTGGCAGGCAAGCCGGCGTAATACGCCGTGCGATGCCTGTCCAGATCGCCGACGAAGACAGGCTGGCAAGTGGCTGTTGCAGGTGTATCAGTCGGTGCACCCCTCCAGCGGCGCCGCTCATAGTCGAGCGCGTGGTGGCCGACACCGACGAGATCGTGCGTTTGGTGCGCTTCCCTGGCATAAATGGCGGTAAGTTCGCCATGTATTCAATAACCCATATCGAGTTCCTGGGCCTGTTGGGTCAGTTCGTCCAATGCGCGGCCGCGTTGCTCCTGGCTGTGCTTCTTGTAGGCCACCAGATCCTGAAACAGGACACGGCGACGAGTGCCCACCTTGCGATGCGGGATCGCGCCTTCCTCCAGGAGCTTGACCAGATAGGGCCGGGAGACATTCAGAAAGTCCGCGGCCTGCTGCGTCGTCAGCTCGGCGTGATGAGGTACCAAGGTGATCGCATCTCCTTGCGCCATGTGAGCGAGAATGTCGACCAGCAAGCGCATCGCCGAAAGGGGCACGGTAATCTCCTGGTCTCCGTCGATCAGCCGGATGCGCGCGGTTCTTCCGCGCCCCAGGCGGGCGGCCAACAGGCGGCTGCTCTGTGCGGCCAATTCCACGTCCTGTTCGCTCGGGGCGATCGCCTCGTGAAACTTTTTTGCTGCGTTTGCCATGCCTGTGACCTGTTTTTTTACGCTTCGAAACGACAATAACATGCATTCGAAATAAACGAAATTATCGAAATAAGCGGATTTTGATTTCAGAACCTATAGAGATGAGGAGAACCCGTGATATGACCCGCAACGCACCCCAGACAGCGCGTCCCCTTGGGGACGCCAACCTTACGCTAGTAGCTAAAAAAATAGGGCAGTCCCCTTATATGACTGCAGGTCTGATTAGCAGGACCTCCACTATAAAAAGGTACTGACCCCTTTTTCCCTTATCGTTTCTGCCATCCATAACGCTTGACGTTATAGAACAGACGGGAATGCCGATCACGTCGAGATTGCAGATTATCATTAGCAGGAGGTCGTAATGAAGAAGACGCTATGCAATATTCACCCCGGCGAGGTGCTGCTCGAGGAGTTCCTGAAGCCGATGGAGATCAGCCAGAACGCCCTGGCGCGCGCAATCGGCGTGCCGCCGCAGCGCATCAACGAGATTGTTCTGGGCAAGCGGGCGGTCTCTGCCGATACGGCGATTCGGCTTGCGCGGGCGCTGGGAACCTCCGAGCAGTTCTGGATGGGGCTGCAGGCGGATTACGATCTGGAAGAGGCGAGGATAGCAGCAGCGGATGATATCCGCATGGTGCGGCCGCTGGCTGCCTGAGGCCGTGCGCATCTCCTGCAGTGCTGGAATTAGCGTATCATCGCCAACGGGAAGGATCGGTCATGGAGGCCTGACTTATATTAATGAGTCTCCGGAGAATCCGAGGCGGTTCAGTTGACCGCCATTCGGTACAACAGTCATCATCCGCATGTTACATCCAAGGAGGTATAGATGAAGATCTGGCTGGTTTCCAAGCTTTCCCAAAGCGATCCGCAGCAGCGAGTGTACCTGCTCGGGGCGCATTCATCGCGCGCGGCGGCCGTTCAGCATCGCAAGGATGTAGACGATCCCGCGCACCATTCGACGCATATCATCGAGATGGTCGTCGACGAACCTCAGTCGCCGATCCTGATCGGGGCGGCTATCGACGATCTTTCCGACGACTGCAAGCACAACTTGCCTAATGGCTGACAGGGTCAGAACGTCCCCCCGTCCCACCCCCACATCGCTCGCGGCGCGTCGGCGAACTCTATATAGATCCGCTCCTGCCGTATCCCGAACTCGTCGCTGACGAACGAGCATAGCGCACGGGAGAATTCCCCGGTCCGGCTCTCCGGCAGGCCGATGCTCTTCAGCTCGAGATACGCGGCCGGCGCCTCGGTGCCGGAGAAGGCCATCGGAATACCGGTCTCGAGCGCCACCATGACGTATTTCTCGGGCTTGCCGACCAAGCTGGAGACGAGTTTCGATGCGCGCAACAGCATCGGCTGGCTGTCGCCGGGTTCGTGTTCGACGTTGGTCTGGATCTTCAGGCATGGCATGGCGTTCTCCCGTGTATGCGCACATCCGACAGGGTCTCCGAACGCCAATGATACCTGTCCGCTGACGCAACGCGGAGATCTCCGGTGTCTGATTTTTAAGACACAGCCCTTTTCCTCGACCCCCCCTGTGAAATATTAGACGCCCGTCTATCCGCGCCGGATTTCCCACTGTAAAGTAGACATCCGGGTGACCGCACTAACAACTCGCTGCAAGGTGGCCGGTAGGCATGAACATCACGAAGTCGACACTCCTCGGTCCCGGGCTGGCGGTGCTGCTGTCCGCGTGCGGCGGCGGCGGCGGGACGTCACTCCCGGGCGAACCCGTACTCACCCTGCTGCCCGCAGGCATCAAGACCTTCCAGTTCAGCTGGGAGGATGTCAATGGCGAGACCGACTATCGCCTGCTCGAGGATCCTGACGGTATTTCCGGCTATACCGAGGTCGCGGCGATTGCCGCTGACGCCGAAGGTCACAATCACGTCGTGTTTCTCCCCGGGCGCATCAATGCGCGATATATCCTGCAGGCCTGCAATGCGCGGGGCTGTAGCGACTCCGCGCCGGTGAATGTCAGTGGTACGCTTGTCGGGTCGATTGGGTATCTCAAGGCCTCGAACGCGGGATCTGGGGACTCGTTCGGTTTCAGCGTCTCCCTCTCCGGCGACGGCGATACCCTGGCTGTCGGGGCGAGGCAGGAAGACAGCGGCACGACCGGTATCAACGGTCCGCAGAACAACGATAACGCGCCCAGCAGCGGCGCGGTCTACGTCTTCAATCACAATAATGGGCAATGGAGCCAGCAGGCCTATATCAAGGCCTCGAACACCGGTGTGCTCGACTTTTTCGGTCACAGTACCGCCCTTTCAGGAGACGGCGACACCCTGGCCGTCGGGGCAATGTTGGAGGGCAGCAGCGCGACCGGAATCGACGGCCCCCAGAACAACAATACCGCGCTTAACAGCGGCGCGGTCTATGTCTTCACCCGTAGCGACGGGGTTTGGAGCCAGCAGGCCTATGTGAAGGCATCGAACACCGGGGCCGGCGATCGTTTCGGCACCAGCGTCGCCCTGTCCGGCGATGGCGACACCCTCGCCGTCGGGGCAGAGAGGGAGGGCAGCGATGCGACCGGGATCGGCGGCGATGAAGCGAACGACAATGCCGCGGAAAGCGGCGCGGTCTATGTCTACACCCGCGACGACGGGACGTGGGCGCAGCAGGCTTATGTGAAGGCGTCGAACACCGGGGCAGGCGATCATTTCGGTACCAGCGTTACCCTCTCCGGTGACGGCGACACCCTCGCGGTCGGCGCGGACTCGGAGGACAGCAGTGCAACCGGGATCGACGGCGATGAAGTCAATGACAACGCCGTGGACAGCGGAGCGGTCTATGTCTTCACCCGCAGCGACGGGGCGTGGGCGCAGCAGGCCTTTGTGAAGGCGTCGAATACCGGGACAGGCGATCGTTTCGGCGCCAGCGTCGCCCTTTCCGGCGACGGTGATACCCTCGCTGTCGGGGCTTCCCAGGAGAACAGCGGCGCGACCCGGGTCAATGGTCCCCAGGGCAATGACAACGCGCTCAACAGCGGCGCTGTCTACGTCTTTTCACGCAGTGACGGGTCATGGGCACAGCAAGCCTATGTGAAGGCGTCGAACACCGATGTCAACGATCGCTTCGGCACCAGCGTCGCCCTTTCCGGCGATGGCGACATTCTCGCCGTCGGTGCCCTCTTCGAGGACAGTAACGCAACCGGGATCGGCGGCGTTGAAAACAACAACGACATCTCCAACAGCGGAGCGGCCTACGTCTATGCCCGCAGCGCCGGGGAGTGGCGCCACCGGGCCTATGTCAAGGCCTCGAACACCAGGGCATCGGCTTTCTTCGGCTATAGCGTCGCGCTCTCCGGTGACGGTGCGACCCTGGCTGTCGGGGCCTATGGTGAAGACAGTGACACAAGCGGGATCGACGGCGACCAGGCCAGCGACGGGGCCTCCTCCAGCGGCGCGGCCTATCTGTATTAGGGTGTCTGTCGACGCTTGCCGGGCATCCGTGCCCTGACGCACTGCAAACCTCTCAGTAAACCTGTATACCCCCCGAATTAGTTGCGTTCGAACCCAAGGTGCGCCAATATATTGACAATCATGCGAGGTCCCGGACGCAGGACTGATTCAGGCGTCGAGGACGACCGGCAGGGGTAGTCAGGATGTCAGCGATCATGACAAGGGTCCACTGGTGTATCGGTTCGGTACCAACGGACAGGAAGATGGGGCGCATGATATCGCGATTGCTGCTGGCGTCCCTCGTTATCGGACTCGCCGGATGCCTGGGGCAGGGTGACGGGACCGTCCGATCCGAGGGCCTGCTCGCCCCGGCACGGCTGCAGGCCCTGCCCGTCGCGGGGACGATGCGCGTCAATGTCTATATGAACGACGAGACCGAGCCGCGCCTTACCCGGACGGTCGAGCCGGGCAGCACGACAATCCAGCTTGAGTTCTCCGCCCCCGAGGGCGAACATACCTTTACCGTCCTGTTCGATTACCTGGACCCTGAGTTCGCACATCCGGAAGGGGGATCCTGGACGCTGGCGAGCTGGACCAGCGGACCGGTACGGGTGGTCAGTGGCGAAGCCGCGCCGCTCAACATCACCTCGTATGTCTATGAGGACTTCGATCAGGACGGATTCAGCAACCTGGAAGAGCTGATCGCCCGTACCGATCCAGCCGACGACAGGGATCCTGTGCCCAGCGGGGGCCCCTCTGAGCCGGGTCCGGAACCCGCGGATCCTTCTGAACCCGCAGATCCCTCTGAACCCGCGGATCCTTCTGAACCCGCAGATCCCTCTGAACCCGCAGATCCGCCAGCTCCGGTCGATCCCGAACTCATCCGTCCGGACGGGATCTGGCGCGGCGTGACGCAGGACTCTGCCGAAGTCATCGCGGTGCTGCATGACGGACGCATTACCATGACCGCCGGGAATCTGGTCTATGAGGGTGGCTATACCGCCGGCGCAGGGGATACCTTCAGCGGCAGCGTCGATATCTATAACACCGACGGAGACAAGCTGACCGCCACAGGCAGGGCAACCGTCGGCGGTGCCCGCACCGCCCCTGACGTCCTCATCCTCGTGGTCGGCGGGAACGGCGGTCTCGGGGTCGAGCTCCGCGCCGATGCGCGCTACGAACGTGGTTCTAGTCTCGGGCTGATCGCGCACACCTGGAACGCGAATCACCAGCCGCTGAGCTATTCGCTGATCTTTCCGGTCGATGACAACGGTGTGGTCACGGGTGCATTCGATACGCGAGGTTGTCTCTTCAGCGGCGGGTTCGAGATCCTGGACCCCGGGTACAACGTCTATGGCGTGTCGCTGGAACTCGACGATCAGGTCGTCGATGCTTGCGCACCGAACACAGGGACAGGCTACAGCGGCTATGCCTCGCTGATCCCGGATGACGACACCCTGCACCTGATTGTCGCCAATGGGGACCGGGCATTTTCACTCGTGCTGGATGCCATGCAAGATCCGCCGCCCGCGCCACCCCTGGTTGGCGCCTGGGCTGTGGCCAGCGATGGCCGCATCCTTCGCTGGGACGGGGCGGGTTGGCACATCGCGGGTCTCGCCTCCGAGGGGTTGTACGACATCCACTGCGCAGCCCCTGATGATTGCTGGGCCGTGGGCGAAGAGGACAATGGAAGTGCGACCATCCTGCACTGGGACGGCAATGACTGGTCAAGTTCGGGTTTTATCAACGACACCCCGGACGAGGCCCTGCATTCAGTCACCTGCGTATCCCGGGACGACTGCTGGGCCGTCGGCGAGGAGGAGGATCGGACAGCCAACATCGTGCGCTGGGACGGCGTTTCGTGGTCGTCCGCCGGATTTATCAACAACACATCCGACGAGGAACTCCATGCCGTGGCCTGCGTGGCCAGCGATGACTGCTGGGCGGTCGGAGAGGACAACGATGGCCGCGCCTTTATCGTGCGCTGGAACGGCACCGCGTGGTCCGATTCGGGCTTCGTCAACGTCACTCCGAACAGGGATCTCAACGGCATCGCCTGTGTCTCCGCGAACGACTGCTGGGCGGTCGGGGAAACGGATCGCGGCAGCGCGGTGATCGCGCGCTGGAACGGGCTCGCGTGGTCCCGCATCCAGGACAACAGCGGTGTGCCAAACCGGAACCTCGAATCCGTGGCCTGTATCTCCGCGACCGAATGCTGGGCGGTCGGGACCAGGGGTAATGGCGCTGGAACACTAGTGCGCTGGAACGGCGCGGACTGGTCTGACGCCGGGATCGTCAACAACGCCCCCAACGAGAATCTCACAGCGGTGCATTGCACCCACGGGGGCTGCTGGGCGGTGGGGAATAACGGGACGGCGCTGCGGCTCGAGGCCGGGCTCGTCTGGAACCCGCAACCTGCCGGCGGCGGTAACCTCCGCGGCGTCTGGGCGGAATGAGCATAACTGCGGCTGGACTGATTTCTACACATCTAGTATAGGTGGGAGAAACAGACGGGGAGGGACATCGCCATGGCAAGACTAACCTGGTTCCTTGCTTTGCTCGCCTGCTTGTTCACCGGCTCGGTCGTTGCTGAAGACGCGCGCTCCATCGCCGACAAGATGCGCCAGGCGCAGATAAACAGCTGGGAGGGCGTGAACACCTACCTGGTCCAGCAATCCATGATGGGCCAAAGCATGTTCCAGTTGTTCGAGCGTGACATCGTGCTGGATCATGCCGGCAATCCCGTGCCCAGCTTCCGCCTCGTGCCGATCGGCGAGATCGAACAGCGCAGGGCCGAGGGCAGCGGTTTTGAGTGGATGAGCGCCGACGACCTAGATCGGATGGCTGAAGGCCACCGGGAGACCGGTGAGGCCCTGGGGACCGGGATCGAGGACGGTCTCGCGAATGCCGGCCTGCCTCGCGGCCTGATCTCGAACAAGGGATCCGGTTCCGGGGCTCCGACGAACCCCGGGATGATGATGGACGGTATGAGCGGCTTCCTCGATATCGCCGCCGACGCCCGGCGCGCCGAGGGTACCCAGCCGGTAGCGAGAGCGGAGGACGATTACTCGTCGTTCATTGAAAGGGCGAAGCTGCTCGGCAGGGTCGAAGTGGACGGCCGGTCCGCCTTCCACCTGCGCGCGGACAAGCTCGACTATACGACCGTCACCGAGGATGGACAGAAGATGTCCATGCATACCGCCGAGCTGTGGGTGGACACCCAGGCCTATGTGCCGCTGCGTTTCAAGATGGACGGCACGATGACAGCCGCCGGCGAAACCCGTCCTGTCACCATAGAACGTCTGAGCTCGGACTACCGCAAGGTACCCGGCAGCAAGATGTACGAGCCGTACCGGCAAGTGATGCGGATCACCGGCCAGCTTGATCCGGAACAGCAGAAGCAGATGGAGGAGGCCAGGGCGAAGCTGGCGGACATGGAAAAGCAGATGGCCACCATGCCCGAGTCGCAGCGCAACATGATCATGGGCCGGATGGGCCCGCAGCTGGCGATGATGCGCTCGCTCGCGGCCGGCGGCGGTGTCGAGGTCGTCACCGAGGTCCAGCACATCGAGGTCAATCCCACCGCGATACCGGCCGCGATGACCTCGGGATTCGGACCGGCGGGCGGGGCAGCGCTGTCATCCGCAGCGCAGTCATCCACAGAGAAGCCCCGAATGGCGCCGCAATCGCCCCCGTCCGCGGAAGCGGGTCAGGGGGCTGACGACCAGACGGCCGCGCAGCAGGCGTGCCTCGAAAAGAAGATCAAGGCCGCCGAGGAGGCGCAGCAGAAAAAGCGCGGCCTCGGTAAGCTGATGGGCGCGGTGACGAGGGTCGCCAGCCGTTTCGGCCACAACGAACTCGGCAGCCTCACGAGAGACATCTATTCCGCCGACGCTACCGCCGAAGACCTGTCCTCCGCCGCAAGGGATCTTGGCCTCACGGAGAGCGATATCGAAGCCTGCCGCAATCCGCAGTGACTGCTCCGGCATAGCGGTTGCGTAGCGTTACTGCGCGGTCAACAGTTTCTCGACCTGGGGCTGCAGATCTGCCATCCCGTGCTCCTTGCCGATCGCCAGCGCCTCGTCAACGCTCGCGTCGTACAACCATCGTGCCCGTAACGCCATCAGTGCGCCGACGCGATTGCTCGACGAGCAGTGCAGCAGGGTCGTCTCGCCCTCCAGCCGCCTGAGCGTCCGGTCGAGCTGCTCGACGTTGTCTCGGGTCAGCCCGGCGGCGCCGGCGATCGGGATGTTGTAATAGGCCATCCCGGCCCGGGTGACGACGGCTGCTTCATTGAAATCGGGTGTTTCTTCCGGGGGTCGCAGGTCGATCACATGCCTGCCACCCTGCTGCGCGAATGCGTCGAGTTCCTCGGCGGTCGGTTGACCGGCGACGTGGAGGTGGTCACTGATCTGCGTGATCTCCTTCGCCTTGACAGGGATGGTGAGCGTGAGCAGTGGTATCAGCATCGCCAGGAGGGGGAGGGCGAGTCGTCTGGATTTCATGGCGGGTCTCCGTCCTGGCTTTGTTTGGCGACAGTCTGATATTGACTCTGTCGTGGTGTTGGTTCAAGCATCCCGACCATAAAAAACCGCCCCGGTCCAGCGACCGGGGCGGTACCGGGAATGAACGGGCACTTATTTACCCGTCAATTTCAGCTTGCGCTCCCGAGCCGCGAACGCCTCTATCGTCGCGTCATCGGGATAGAGCATCGGTTCCTGGTCGACCCGCCAGTAGACATGATGCGGGTGGGGCTCGGGCTCGTCGTGGCAGGCCTCCAGACTGCGCTCGTCAGACGTTTCGCAGAAGCGCGGCGCCTTGCCGAGCGCAGCCCTGATCTGGTAAGGCAGCGTACCGCACTGGTTCCTGCCGGTGTTGCCGCCGGTGCGGATATCAGCAAGGGAGTAAAACGGATCCACGCCGAGTACGGCTGTCATCAACGGGTAAATGGACAGCATCATCATGACAAGCGTCGCCGCTTCCATTGCGGTATGCATCTGTCCAGCCTGTATTACGAACAGCGATCCCCCCGCCAGCATCGAAGCACCTATTCCGAACCTCAAGATTCGGTCGATAAGGCCGATGTTCTGGCTCGCGTTGGATTTTTCAGAACGGGTTATCATACGAATCACCTCCTTGCTTCCTGTTTCTTTCAGTTGCTGCGCGCAAGGCGCAGTGCTGAACTACACGAACATTGAAACAGGACGACGGAAGGGGTTCAGTGACAAGATCACCTCTCGATGTGCCGGGAAAGCTCCTGCAGTGCATCGCGTTCGAGGATCTCAATCCGTCCGCGATGGAGGCGTACCAGGTTCTGATGTTCAAAATGTTTCAGCAGGCGGCTGATGACTTCACGCGCTGAACCCAGCTCTTCAGCAAGTTCCTGGTGCGTGGTTTCGATGTGATCGTCAGGTCCGGCCTTGTTCAGCAGGCAGCGCGCGAGCCTTCCGTCCATCTGGCCGAACGCGACTTCCTCAACCAGCGCGATGAGTTCGTTGACGCCCTTGCCCAGCGATGAAAACACGAAATCCCGGAGCTGCGCCGACTGGACCAGTGCCTCACGAAAGCCTTGGGCTGGTATCAACACGAGCGTGACCGGGGTTTCGGTTACGGCATCCGCTGAATAGGGTTCACCGGCGAGCAGGCATGAGGTCGTCAGTTCGCAGACCTGGCCGGGTTCGAGGTGATAGAGCGTGATGACACCCCCGTTCTCTGATGACTTCTGGACGCGAATCGAACCGCTTACAATCAGAAAAAAGTGTTCGCAGGTATCCTGCTCATTGAATACATGCCGGCCTTCCGGGTGATGAACGATATGCGAAATTCTTGTGACGGCTTCCCACGCGCGGTCGGAGATCCCCTGGAGCGCAGGGAAATCCTGCAGCCACTCAGGGGTGGTGCGCGTGTTGGAATCCCTGGCGAGCGGTGATGTTTCCATTGGTTCGTACAGCGGGTTTCCGAAAGGATTGTTGCTATGAGGAATTGGACCGCGAACGGGATGATCCGTTCCTGGGAGACGCATTGATTTCTGCGAGCGTTCCGGTGAACCGGCGCATGCGGCCTTGTCATGCCGTTGTTTATCCCCATATCATGTCTGTCATCAAGTAGATGCAGCGTGTAACCGCAATGCGAAAGGAGGCGAGATGAGCAGCAAGTCCGTAAAGATCAATATTGGCATCGACGAAAAGGATCGCGAGGCGATTGCCGGGGGGTTATCCAGACTGTTGGCTGACAGCTACACCCTGTATCTGAAGACCCACAACTTTCACTGGAATGTCACGGGGCCGATGTTCAACACCCTGCACCTGATGTTCGAGACGCAATATACCGAACTGGCGCTCGCAGTCGACCTGATCGCGGAGCGCATCCGCGCACTCGGCGTGGTGGCACCCGGTAGTTACACCCAGTTCGCGAAACTGACCAGCATCCCCGAAGAGACAGGCAACCCCGATGCGATGGAGATGCTGCGCCAACTCGTCAAGGACCACGAAACAGTCACGAGAACCGCCCGCGAGACGTTTCCGGCTGTCGAAAAGGCCAATGACGAGTCGACCGCCGATCTTTTGACGCAGCGTATGCAGCTCCATGAAAAGACTGCATGGATGTTGCGCAGCATGCTCCAATAAATCGTAATCAGCCTGTCAGCTTGCCGGGCACTAATACATAAAATAATTAAGGGCATTGAGCGGTGGCGCGAAAATGCGCCGCCGCGTCCCGCCTTACGTTAAATCATGCCTAAAATTATCGGCTGTCCTGCCGCAAAGCTGACATGGGATACGCCTTTCACAGCTTGCGCGAGCGTCTGTTGCTGCTCGTGTTGTTCGCCAGCATCCCGGTGTTGTCGCTAATAGTTTATTCCGCTATTACTCAGCGTCACGCGGCCGTCGACGAAGCCGAGCGCAGCACCCAGAAACTGGTCTCTCTGGCTAGCCGGGAACAGTCGCAGTTGATAGCCGATACCCGTCAGATGCTGGTGACGCTCTCGCAGTTGCCTGCGCTATCTCCCGAGGCCCCAGTTCAGGGCTGCCGGGACCTGCTCGGGGCGATTCACCAGTCAAATACCCATTACACCAATATCGGGGTCGCCACACTTGACGGCGATATCTACTGCAGCGCCGTGGATCTGGCCCGGCCAGTCAATATCAGTGATCGCAGCTATTTCCGCCGCACCGTGGAATCACGCGGTTTCGGGATCGGTGACTACCAGATTGGCCGCCTGACCGGGATCAGGGCCCTCAATTTCGGTTATCCGGTCCTCGACCGCGAGGGTGCGGTGGTTTCGGTCATCTATGCCGCATTGAATCTTTCCTGGCTCAACAATCTGGCCGAAGGCGTCGATCTGCCTGCAGGTTCGACGATGACGCTGATCGATAGCAGTGGCACTATCCTCGCGCGCTACCCCGAACCTGAAACCTGGGTCGGCACGTCGCAAAGAGGATCGGCTCTCGTCGAGGCAGTTTTGCAGCACCAGGGCGAGAAGAGCATGGTGCTCGGCGGCCTCGAGGGCCTGACGCGCCTGTACAGCTTCGCTCCTCTTCATGACGGCGCCACCGGAAGTGTCTATTTCGCTGTCGGTATTCTCGAGTCTGAGGTTTTTGCGGTCGTGAACCAGTCGCTGGTTCGTAATCTGTCGCTGATGCTCGTCGTTGTAATGCTCGCCCTTGCAGTTGCGTGGTTCGGCAGTAGTGCGCTTGTGATAAGGCCGGTACGCGCAATCACCCGTGCCGCACACAGTATTTCCAAGGGGGACATGAATGCACGGACGGGCCTGTATTACGGCGATGATGAACTCGGGCGTCTGGCGCGTGATTTCGACATGATGGCTGCATCGTTGCAGCACGTCAACCGGGCCATGAAGACGCTCAGTGCAGGTAACCGGACCCTGGTACGTGCAAGCGACGAACAGGAACTTCTGTCAATTATGTGTCGAACGATTGTCGAGGTCGGAGGCTATCATGCCGCATGGATCGGATATCTGGATAACAACGGCGAGTATCTGCGACCGGTTGTATTTGCGGGCTTCGATGAGGACAGCGCCGTCTCCAGAAATAATGCGCTCAGTCTGGACGAACTGGCGCGGGATCATAGTCCATTCACCAGGCTGATGCATGGCAATTCTGCAACACCATTGCATTGCGATATCGGTGAGACCGGATTTTCGCCGTGGCCTGACTGCAAAGAGATCGAGGGTTGTGCCGGCAGTATCGTAATGCCGCTGCGAGCGGCGGACAATCTGGTCGGCTTCATTTCGATCTACACACGTGATCCAGATGCCTTCAATAAGGAAGAGATGGAGCTGCTTGAAGAGTTCGCAGGTGATATCGCTTTCGGGATAGCCTCGCTGAGAACACGGGAACAGCACAGAAAGGCGACCGAGACGATAATGCACATGGTCATGCACGACAGCCTGACAGACCTGCCGAATCACGTATTCGTTCAGGACCGGCTCAAAGGGAATTTATCCGGTAGAGATGCCGACGATCGATATTGCGCACTATTGCTGCTCGACATCGACCGGTTCCGGGAAATCAACTCTGCCCTCGGGTACTCCCAGGGAGACCTGTTGTTGCAGGAGGTCGCTCATCGACTTCGGTCGGTCGCCGGCGATAGCGATCTGGTGGCAAGGATGCGAGGTGACGAGTTTGCAATTCTCACGGCATCGCGCGATCCGGCAGTAATCGCGCAGACCGTGCTTGACGAGCTGGATCGACCGTTCAATCTCGGCGGCCTCACGCTCGCGATCAGCGCGACCATCGGAATCGCGCCGTTCACGGAGCATGACGAGCAAGTCGAGCATCTGGTGCGGCATGCTGACGTCGCCATGCATGAGGCAAAAAAATCCGGCCGCAGGTTTCTCGTATACAGCGCGTCACTGGGGGTCGATCTCGCGCGCAACCTGACAATGGCGGGAGAGCTGAAAAAGGCGATTGAATATGATGAGCTGGTGTTGTTTTATCAGCCCAAGGTTGAAATGTCTGATATGAGCCTGGGCGGTGTCGAGGCGCTGGTACGCTGGCGACATCCGGTTCGGGGAATGATTCCTCCCAATGAATTCATCTCGCTCGCAGAACACACCGGGCTTATCAAGCCGCTGACATGCTGGGTGCTCGAAACCGCGCTGCAGCAGAGCCGCGAATGGCATGCACAGGGCCGCGATATCTGCATCGCTGTCAATCTGTCTGCGAGGAATCTCCAGGATGCCCTGTTGACAGGTCAGTTACGATCGTTATTCGCCCGTACTGAAACCAGGCCCGAATGGCTGGAGCTGGAGCTCACCGAGAGCGCGATCATGAACGATCCGCTTAATGCGATGATGATCCTGAACAGCCTGAGTGAATCCGGTGTGCGGCTGTATATCGATGATTTCGGGACCGGATATTCCTCTCTGGCATACCTTCAGCGACTTCCCGTGAATGCACTGAAAATCGACAAGTCCTTCGTCATCGATATGTTGAAGGACAGTGATCTGGCCAAGATAGTACGCTCAACGATCGATCTGGCGCACGATCTGGATCTCAAGGTAGTAGCCGAGGGAGTTGAGACGATCGAGGTCTGGAACAGTCTTCTCGAACTGGGTTGTGATGCAGCACAGGGATTTTTTATCAGCCGACCATTGCCTGTCGCTGAATTTGAACAGTGGCTGGATCACTATCAAAATGACCCGCGGCGCTATTTCCGCGAAAGCAGCGGCTACCCGACCGGCAACATTCTCTGACGCCTGTAAAATTACCCCCGCGGCGTTACAAATGCTTATGCATGGTGGATATTACCCCACGGTAATTGGGGTAATTGACAACGGACATTGCTTGAATTAAAGTACGACTAATTCTCATTTGCATTAATAATGCCCGGAACGCCAATGCAATCCCGAAATCGCTGGTTTGCGATTCTGACGGCCACCCTGTTGCTCGTGCCCTGCGCTTATGCCGAGGAGAACCTGATCGTCTACTCGTCACGCAACGAGCACCTGATCAAGCCCCTGTTCGATCTCTACACTGCCAGTACCGGCGTCTCGATCCGCTATGTCACCGATCAGGGTGGTCCGCTGATCGCCCGTCTCAAGGCCGAAGGCGCGAACACCCGCGCCGACCTGTTGATCACCGTCGACGCCGGCAATCTCTGGCAGGCAGCGAACGAAGGTCTGCTCGCGCCGGTCGCCTCACCGACGCTGATCTCGAACATCCCGACCCATCTTCGCGATGCCGACCACCGCTGGTTCGGTCTCTCGGCGCGGGCCCGCACGATCGTCTACAGCACGGAACGGGTCGATCCTGATGCATTGTCGACCTACGAGGCGCTCGCCGGCCCGGAATGGAAGGGGCGGCTGTGCCTGCGCACGTCGCGCCAGGTCTATAACCAGTCGATGGTCGCGATGATGATCGCGCGGCTCGGCGCCGCGGAGACCGAGCGGGTCGTGCGCGGCTGGGTCGCGAATCTCGCCGCGCCGCCGTTTTCGAACGACACCGCGGTCATGCGCGCGATCGAGGCGGGCCAGTGCGACGTCGGGATCGTCAACAGCTATTATTTCGGGCGCCTGGAGCAGGAAAACCCCGAGATCCCGCTCGCCCTGTTCTGGGCGAACCAGGACAGCGGCGGTGTGCATGTCAATGTCTCCGGTGCGGGCGTCACGCGCCATGCGCGCAATCCCGATCAGGCGGTGCTGTTGCTCGAATGGCTGGCGTCCCCCGAGGCCCAGCGCCTGTTCGCCGGGCTGAATCACGAATACCCGGTCAATCCCGCGGTAGCGCCTGACCCGCAAGTCAGCGCCTGGGGGGCGTTCGTCCAGGATGAGCGCAATATCTCGGAGGCCGGTCGCCTGCAGGCACAGGCCGTGATGCTGATGGATCGCGCTGGCTATCGCTGACATGGCGGCGGGCGCACCGGGCATCGCAACCGCACCCCGGCCCGCACCGGCAGGTCGGATACCGGTTCACCGGCGCATACTCCACAGCATCGGCATCTGGCATCTGCTCAGTCTGACGCTCGCGATCATAGTCGCGTGGCCGCTATTCGTGATCTTTTCCGCGTGGTTCCAGCCGGAAAGCGAGATCTGGCGGCACCTTGCCGACACGGTGCTTGCCGACCTGGTCATCAACACGCTGGTGCTGGTGTCCGGGGTCACCCTCGGCGTACTGGTGCTCGGTGTCGGGCTGGCCTGGCTGACCGCGCTGTGCGAGTTTCCGGGTCGTCGTTTCTTCGACTGGGCGTTGATGCTGCCGCTCGCGATGCCGGCCTATGTGCTCGCGTTCGTCGTCGTGGGCCTGCTCGACTACTCGGGCCCGGTGCAGGGCCTGCTGCGATCGGCCTTCGGACCCGGCGGCTACTGGTTCCCCGAGATCCGCTCGACCGGCGGCGTGATCGTAGTCATGGTGCTGGTGTTCTATCCCTATGTCTACATGCTGACGCGCGCGGCGTTCCTGACCCAGGGGCGCAGCACGCTGGAATCGGCGCGCGTGCTCGGACTCGGGCCGTGGTCGGCGTTTTATCACGGGGTGTTGCCGATGGCGCGGCCGGCGATCGCCGCCGGGACCGCGCTCGCCGTGATGGAGACCCTCGCCGATTTCGGCGCCGTCTCGATCTTCAATTTCGATACCTTTACGACTGCGATCTACAAGGCCTGGTTCGGACTTTTCAGCATCCAGGCGGCCTCCCAGTTGGCCACGCTTCTGTTGCTGTTCGTTATGCTGGGCCTGCTCGCCGAACGCCAGTTGCGCGGCCGCGCCCGTTATCACGATGCATCGCACGCTGCGCGCCAGCAGCGTTATGTGTTGCGCGGCCGGACTGCATGGCTGGCAACAGCCGCTGCCGGCACGGTGTTTCTGCTCGCTTTCATGATCCCGCTGGCGCAATTGCTGATCTGGGCCTGGCAGGTGCTGTCGACCGATATCGATGCGCGCTATCTCGCGCTGCTGTCGCACACGCTATTTCTCGGCGCGAGCGCCGCGCTGATTACCGTCGCTTGCGCCCTGCTGCTTGCATATACCCGCCGGCGCCGCAATGACAGGATCACAGCGACGGCGATCGGCATCGCGACGCTAGGTTACGCGCTGCCGGGTTCGGTGCTCGCGGTCGGCATCATGATCTCGTTCACCGGCTTCGATCACTACGTCGGACGGGTGCTTGCGCTGTTCGGCGGCGAGTGGTCGGGGCGGCTCCTCGGTGGCACGGTAGTCGCACTGTTGCTCGCCTATATCGTGCGATTCATGGCAGTCGCCTATGGGCCGATTGAAAGCGGACTCGGGCGCATACATCCCGGCCTGCCGGATGCCGCGCGCAACCTCGGGGCCGCGCCCGGTGAGGTGCTGCGCAGGATCTATCTCCCCTTGCTGCGCCCGGGTCTGCTGACGGCGGCGCTGCTGGTGCTCGTTGATGTGATGAAGGAGATGCCGGCAACCCTGCTGTTGCGCCCGTTCGGCTGGGATACACTGGCGGTGCGCATCTTTGAACTGACCACCGAAGGTCACTGGGAGCGCGCGGCGCTGCCGGCGGTGACCCTGGTGCTCGCAGGCCTGATCCCCGTCTTTATCCTCGTTCGTCGAACCGTCAACCGCTGAAGGGTCTGACCCCTGTCCGGATATCTGGCAGAATGGGCGCCAGAGTGAGGATCCTGCCGCATGTCGATGTTTCGTGAGTGGCGCCGCAAGCGCTGGCTCAGGCGTTTTCCCCTGTCCGATGCGCTCTGGGTTCGCGCCACTGAACGCCTGCCGATCCTTCAGGGTTACGACGATACTTCGCTGCAACACCTGCGCGAGCTGACCACGATCTTCCTCAGAGAAAAGGATTTCACGGCGACCCACGACCTGGTGTTGACCGAGGCGATGCGAGTAAGGATCGCGATACAGGCCTGCGTACCGGTGCTGAATCTCGGTCTCGACTGGTACCGCGGCTGGCGAACCCTCGTCATCTACCCCGGCAGGTTCAGGCACCGGCGCCGGGAGACCGACGACGACGGACTCGTGCACGAGTGGGACCAGATCATGAGCGGCGAGGCCTGGGAGCAGGGTCCGGTGATCCTGTCCTGGGCCGATGTGACGGCTTCCGGGCGACACCAGGGATACAACGTGGTCATCCATGAGTTAGCGCACAAGCTCGACATGCTGAACGGCGCGCCGGACGGCTTTCCGCCCCTGCATCAAGGCATGGACAGCCGGGTCTGGACCGCGGTATTCACCGAGGCCTTCGCAGACTTGAAAGGGCGTCTGGACGCGGGTATCGAGACGCCGGTCGATCCCTATGCTGCCGAGGAGCCGGGTGAGTTCTTCGCCGTCCTGAGCGAGTACTTTTTCGAACTCCCCGGGACCCTGGACCAGGCCTGGCCTGGGGTCTATGCACAGCTGCGGGATTTTTACCGCCAGGACCCGCTGCGCCGCGCCGCCGGCCGTCCGACCGATAAACAGGCGACAGACCGGGGCGATCGCTAGTATCATAGACCTATCCGGCGTGTGGATAATACTTGACTAATTTAGTCAGGTATTATATCGTTGTCCCCGAAGTATCGATTATCTCTCTGATTCATAATTATTTCCCACAAGGCATGCGTAGTAGCGCGAGTGAGGAGCTGATGGCTGACGCGAGTCAAAAACTCGAACACCTGATCGACCGGGAGTACAAGGCCGGTTTCATCACCGATCTCGAACAGGTAAGTCTGCCGCCCGGCCTCGACGAGGGCATCATCCGCCAGATCTCGGCGCTGAAGGACGAACCCGGGTTCATGCTCGAATGGCGACTCCAGGCCTACCGTCACTGGCTGACGATGCAGGAGCCGAAGTGGGCCCATGTGCATTACCCGCCGGTGGATTTTCAGGCGCTGAGCTATTTCTCCAAGCCGAAGCGAGACGAGGACCGCCCGCAGAGCCTGGACGAGGTAGATCCGAAGCTGCTCGAGACCTATGCGAAGCTCGGCATCCCGCTGCACGAGCAGGAGATGCTCGCCGGGGTCGCCGTCGACGCGGTATTCGACAGTGTATCGATCGCGACGACCTACAAGGACAAGCTCGCCGAACTCGGCATCATCTTCTGCTCGTTCTCCGAGGCCGTGCACAATCACCCCGAACTCGTGCAGAAATATCTCGGAACCGTCGTCCCGCATACCGACAATTTCTACGCCAGCCTGAATTCCGCGGTCTTCAGCGACGGCTCGTTCGTCTATATCCCGCCGGGCGTACGCTGTCCGATGGAGCTTTCGACCTATTTCCGCATCAATGCCGCGAACACCGGCCAGTTCGAGCGCACGCTGATCATTGCCGACGAGGGCGCCTA
>CAZJKV010000017.1:0-9254 GCA_964546765.1 uncultured Chromatiales bacterium
CGCGCCCTCGCCTGGATCGGCGACCGCTTCCTCGCCGCCGGGGACGGCGGACGCATCGTCGCGAGCGGCGGCGTCGACCTCGCGGTCGGGGTCGACGCCGACGTGTCGATCAGCGAGGACGAAGACCCCACCTTCGCCGATGCCGGCCTCGACAAGACCTACCGCTTCACGGTCAGCAATATCGGCAACCTCGACGCGACCAATGTCCAGTTCACGTACACGACCCCCCCCGAGGTCACGACCCTGCAGGAGCCGGGTGCGCCCCCGGCATGGAATTGCGCGCTGAACGGCAGCGCCGGAGCGACCTGCGTGACGGGACGCCTCGCCGCGGGCGCCAACGAGGCGGTCGTCATCGTGGTCACGATGACGATGCCGAGCGAGAGTGACATCACGATCACCCACAATATCGCGGTGTCGACCACCCCGGCGGACGTCCAGCCAGCGAACAACCAGCTCGCCGTCGCGACCAGGATCGGTTCGCGCCCCGCGCCCGGTCTGCCGAATCCCGATACCGACTTCAGCAGCCGGGGCGCCTTCGGCGCCGTCGGCCTCCACAGCCTGCTGCTGCTCGCGCTCGCCGCGGTGCTCGTCCGCCGTGGCACGCGACAACGACCCGCGCCGATGGCCTCGGGGACCTGATTCTGCCTTCTCCGGGCCTCCACTCGATTTTTACCGCAATCGGACGATATGGAGGGGATGCCGGGGCAATGCCCGGCATGGCCCTGTATTACGGGCGCAGTTCACAAAAAAATTCATATAAAACGACAAGATTCCGATAAACCAGAAGTAACCGGGATATCAGCAGGCCAGGCGGAACCAAACCCCATGTCGACGAATGCAATGGAGCTCACCGAGGCGCCCAACGAGCAGGATCGCTTCAGGCATCAGATGCAGGCCTTCGCCGACTGGAAGGCGGAGCTCATCAGGACGATCCGGGCGCTAGAACAGTGGCTGAACGACAACCAGCTCGCCAGCCCCGAGATCGAGCTGCGCATCTATGATGCGCTCAAGTCGCTCGATTCCGACCAGCTCAACATCGCCTTCGTCGCCGAGTTCTCGCGCGGCAAGACCGAGCTGATCAATGCGATCTTCTTCGCCGACTATGGCCGCCGGCTGCTGCCGTCCGAGGCCGGGCGCACGACGATGTGTCCGACCGAACTGTTCTACGATCGCGAGACCAACGAGAGCTATCTTCGACTGCTGCCGATCGAGACCCGGCTCAGCGACATCAGCCTGTCTGATCTGAAAAACGAAACCGGCTACTGGACCACGATACCGCTCGATATCGATTCACCGGAACAGATCGCCGAGAGCTTCCACGAGGTCGTCAGGACCAAGCATGTCCCGTTCGAGGAAGCGGAGAACCTCGGCCTACTCGCCGACGAGGCCGGCGACGGCGACAACGTCCGCGACAAGCGCGCCCGGCCCGAGACCGTCGAGATCCCGGTCTGGCGCCACGCGCTGATCAGCTTTCCCCACCCGCTGCTGAAGCAGGGCCTCGTCATCCTCGATACGCCGGGGCTCAATGCGCTCGGCAGCGAGCCCGAACTGACGATCAACATGCTCCCCAACGCACAGGCGGTGCTGTTCGTGCTGTCGGCCGACACCGGTGTAACGAAGAGCGACCTGGACATGTGGCAGAACTACATCATGGCGTTCCGCAACAAGCGCCAGAAGGGACTCGCCGCGGTACTAAACAAGATCGACACCCTGTGGGACGAGATGAAGCGGCCCGAGGAGGTCGAAGCGACGATTACCGAACAATGCCGCAGCAGCGCCCGCCTGCTCGAGATCGATCCCGGGAATGTCTTTCCGGTCTCGGCGCAGAAGGCCCTGGTCGCGAAGATCCGCGACAACCGGGAACTCCTCGAGCAGAGCAAGCTGCCCGCCCTCGAATCCCTGCTCGCGAACGAGATCCTGCCCGACCGGCAGCGCGTGATCTGGGACAACATCATCGCTTCGATGGACCGCTCGATGGAGGAGCTCCATACCCCGATCGCCGCTCAGCTCGATGATCTCAACGGCCGTATCAACGAGCTCGAGGCTATGCGCGGCAACAACGAGGACATCGTCCAGCAGTTGCTGCAGAAGGCGAAGGAAAAGAAGAACGCCTACTATGAGAGCGTCAAGACCTTCCAGCTGAGCCGCAAGAAGCTCGCGCTGCAGGCCAAGATCATGTTCAACACACTGGATATCAACACGATCGACAAGATCATCGACAAGACCCGCAAGGACATGTCCGGCAGCTGGACCACCGCCGGCATGAAGAGCGGCATGGCGGTGTTCTTCGACAACATGCGCGACGCGATGCAGATCGTGAATCGCCAGTCGGACGAGACCTTCAAGCTGGTGCAGGTGATCTACAAGAAATTTCACGAGGACTACGGCCTGCGTATGACGCCGCCGCGGACCTTTCCGGTCAAGCGCTATATCGATGAGCTCGATCAGCTGTATCTGAAGGCCGAGGAATTCCGCAACAGCTCGATGACGACGATGTCCGAGCAGAGTTTCGTCGTGAAGAAGTTCTTCATATCGCTGGTCAGCCATGCCCGCAACATCTTCATGCAGGCCAACAAGGAAGCGGATGGCTGGCTCAAGGAGATCGTGAATCCCCTGGTCGGCCAGATCCAGGACAAGCGGAACAGCATCGAGCAGCACATGAAGACGCTGAGCAAAATTCGGGAATCCAAGAACAACCTGGAGACCCAGGTCACCGAGCTCGGCGAAAGCAGGGAAAGGCTCAGGCGGCAGTCACAATCGCTGGAGGGCCTGCGCAACACCCTCCGTAATTCCACGCCGCCCGAACGGGAATCGGCCTGAACAACACCTGAAAACGAAAGCGCCCGCGCCCCGGGTTCACCGGGGCGCGGGCGTATTAGTCGGTTACCTCCGGGTCAGGCGACCAGCGCGAGGTGATTCGATGCCAACCAGAGCAGGAATGCCCAGATGGAGCCGACGGACAGGCAGATGGCGGTATCGGTCTTGTTGACGTCGTCCCAGCGATTCTTGTCGTTCATTACACCCTCCCCAGACATCAGAATTTCTGTTGGTTTCCGCAGACTTTTACACAAACCGAAGGGAAGATCAAGTAGTCCATGACGGGCGTGGTGGGATCCACCCCGGCAGATTTACATTCCCGTGAAATGAGTGCATAGTCAAGGTATTGAGACCGCCGGGCGACGGGTGGCCCGTCGGGCATGCGCGCACCGGCTGCCCCGGTGGCAACGGCCATGGCCGCTGTAACTCACTGATTTTTCGGCGCTGCAGCGACTCGAGGCCGGGCGCCGGTTGAAGCGGTATGCTGGCCGGATGTCCACGCGCAAAGAACTCATCGGCGAACACGCCTTTCGTACGATCCTCCTGTGGCTGCTGTGGGCGGCCGCCGCCATCGTCGTCTATTTCCTGCTCTATCTCGATACCGATGTCTGGACCTATATCCAGCAGGACCAGAGTAAAATCACCTGGGTCATCATCGGCCTGTTCGTGATCGGGCTCGGGATGAGCTTCACGCTCGCAATCTCGATCACCCACGAGGCCCTGCAGGCCGTCGAACTCGGCAACATCGCAAGAAACAAGGGCCTGCACGGCGTGAACCCCGAGGGCAGCGTACACGCGGTACAACGCTTCTTCGTGTCACTGAAGGAGATCGTCGCCAGCAACTCGGCGCCCGACATCGAGGCCCTGATCGACGTCGAACTGGCGAGCTACCAGCGCCGCAGCCATGCCATCGAGGTCATGGGTAATCTGCTGATTACGCTGGGATTGATCGGCACCGTGATCGGCCTGACCCTGACGCTTGCGGGGCTGACGACCTCGCTGGATGCCCTCGGCCAGGACCATGACCGCCTGATGCGCGGGCTGGAAAGCGCGATGGGCGGCATGGGTACGGCCTTTTATACGACCCTGCTCGGTTCGGTGCTCGGCGGGGTCCTGTTGCGCGTGTTTGCACTGATCACCGGGCACGGCATTAACAACCTCTCTGACACGCTGAAAAAGATCTGCATGGTCTATTGCGTCGCGGATACCAAGCCGACGGTCGAGCGGGATGTCAGGGCGCTGAACGAGGAGATCCAGGTCCTCAGCGATAACGTCAAGGCACTGCAGGCAGCGTTTTCGGACACCCGGGCGGCGATGAACGAATTTCACGACGCGACGAAGGAACTGAACCAGGCCACGAACGGCGAGGACAAGGAACAGACGCTGCGGGATTCGGTCGTGCTGCAAATGTACTACACCGACCTGCTGAAGCAGGAGATCAGGATGGTCAACAAGATCAACCGCTCGTGGTGGGCGAAACTGCGGAGATCCCTGCGCAGGTTCGGGGTCCGCCGCTGACCACCTCCCGAGATGTCCAAACGCAGGCAAGCACCGCTCAACATCCACGAGATCTTTTCCGATGTCGCCTTCCTGATGCTGGCGACCTTCGTGTTCCTGCTGGTCATCGTGTTGGTGTCGCTGAGATTCGCCGAAGAAAACGAACTGCCGAAGCTCAAGGAACAGGTCGAGCAGTTGCAACAGGAGCTGGAGGCCGCGCAGGCGACGGAAGCACGGGTCAAGGAGCACCTGGAACGGGCGCTGGTCACGGACAGCGAGGAGATGCTGAACTCCGTGCTGAAGATGGCGAATACCGGGCGAAGGGATTTCGACCTGTTCGTCAAGGGCCTCAAGGACCTGCCGGGAAAGGACCTGCACATGGTCGTCGACGCGACCGGATCGATGCACGGCGCCTCGACCTTCCTGGTCCCGGTGCTGCGGCTGATCGTCGCGCGGTCTGGCAAGGATCTGAACGCTCTGACCTGGTTCGCGAACAACAGCGCGGTAACCTACAACGGTACCATGGGCGATATGTTCGACTTTCTGCTGACCGAAGCCCCGTTCGCCGGGCACCTCGAGACCATCGGGCACGCCTTCCGTCACGCCGCGAACTCCTCGCCGGCGCCGGGCGCCTATCTCCTCATCGGCGACGAGCCATCGGACGACACCATCGGCTACAGCGATATCCCGAGCCCGGTGTTCACGCTGCCGCTGGGGCGCTCGGATCCGGGCACGCTGGACGAATACAGCAAGCTGGCGGACAAGACCGGCGGAAAGATGCTGCACCTGGATTTCAAATAGCGCCGCAGTAGCGGCAGGCGACTAGTGCTGATTTTTCTCTTCGATGCGCACGACGTTGTCCGTCGCCGACTGGAACAGCATCAGGCCCTCGATGGCGTGACCATTCGCGTATCGCGTCATGAATCGCAGCGTGTAGCGCATACCGCCGCTGGTCGTGTAACTGACCAGATCAGTCCTCCGGTAACTCTCGAGGTCGCCGAGACGCTGCCGGTTCGCCACCAGTTCGGCAACGACCGCCTCTCTCGGCACGTCCTGCACGTACAGGGCTGCGGCAGCCCCGAAATCCCCCGCCTTGACGGCCTCGTAATACTGCTCGCCGACCTGAGCGGGTCCGGGCCCGACCGGTTCGGAGGAGCAGGCCGCGAGCGCCAGCGCCGGCAGCAGGACGACGAGCGGGAAACGGATAGCTGAGATTGCGATTATCAAGCTCATTTATCTGATATATTTCAGTTTACAGGGCCAGCCGCCGCCGATGCGCGGATCGTGCCAGGACGGTACTGCATGCAGTATAATCGATAGCCGTCGAGGATGCCGCATCGCCACGCGGACCTCGCCGGATTCGCGGCATCCCGAAGCATTCTCCCGCCCACTCAGGCCGACAAACCGAATGAGCAGCGAAAATACGACATTCAAGGGAATTCCGATCGTCACCGGAGAACCGGCCCCGCAACGCCTGGAGCGAGCGCGGTTCGCGACCCGGACCGGCATGATCCTGGCGCTGATCCTGATCCCGACGCTCGGCATCTTCCGGATCGACCTGTCTTCCGGTTTCGTGATCCTGAACTACCAGGTCTGGTTCGGTGACTTCTTCATCGTCTTCGGGTTCTGGCTGTCGATCGCCTGCCTGCTGATCATTGCCTATTCCTCGCTGGGGGCGGTGTTCTGCGGCTGGGCCTGCCCGCAGAACACGACGTCTACGTGGGCCAACAAGGTCACTTCCCGGCTCCTCGGCAAGCGCGCGATAATCAACTGGGGTGACGACGCCATCGCCGCTCGCGTCTCCTCGGGCAAGAACAAGGCCGGCAACTGGATCCTGCTCATCGCGAGGCTGCTCGGGATGTCGATGCTGATCGCCGTGGTCCCGCTGCTGTATTTTCTGCCGCCAGGCGCGATCTGGTCGTTCGTGACGCTGCAACCGGATCCGCGCTACACGGCGTCGCTGTACTGGATATACTCGGTATTCACATTCATCGCCTTCGTGAACATCGCGGTGATGCGCCACTATGTCTGTCGCTACATGTGCATCTATCGCATCTGGCAATATCTGTTCAAGACGCGCGACACCCTGCATATCGCCTATGACGCGAGCCGTAGCGACGACTGCGTCAAGTGCGGATATTGCGAGACCGTGTGTCCGGTCGATATCAATCCGCGCGACACGCTGACCTACGACAGCTGCATCAACTGCGGCGAATGCATCACCGCCTGCAACAACCTGCGCGAGCATCGCGAGAGCGGCGGATTGCTGCGCTTCAGGTTCGGCAAGCGCGACGAAAAGCAGCATATCGAGGGCCGGATGGCGCTGACCAGCCTGTTTCACAGGGTCAGCTGGGTATTTCCGGTCTTCGTACTGGCCCTCGGGATCTTCACCTGGGGCATCATCAACTATCAACCGGTGCACATGTCGGTCTATCGCGCAGAGATCCATCACGGCGACCGCATCCAGGACTACCGGATTCACATCGCGCACAAGAAATTCGGGCCGGAGGAGGTGCATATCGCAGTGTCCGGCCTGCCGGAAGACCGGTTCGACCTCGAGACCGACCGGGTTGCCTTCACCAGCGCGACGCGTGAGAATGTCAATCTGCGCATCAACGACGGTCTGGCGCGCGGACTCTACACCTTGTACGTGACTGCAGAGTCGGCGAGCGGCTGGACGGGAAAATATCAACTGCGACACTTCGTCCATGACTGATACCATGAAGAAATCCACCAGCCGCAACGACGGCAGCGCGGGCCACGACGGAAAGCGCCGGATCGTGACACCGGTCGAGGAGGTCCAATGGGGCGAGGACCGCGATGACCACCTCGGATATTCCAGCGAGAGCGACCGCATCACCAAGCGCGGACTCGAGGACTGGGAGATGGTCGAGAAGCGCGCCGACGATTCTGATCACCGAATCCCGTACTGGTTCTTCGGATTGTTCTTTGTCCTGCTCGTCGTCGCAACCGGGTTGACCTTCCCGTTCTGGGGGGTGCGCCCGGGATTCGAGCGACCCTGGTTCGACTGGGGTATCCCGGCCGGGATCGGTTGGGTCGTCGCGATGAGCGCGTTGATCTACTACATGGTCGACTACCGCCACATGAAGAAGAAGAAGAAGGCACTGGAAGCCCGGCAGGACCGGGACGACGAACCACGCTGAGATCGGCCGCGCCCGTTCAGCCCGCAATCTGACCCTATACATCATGCAAAGACGCGACCGCCGACTCCTGCCCGTCCTGCTTTCCTGTTTGTTCCTGCTGTATGGATGCGGCGGCGAGAGAGTGTCCGCGTATCCCTCACAGTTGTGGGAAGACATCACGATAGAGATCGAGACCCGTCCAGCCCGGGTCGAGGAAGGCATGATTGAGTTCCTGGTCATCGCGACCCGTCAGCCGCGGCGACCCGCCCACAACCTGCTGGTGTTCATCAGTATCGACGACACCGGGGCCTGGCAGCAGGCGATACAGGACGGCCACATGGGCGTATACCGGCGGGCGCTGATGATCACCGACCCGGCCAGCAATGTGCTGAATGTCAGGATCCGTTACGACGATCGCGAGCGGACTCTGCAATTCCCGCTGGTCCAGACCCCGGCCTGACAGTCGCGCTGTCCTCACAGCTAACCGTTTCGGTCTCACGCTTCAGCCGCCTGTTTTTCAGGATCGCGCTCTCGTTCCAGCGCCGCAGGAACAGTATCTTCTCGCCTCGTCGCTCGATACACGCCGGACAACTCAGGTAGGCGATATACAGCTCCCGCGGCCGGCAACCCTCGTCGACCAGGCGCATCTGCATCTCCCTGATCACCTTGTGCCCGGTGCTGAGATTTCCGTGATGCAGCTTGCCCCGCGCCACGAACGGAAACGGCAGGGTCCTGAAGAAACGGGACGGCGATGACGTGCCGGGTGTGAGCAGGCGCAACAGGCTGCCGCGCAGCATGCCGGTTCGGGTCAACAGCAGGCGCGGCCATGGTTCCTGCATCTCCATCCGCTCTATCAGCTGCTGCTGTCTGCCCGCATAGAGGTCGTGCGCGAGCGGCATGTGCATGAACATCGGCATCCGCAGTTCGATGACCGGGCAGCCGCCGAGATCGACATCCTTGTCATCCCAGTCCGGGTAGATGTCGGGGCAGCCGCACTCAGCGGCCATCTTCCCGGAATATCGAGCGGAAGGTCATCAGCACGTTCAGGAAAAAGATCCAGAAACCCATGCCCATGATCGTCGCCATGACACTGACCACCGGGGAGTAGTAGCGATGCACCTCGGCCTGGGCGGCCGGATCGGTCAGGAGCAGGCGGCCCTCGACGATACCGAAGGTGATCAGGGTGCAGTAGAACAGGCTGAGCCCGATCGCGGTCCACCAGAAGGTGTGGTTGAGCAGGCGCTTCGACCAGACGGGCTTGCCGGAGATCTCCTGGATCAGGTAATAGGTTGTCGCCATCGCCAGGATCACCACGCCGCCGACCAGGTTGACATGCGCATGGGCGAGCGGATCGATCATGTGGCCGGGACCGGCATGCGGGGTTCCGACCGAGACCAGCCAGGCCCGGACCGGGGGCAGGACCTGGATCACCCCCTGCAGCGTACCAACCAGCAGAAAGAACACCGATCCGAACAGAAACTTCATCAGGTCACGATATTTCGGATTCATAGGCGTATGTCACAGCGCTTCAGGGGCGCGGCCATGGCGGGCGCCGAGTTTAGTGTCAGAGATTTGTTTTGTCGCGTGCGGGAGGATCGATGCCGGATATCTGTGATCCGTCGTCAGGAGGCCTGCGGTCCCTTCGGCACGGGGGGTAGTATATAGACTGCGGCTGTATTATGCACCCGGATACCGGGATCACCCACGTCGGCGGCGACCTGTTCACCGCATGCCGGGCCCGGCGGCGGCAACGCGCCGACCGCCGGGATGCGGAAACGACATTCGAATCGGTCAGAT
>CAZJKV010000017.1:9354-27286 GCA_964546765.1 uncultured Chromatiales bacterium
GACGATCAATCTATGGTGGTGATGGGCAGGAGAACGAAAATCGTAAACGCGATGGCGAAGAACAGCATCAGAGGACCCAGTTTCATTGCACTCTCTCCTTTCGGTCTGTTACCACGTATCAGAGCCCTTCCGGGGTAATATTGACCGGAATCGTCAACTACCCGGCCTGGACCGCGCCGGGCGGCATCGGCGGGCCGCTCCCAACTGGTCTTACTATAGCAAAACAGTAGGGTAATACAAACAATCGAGTACGAAGATCGGATATTCCCGGTGACCCTGGATTGCCCTGGCTACCCCCATGAAAAACCGTAGGATTTCATGTCTGTCCACGCCACCGGCGCGGCGCGGGGCGGCCCCGGATGTGGTTGCCATTCGGTACGGGATTGGCTATAGTCAGGGCTTGATGGTCCCCCGCCAGCGGGGGATTACAACACATGTCAGATACGGGAGGGGGTGACGGCATGGTCGAGGAACTTGGTATTAATCTGCTGGTGCCGATCTTTGTTTTCAGCATCATCATCGTCGGTTCGATTCTGGTCACCAACATGGCGCTTGCCGACCTGAAACGTCGACGCGAGCGCGGAGAATAACCGTCTCTCAAGACGGCGCGTCTCGCCGGTGGTCGGTCGATAAAGGGTCCTTGCGGACCCTTTATCGTATCCGGGGGTCGAGCGGCGCGTACAGACGCAGGTCACCCCGGTAACGCGCCGCCGCCTCCCGATCCCCTGCTTCCGCCTCGAGCCGCCACAACTCAACCAAGGCCTCGACGTGATCGGGCCGGATCGCGAGGATGCGCTGCAGTGCCGTGCGCCTGTCGATACCGAGACTGATCCCCTGGTCCAGACTCGCGTACATCCGGTCGGCGATGTCATAGCTGATCCACCGATCCAGCGGGTTCGCCTCCAGCGCCATGCGCATGAGACGAGCGGCCTCCGAAGGGCGGTTGCCGAGCGAGGCGGCCCACGCCAGCGTCGCGAGTTCGGTCGCGATATAGGCGGCCTCGAACGCCTCCCGATATTCATCAGGGATCGCGAGTGTCGCGGCGGCCGCATCGACCGAAGGCCTGTCATCCAGCAGTCGGCCGGTCAGGCGGCCCAGGTCGAAGCCCCTGCCGTAACGCGCCATCGGCAGGCTGAACTCGATCAGCGGCGCCCACTCGTCCTGGACCGGCCCGTCCTCCAGCGCGATCTCTCCCCAGTATCTCCCGAGCCAGGTCCACAGCCCTTCACCGCCGGTGAGTGCGTTCCGTTGCACCGCGCCGAGCCATGTCATCCGCTCGATCACCGCGCCGATGTCATGCCCGTCGCCGGTCGTCCCGACCAGCGCGACCCGGAAACCGTCGATATAGTACGAGGCGCTGGGAAACACCCGCGCGAAGCTGCGCATGACAATCTCCAGGGACTCGGCGTCAAACTGGTTAAGCGCCAGCCACTGCACGAACACGCCGTCGTCGGACAGGCGCGCGCGCACGCGGCTGAATTGCTGCAGGGAGAGCAGATTGCTGCGCCCGACCAGGTCCGGGTGGAACAGGTCGCCGACGATGACATCGTAGCGGTCGCCAGCGGCACGCAGGTAGCGCCTGGCGTCGTCATGGACGATCCGCGCCTTGTCCATGACGCCGTCGTTGACCGGACCGAAATAGTCGTGCGCCGCGGCGATCGCGCCCTGGGAAAGTTCCACCGCGACCACCGACAGGTCCGGCAGCGCGAGCGCGCCCGCCGCCGTAATCCCGGTGCCCAGTCCCAGGAACAGCACGTTTCGCGGGTCGGGATGCAGGATCAGCGGCAGGCGCGCCATGTTCATCTGTGCCGCGACCGCGGCCGGTTCGGTCGACGCCTCCATGCGACGCAAATCCGACAACAGCACGCGGTGGCCGTCGGGTTGTGTCACGACATGGGTGATAGACAGCGCGTCCTCGTACACCATGAGATCACGGCTGCCGGCATGCTGTCCGGGTAACAGCCGGTTCACCTCGGGCAGGGTAGAGATCGGCCATGAGAATGCAAGCAGCAGCGGCATCGCGAGCCACAATGGTCGCAACGAGGACCAGGTCATGCCGAACAGAAACAGCATCACCGCGGCGAGGCAGATCGTCATCGGCGTACCCAGCCACGGGATCAGCAGGAAACCGGCGGCCAGCGCCCCCAGGGCAGCGCCGGTCGCATTGGCGCCGTATAGCCAGGCGCCGGTCAGATTGCCTCCGGCACCGAGGTGACGCGTCAGCAACGGCAGCCAGGCGCCGAGGATAAGCGTCGTCGGCAGTGTCATCAACGCAAGCGCCAACCCCTGGACCCCGAGTGCAGTGCCGAGCGACGCGAAATCCGCGCCGTCCGCCCACGCCGCGAGCCAGGGCAGGCCGGCGAGACTGAGCAGCGCCGTCAGGCCCGCCGCGAGCGGAAAGATATTCAGGCCCGCCGCGAGCGGGATGCGTCGCACCGCCAGGCTTCCGATCCCGATACCGGCCAGAAAGACGCACAGGATGATGGCCAGCACATATTCCGTGCGAAGCAGGATCATGCCGAAGAGCCGGGTCCATCCGACCTGAAGGATCAGCGCCGCGGCGCCGATGCCGGCGTAGGGCAACAGCGCCGCCCACGGTGGACGCGCCCCGGACGCGGACGCGGTATCGCCCTTGTCGAACTCGTGATTCACCGACCACGAGACCGAGAGCGCCGCGACCGCGACCGCCAGGCCGAGCACGGCGACGAGTTGCAGCGCCACCGCCCATCCCAGCACGGGCAGGAGCAACAGCGGGACGACCGCGCCCGTCGCGCCGCCGAGCGTATTCAGACCGTACACCGACACGATCGTCACCCGGGTGTTTTCGAAGTACCTCAGCACCAGCGGGAAACCGACACCGAGCGCGAGCGCCGGCAGAAACAGGATCAGGAACGAGACGATACCCTGCAGCAGGAACCAGGTCGCGAGCGGCGCATCGATAGCGATCGCGCCGAGCATGCGGTCGACGGTCTCGAACAGCCACGGCATCGACAGCGCGAACGCCGCGACGCCCCCCTCGAGCAGCGCGAACAGCGTCAGCGGCCGGGAAAATCTTCGCACCGACCAGGCCCCGAGCAGGCCGCCAGCCCCGAGCCCGGACATGAAGGCGACCAGTGTGACGACGACGCCGAAGTTGCTGACGCCGAACTGCACGGAAAGCATGCGCACCCACAGGACTTCGTAGGCGACGCCGGTGACGCCGGACAGGAAGTAGACCCCGAGCAGCAGCCACGTCCACCCGCCGCCCGCGGCCGGCGTCACGCCCGTGCGCGGGGTATCAGAAAGGGAAGAACCAGACGATGGCGGTGACGGCATGGACGATGGCGAGGAATACGCTGATCCCGGCGAATATCATATGGGCCAGAAACACCTGCTTTCCGAACACCACCATCGCCACTCCGAGCAAGGCCGCCGTAATGATTGTTATGAGCAGCACGAAGCCCATCAGGAACAAGATCTGGTGCTTGCGTTTCTCGCTTATCTCGACGATGTCGCTGACCACGATCTCGGCCTCGGTGAACCCACGCAGGACGTCGAATGGTTTTTCATCGTCATCGGCACGGACGTGGCTGGCCGCCGCCATGCCGACGACCAGCGTCAGCAGGAGACACACTATCCAGATAAAGGATATGCCCTTTCTGCCTGCCAGCGCCGTCATCGGTGACCGGCATTATTGTCGTTGTCGTCCGGTGGTTCGTCGGCTCCGTCAGACGTGTCGGCAAAGCGCCAGTACATGATCGCCATCAGGATCAGCGGCACCATGACCAGGGGGAGAAGAAATATGAATATCATCCACGGCGTGTTGATGCTGACGGTCAGCCAACGGTAGCTGTCGAACGCATGCGCAGACTGGGATTGCACCAGCAGCAGCAGGAACATCGCGTATGGAAAACAGGCCTTGATCATTCCGCGTCCCCGGCGATCCTGAATCCGAAAAAGTCAGATGCGTAGTTCGGCAGTGAGAAATTCCGGTGGAAGGCCGATGTCGAGAACGGGTCGCTCTTCCACGATCCTCCGCGCAGGACCTTGTAGCGCTCGTTCGTCGGAACGAACTCGGCGACCGACATCGAGCGCAGCGAAGCGGAATCCGGTATCGCCGGCAGGCTCGCGTAGAACATGTGCTCCGGCGCCGGCGAGCCCGGATAAGGCAGGAAATCGTCGTCGATCCACTCGCTGACGTTACCCGCCATATCCATCACGCCGTACGGACTCGCGCCGTCATCATACAGCGTCACTTCAGTCGTCGATCCTACACGATAATAGGTATTGAGGCGACCCGGATCCATGCGGTTGCCCCAGGGCCAGCGCAGGCCTTCCGGGCCCCTCGCGGCTCGCTCCCACTCCGCCTCCGTCGGCAGCCGCATGCCGGCCCATTCCGCGTATTTCCTCGCATGAAACCACGAGACCATCGTCACCGGATGAAGCTCGAACCCCTTGGGAACCTTCCCGTGGAACCAGTGCGAGGGCGGCCGCTCATTGGTCGCCGCGATAAAGCGTGCATACTGGGCGTTGGTGACCGGATATTTCGAGATCCTGTAGGCGGTCATCTCGACAATGTGCTCAGGCTGGTTCTGCACGTCTGCACGCGGCATGTTCGTACCCAGCGCATAGGGACCGGCCGGGATCTCGATCATCGTGTCGATCTCGCGCCATTGCTCGGGTGTCAGCAACGCCTCCACCTCTTCGACGGTATAAGCGCTGGCGAGACCGGGCATGTACTGGTGCTCGATCTCGATGAACAGGTCCTGGCCCGCGGCGCGCAGACGTTTCTTCTCCTCCGAAAGATCGTAGGTCACCTTGCTGCGCATGTCGTTCATGCGATTCTCGCCGAGCTTCAATACATGCAGCGTGCCGCCTATGAAGGTGATCACCATGCATGTGACAAAGGTTGCCGCCATGTATTTCTTGCGGATGCTGACCTGCCGTTTGTCACGCAGGACCCGTTGTGGTGTGTAGCTGATGCTCATTGTTCAGAACCCTTCGCTATCTCGCCCCGCGCCCCCGGCTCAGGAGCGACCTCTTCGTACTTGCGGTGCAGCTTGTGCAGATTGTGACGCGCGGTACGTCCGTAGGTCTTCTTGACCATGACCTCGCCGATGACGCCGCCGATGGTCGCGAACTCGACGCAGAGGATCACGACGAAGATCCAGTACCCGATCGGCAGAATCAGGGAGCCGTCGTCCGGCGTGGTGCCATATACCTGGTAATACGATACCGAGTGGACGATCAGGGCGGGAAGATGGGCGAGTATCTTGCCGCCGAGGCCGTAGATCAGCGACACGACGATGCCTCCGACGAACGGGACGAAAAACAGCGTCAGCACCCATTGAGGCGTGTATGTCGCCGGTCCGAAGTAATACTCCAGATCGACGCCGAGCAGCCGCCCCCCCGCATATACCACGATCGCACCGGCGGCGACCGCCACCGAAGCGACGCCGAAGTCCATCAGCCGGTTCTTCAGCCTTTGCCTATTCATCTTCCGGTCGATAATCCAGTCCCGTCAGGACCTCGTATTCTGCGCGCTTGATCTCCTCGAGATACCAGTCCTCGACCTTGAGGCTGGCGAGGTAGGCCGCCAGCAGGCGCCGCTCGTCCTCCGGCAGGTGCGCGTACGAGGGCATCCGGTATTCCGCCTTGAGTCGCGAAGGCAGAATGGATTGTGGATCCTGCGTGGACAGGTAGTCATACAGCCAATCCTCTGTCTTGAGCGATCCTATGCCGTCCAGGGCCGGCGCCGGCACGCTCTGGATCCAGTTACGCACCAGCCACAGCGTATGGCAATTGGAGCAGTCATGTCGCTTGTATATCGACTCCGCCGCTACCTGGGCATCACGCGGGAGCGTGGTGTAAAAAGGTATCCCGGGATCTGGCTCACCAGTCTCCAGCATGCCCTTGAAGGTCGCAAACCCCACGACCAGGACGGCGATGGCGATATAGATGTTTCTCTCACCGGTTCGCATGCTTCTCTGCGCGCCGCCTCGCCTTCTCCTTCAGGTACTCGTCTCTCAGCTGGGTCTGGTGTTCGATGACCTCCCGCGATTTTGCGTATTCCTCGGGATTCATCTTGTCCTGATCATCCTTGTCGAATACGACATACTTGATGTCCTCGTCGAACTGGTAATTCTTGGCGGCCCAGCGCAGTCCGACGATGACGCCGATCAGGATACCCGCGGCCGCGAACATCCATACATAAATGGTCCAGCCGTCAGGTAGGGAATGCAGAAACTCTTTCATGGCACTTGCTCCTTGCTACACGAGGTAGCCTTCGATCAACTGGATGTATCCAAGTATAACCGCGAAGATCATGCCGCAGACCATCGCCCCGAACATGATCTTTTCGCCGCGCTTCAGCGTCCCCTTTTCCTTGGGTAGATAGAGGTAGAGGATATAGGAGAAAATGATCAGTGATACGATCAGGAAAACAAAGATCCCCCGGCTGAACTTTTGCGACCTGAGGCTTTCGATGCTGAGGTCGAGTCCCCACAGCACGGAATCCTGCGGGGTCGAGGCCACCGCAGGCACAATCTGGGCGAGTGAACCCAGGTATCCGGCCAATAGGTAAAGGATTTCAGCCATAAACGGCACCCTGTGGAAGGCTGTGGATTCAGCAGAATGATCAGGTCCGCGGCCGTCGCTGAGCCGCAGCATCGACTTTCCAGATAATGCCCTGCAGTTACTGGCAAATATATCCTATTCGGGTCGCGCAATCAAACACTGACTGTGACGGAAAATCACGGAATACAGGGGCTTGCGAGACGGGGCTGGAGACTCGTAAATGGCAAGGGGCAGCTTGTGGCTGCCCCTTGCTACTGTCGCTACTGCGAAATCGACTCGCAACCTGTGGTCGCTGGCCGTATTCCGGGGTACCAGACGAGACTACTTGAACGGGTTGTCGTCGTTGTCACCCTGTTCCTTCTTCTCCCAAAACCGGTAGCTGTCGACGAAGAAGATCCCGTACAGGGCTGGCAACAAGACTACCAGTGCGATGATCCCTGCGAAAACACTCGGTGCGTAATCAACGTCGATCATAATCAGACCCCCTTCCTCATGTTCGGCTTCGTGGTGAAATGCGGCAGCCGCTTGCAGACAATGACCATCGCCAGGATGAAATAGGACACGTACAGCACGTCGATCGTATACCCCTTGTCCCACCACGGTTGCGTGCGATGACGCAGGCCATCCGGCCGGTACTCGCCCTCGAAATTCGCGAGCACCACCTGGTCATAGACAATGATGTAACTCTCGAGCCCGTAGGGTCCACTGGCCGCCGCAAGTTCCTTGACCTGCGGCGCGAAAAGTTGCAGGTCATACCACGTCAGCGACGGGCAGTGGCGATCGATCAGACCGGGATAACGGCTGTCCTTGCCTGAGGCGGTATGCGTTTCCTTTGCGTGGCGGCACAGGAAATCCATCTTTTCCTGATTGGTCCGCAGCGATTGGACCTGCGGAGAATCCATGGCCTCCACCATAGGCCAGTACAGATCCGCGGTCGGCCGCAGCCCCCAGATCGGCATCGTCACCAGGAACGCGGTGGCAATGATCAGGGCAAGCAGGAACGTGACGGGGAACGGGAGACGATTATTGCCTTCCCACAACCCGCCCTGCAGATCTCTCTCCCACCGCTGAATGGCTTTCCTGTTTTCCTCTTCATCAGCCATGCTGTAAAGAGGATTATCCATTTTCCAGGCCATTATCGTTCCCCCTGTTATTTCAAGCTTGTCAGAACCCAGTCGATCAGGGCCCGGATCTCTGTATCAGGTGCATATTCCGGGACCTCCGGCGGATAGGCCCGTTTGCCCTGGCGATACTCGTTGTATTCGCGACGCCACTTCGCGAAGTCGATCCGGTTACCGTCTGCGTCATACCGGCCCCATAGATAATCGAAGCGCGGCATGATCGAGTTCGACTGTGTCAGGCGCGGGTTGAAGAAGTGCATCATCATCCACTCGCGCGATGAATTGCGGGACGCGACGTGCAGGATGTCAGGCGCCTTGCGATCCGAACCGAACGCAGTCGGGTTCTCACCATTCATATCGCCGACGTATGGCGGCCAGCCGAAGATCTGGAAGTCCTGGGCCGCCTCAGGCAGCAAGGTATGACACCACCAGCAGCCTTCGGTGATGTACACGGTTTTGCCTTTTGCGACATAGCGGTGATTCTCGTCACCGGTGACACGCAGGGTCTCCTCAGGCATCCAGCCGCGGGTAGCGGTCGCATTCTCGATGTAGGCCCACTCCTCGCCTTTGTCGCTCTGGCCGTAGCTGATCGTGAACACTGCACCGGTGTTCCTGTTCGCCTGGTCGATGCGTCCCTTCTGGATACTCAGCTGTTCGACCGTCGGTCCAAGATTCGCGGTGTGATTGATCGTCGACGCGAACGGCGTGCCCGGCGTGTAGACATAGGCACGAATTGCGGGATCGATAGGCGCACCGGTCTTCGGGTCCTTGCTGAGGATCACCGTGATCGGCTTGCCGGCGCCACGTACGAAAGGATCTTCGTAGGAAAAGCCGATGACTCGCCCGTTTGAAAGCGCCTTGTCCAGACCGACCCATGTCGATTCCGCCGACCTGAAGTCGAAGCTGGGCAGAAACAGGGTTATCGTCATCGACAACCCGAGCATAGCGCCGACGCCAACCGATCCAAGTTTATATTCTTGAAATGCCACTTATCTCCCCTCCCCAGGCTTCCTTGCCTCCCCCCGGGACGACCGGGGGGAGCTACGCAAGGTACTAGTTACTCGTTTATGTCGTAAACGATGCCGGCTTACCTCTCGTAGGCCAGCTCGTGCGCATAACGACCCTTGGGCACTACGGTTCCCTCGCGGGCGGTCATGTACATGTTGTAGAGCCAGACCATGTTGCCGGTAAACACCATCGTGCCGCCAATCCAGCGTCCGATCATGTATGGATGCTCGGCGACGACGACGTCGATATACGGGACCTGGTAGATCTTGCCCGCGCCCTGGATCAGGCCCGCGACCGTCATCGTGATCCAGTAGATGCAGAATCCGATGAGGACGAACCAGTAGTGGAAGTTGGCAAGAACGAGCGAGTAGAGCTTTCTGCGCAGCACCTGCTGCAGACCGAAGTACACCGCCGCGATCTCGAGAAAGCTCGACATACCGAGCAGCGCGAGATGGGCGTGCGCCACGATCCAGCCGGTACCATGGATGTACCAATTGATCGCGCGGGTCTGCTGGAAGCCGCCCTGCATGTTCAGCGGTATTGCGAGCAGCACGCCGGTCACCGAGAACTTGATTTCGATGTTTTCGACGAACATGCTCCAGCGCCCCTTCATCGTCAGCATGATGTTGGCGACGAACGCGACCGCAGGGATCAGGATCAGCACGCCCTCGACCGACGCAAAGGACTTCAGCCACTCCGGCAGCGGCGCCGACAGCAGGTGATGCGAGGCGGGGGTCGAGTAGAACGCGATGATCGACCAGAAGTGCAGGTGACCGACGCGGTGCGAGTACAGCGGGTTGCCGGTCAGCTTCGGGATCGTGTAGTACGCGATCGCCGCGGCGACCGGCGTGATCCACAACCCGAGCACGTTATGCGCGAACCAGAAGGTCAGGTAGCCCTCCGTCAGGCCCGTCAGGTTGAACAGCTCCGGAGACTGGCCGACGACGAAGGTCACGATCACGAAGAAAATACAGGAGCCGAAGAACCAGTTCGTGATGTAGATGCCCTGGGTCTTGCGCTGGGCGATGGTCATCCACACGTTGATACCGAGGGGCAGCAGCACGCCGAAGATGACGACTATGTCGATCGGCCAGATCAGGTCGGAGTACTCGCGGCCGGACGTGAAACCCATCCACAGCAGGATCAGACCAAGCGACAGACCGACGTTCCACAGCAAGCAGGTCCAGACACCGAGCTTTTCCGACCACAGCCTGGTGTTACCGAGGGCCGGCGTCATGTACATCATCGTCATCGCGAAGGCCATCGAGATCCAGCCCAGAATGACCGCTAGCACATGCACCTGGCGCATATGGCCGAACGCGAACAGCTCGGTACCCGTCACGAAGTCCGGGAAGGCGAGCTTGGCGGCATTGAACGAGCCGATGCCGGTGCCGACGATGAACCAGAGGATCGAGGAAAAGCCGAAGAATAGCGTCGCTGTTCCCGGCGGGATATCCTCAGATTTTGCGAACAAATATTTCAGTAACATGCTGCCAGCCCTCCTGGATCACTGACGATCCCTAAAAATAGATATCGATTGATAACGAGCTCTAGTAGTTGTAATTGGCAACCCGGAGTCCCCTGAACTGTATGTCGGGCAATCCGGATCTGGGATTCACTCCGTCATCTTTGTCATCAGATACCACGCGAACCACATGCTCGAAAACGCAAGCAGAACACCAAATGTCCCGGCAATCGCAGCCATGTCTTCCCCCTCAGATTATCTGTCCGCTATTGAAGTATGAAATCGTCCGCAGTTCATCCAGATGAGGACTACCAGGTGGCGTCGCCGCCCTTGGCCTCGCGCTGACCGTGCTTGTGGCAACCGACCATGATGATGACCGAGAACGCGAGCCCGAAGATCAGCATCTGCCAGGTCATGAAACCGTTGAAATGGGTCGGGTTGAGATTGTCTTGTGGCCATCCGCCCCAGGGACCGAAAGGCCCGCGCCCCAGCATGCACATCATCGCGGCGCCGAACACGCTGCCGTTACCCATCCCGGTCACGAACGCGGGAATGGCCAGGATCCAGAACAATCGGCCGAATGTGAGCTTGTTTTCCATCTCCTCCCCCCTGATTTCAAATTATCTCGTTGCTACCAATCCCGGATAATTCCGGTCCACTGCATCAAGCCGTCTCGCTCGCCACGGCCTTCAGGGTAACGGCGGTGTCTGTTATCGCCGACTCGTCATGGTGGACAAGTGTGCCCCCGGGCGCGAAGAGAATCAAGAAAAGTCTGTCGAAATCGTTTTGGTTATTGCGGCTGCCGCGGATGCGGTTTCGGGGAGGTGACTGACGGTCACGGGATGTACCGTCGATGCGGTGTGACGCGGATATGCACGCGACACTGATACAGCATCGTTCGATCAAGGAAAATTTACGAACCCCGTCCCTCATCACTGCTCCCAGCTCACACAATTCCCAGCAGAGCCTGTTTTCTTGTTATTGTGCGCGGTTGCGACGCCCTATCGCTTCAAGGTCGGCGATATTCATACCCCTCAAGGATACAGGGCCGGCATCTAACTCCTCACGCTTCTTGGTGATTATAGCCATAATCTCGCAACATGCAACCATCGCCGCAAGCATTTTCCGGCATCGCCGACGGCCGCGATACCCGTCCAGCAGGTCATTATTAATTTCAAAAAATCAATTAGTTATAAAGGCGTGTCGGGGACGGCGCGGCAACCGGTCGGCGCTTGCGTCCGTTGACATTGACCTTGGTGCGTGATGTGCGAAAATCATGCCCTGGTTTCATGCGTTGCGCGCCGCGCACCCGCATGCCGACAGGCTTGCAAATACCCACCGGTAGACATGAGAGAAATCATCATTTACGGGATCGTCGCGATCAGTTCGCTGACGATGATCGCCTACAGCGTGAGGATGTTCATCGGCGGGTTGGTCAGCACCCGGACCGAATACACGATCATGGCGATCGTGACCGTGATCGCCGCGATTGTAATCGCCTTCCTGGCATGGGACGTGATCAAGCGCAGGCGCGCAGCGGCGGCCGGCATTGTGGCGGTTGAGCGGGACCGGGACTGACAGGGTGTGACGGTGACCGACTGGAACTGACAGGGACCGGGCGAGTATCGCCGAAGTTCAGCGATAGACCTCGAGCAGGGCCTTTGCGCCCTTGAATGCGGAGTCGGCCGGAAACTGCCCGGCGTGAAAGACATACTGCTGTTTCCTGCCTTCCAGATCCATACCGGTCAGCGCGAAGGTCTTGCCGCCGACCTCGGAGAAGAACCTGAGATCCTTGACGAGCACCGCGGTCTCCCCGTTCCTGAGCGTCAGCGTGACCCGGTCCTTGTCTATCGCAAGCGCGACCGGGGCCGACGGGAGTAGCATCAGCCGGGTCTTGAGGATACGGTTGGCGCCGACGAAGAAAAACAGGCTGGCGAGAAACAGCAGCAGATACGACCACCCGGCATTGGGGCCGTAGGATAGTCTTATGCCGATGAGCGCAAGGAAGCAGACAGTCGGGACATAGAGCAACAGGTCCCAAGCCATTCCTTTCTGGTCCTGCACCAGTTCGTAGCTGTTATCCCTGTTGCCCACTCGCTCATCCCTTGCCCTGATCAGTCAGCACGACCCTTTCCAGCTGCTGCTCCAGTTCACCGAACAACAATCGCCCCGGACGCTTGAAGCGCACCACGCCATCGCTGTCCACGAGGAAGGTCCACGGTTCGCCGGTGACGCGGAATGCGATGAATGCGCCGGGATTCTGGTACTGGTCCATATGCAGAAATACGATGCCGTCGTCTTCATACTTGTCCATCATCGCTGACAGCATCTGCAGTTGCTTATCGCACACCGTGCAGTGCGCAGGCGTCGCGAAGGCGATCACGGCCGGCTTGCCCTCCTTCAGCACCTGATCCAGAGAGTGCTGATACATGCGCGGATCGGGGTGGCGATAGGTCGTGATCCGGCTCAAGTCGTTGCCGACGTCCTCGAGCGTGACAGTCTGGATGGACGGCGCCATGGCGCCGATCGCGAGCGTGCCGACCGGGGATTCGACGCAACCGGCGAGCGTCGATAGCGCGATCACAAGCGCGGCAAGCGTCCCGAGGTCCCGATTGCGGATATTCGCACTGTCAACCATAGGTCTTCTCCTGCCGATAGGCCGCACTTGACTGATAGATCTCGGACGATCCCCGGCTGGTTCGATAGATATTATAGCCCCAGATACAATTGGCCAGCAGCACGAGCGTCCCGAAGATGCCGCCCGCCATCATCAGCGGCAGCACCAGCGCGGTCACTTCGCCAGGCGGCAGGCTGACGCTCGCCCTGCCACCGACGACGCCGGCCGCGACGAAGCATCCGACGAGGCCGAGCAGGCCGAAATTGTGCATCCAGAAATGCACCTTGACGAGGGTCAGGCTGTAGATCGGGCGTTTCACCAGCCTCGGCACCAGGTAGTAGATCGCCCCGAAGATCGCCATCTCGACCCAGCCGAGCAGGTTGATGTGTGCATGGCCGAGCATGATCTTGTCGCCATGCGGCCGGTTGCGGACGAAGTGGGCGACATCCGGCATCGAACTGACGATGACGCCCCAGCTGAACCCGATGATGCTGTAGATGATGCACGCATAGATAAACCACAGGGTATAGCGGTTGAAATCCAGTTCCCGCTCGGTCAGGCGCGACTCGCTCATTCGGGCTTGCTCCCCTCGGTATTCATTCCTGTTCGACGGGTCTCTTCTCGCGAATATCCTGGTACTGCTCCTTCCAGGAATCGGGCGCCCACACGTTCAGCATCCGGTCGATGAACGGCGACTCGCCGGGCGGCGGCATCTTGGCCACCGAGGAACCGGGATCCGCCCTCAGTTCGGACAGGAAGATCGCGATCAGGCGACGGTCCTCCTCGGAAAGCCGGGCAACGTAGGCGGCCTCCTTCGGCGGCGCCCCGTGATCGATCGTGCGTGCGCCATAGGTCTCCTCGGGATTGGCCAGGAAGGTCTCCAGCCACTCGAGCGAGCGCGCCGAACCGATGCCGTCCAGCGACAGGCCCATGCTCGTGCCCGCGCGCAGGGCGCGATGACAGGCATTGCAGTTGGCCCGCTGGTAGAGTCCGGCGCCCTGCTTGCCTTCTACGGAAAAATCGAAATGCGTCAATTGCTCGAACAGGGGGGTATCCGACTTGAGTCGTACCGTTTCGATACCGATGTAGACCAGTATCGCGGCGACGAAGAACACGCCGAAGATCATCAGAAGGATTTTCTCGCCCAGCTTCAGAGGATGCTTGCTCATGGTATCCAACTATCCTGTTGTGTTGCCGATCCCCCCTCTCACCGGAATAGACAAAAAATAAGGGCGGTAGTGCCGCCCTCATCGATGTTACGCGGTTATTATTGTCGGGCAGGGCCTTGCGCCGGCGCCCTCATCTCACTTCGGCGGGGTTCATGCGAGAACGGGTCGGGCGCCGCCTCACGGGCGGCACCCGCCTATCCTCAGCGCAGTTGCCGCATTCTTTCCTCGGCCTTCTTGACTCGGAAGTCATAAGGCGTACGGTTGCTTCCGGTCGCGAAGTACGGATCCGCCACCGAGAGGTAGGCCGCTGCGTCGAGGATGTCCTGATCAGACATCCGGCGGGCAACCGCCTGCATCTGGCCCATCTTGTCGTTGGCCCGGGCGCCGGAACGCCACTGCTTCAGCTGCGAGACCAGGTAGGTGTAACGCTGCTGGCCGATCATAGGATAGACCGGCGGCGCGCCGCGGCCGGCTACGCCGTGGCAGGACTTGCAGGCCGGGAGGCCCGGGCCCTGGCTGCCGAGATCGCCCGGGTAGCCGTCGTCGCGACGCGGGCTGCCGAACTCGACCAGCTGGCGACCGCGATGCGGCCTGCCGACCTCGATGCCGTTCGCGGCAAGTTCCTCGAGATAACTCTCGTCAAACAGGTACGGACTGGAAGGGATCTTGTTCGCGAGATAGGTCGCGACGTCAATCCTGTCCTGCGGGCTCAGCGCCGCGGCGAACGCGTTCATGACCGCGCCGGCGCCTTCCGGGTTGCGCTTGTTCGTGGCAAAGTCCTCCATCTGCTTGTACAGGAAGGTGAAGAACTGACCGGAAAGCCTGGGGGCGCCCATCATCTCGATTCCGGTCCCGTCTTCGCCGTGACAGGACAGGCAGGGCGCCGCATTCCCCTTGCCTTCGTTGAAGATTTTCTGACCGTTCGCCATGTCGCCCGGACCCAGGGAGAACATGCCCTTCGCGGCCATCGCATTACCCGTCGACAGTGCGACTCCGACCACCATGACGACTGCCGCCATTACCAGCTTCTTGTATCCCATCTGCAGACCCCTCCCGCGTGTAAACTCGCCGACACCCAACCAGTTCCCCGCCGCAACGGTGTGACGACGGGGTTTCTGCGAAGATTTCTTGTTATTCAGAGCCTACTTCGAGTTGACCCAGAGCAGCACTGCCGCCAGGGTGAAAGCCAACCCGAACCAGATCGCGTAAACCGTAACAACCCCTGCAGTATCCAATACCATCACACACCTCCCGTCTTGTGCCAGCGGGTGACCCGCCTGTATTTATTGACCGTCCCAGTATACAAGACCGCGAATCACGCAACAATTCCCGAATCCGATACCGGCTCTGCCCGGATTGTCAGACATTTTCTGATAGTAGGACTACTGATATTGCGTGTTATTTAACATGACTCCTTTTCGCATTGCAAGACTTTATGACCGCTGCCCCGCCGGGGGCGAAGACGGGACTGAGCGGTCGCGTGTCGGCGTGCCCGATGACCCTGCCGGGCCGCCCTGCCCTGCCCGGAATTGCAAGCAAATACCAAGCGATAGCAGCCGATCGCCAGGACGGCGCCGACAACGACGGGGTACGGCGCCACGCCCGGCATGCGCCCTGGTAATTCTGGACCTTCCGGCGGGTGCTGGTGCATTATGTGCGCGGCGCGGCGCCGCGGTCCGGCACGGAATGGGCGGCCGGCTGACGTTGAACGCCCAGAGAAACAAACCGGAACGCACGATGCAAGCATTCAAGACGCACGCCGCCCACTATCTGGAACGCTACTGGGGCATCCTGGTCCTGCTGCTGTGGGGCGCTTGCCTGATCGGCTTCGAGGTGCTGCGTCTCGACCGTTATGGTTTGGACGAAGGCGCCGCCCGCGCGCTGATCCTGAACTGGGCGGTCTTCGACCGGGTGCTGAATCCGCTGATCACGCTCGGCGTCCCCGATTTCCGCGCACTGCTGTTCATACCGCTCGGCGCGTACTGGTCCGGCAACATCCTCGCGGCCAAGGTCTATACGCTGCTGATGGCCTTCGTCGCCGTTACGTTGCTGTACCGCTGGAGCCGGCGCACCGCCGACGGCGAGACCGCGCTGATCGCGAGCGGGCTGCTGCTGGCCTTTCCGCTGTTCATCAACCAGATCGACGCGATCGGGGCAGGCGCCTACCTGCTGCTGACCTTCGCGATCGGCGCGTGGATCTCGGGCAAGCACGACGATGCGCCGCGTCCGCTCGGCACCTGGTTCTTCATCATGATGATCTGGGTCGTGATCATGATCACGATCCACCCGGTCGGGCTCGCCTACCCGCTGGCGCTCGCCTGGCACTGGCACATCAAGGAAGGCGCCGACCTGCGTCGCAAGAAGCATCTGTACATGGGGCTGACGCTGGTCGTCTCGATCACGATCGCAATGCGCGGGGGCTGGCAGACCGTCGAGTGGCTGCAGAATCCGTTCTTCACACTCGGCCAGTCCTGGCACGCGCTGACCGGCGTCACCGGCGAACCCGGCATGCTCGTGGCCTCGCTGCTGACCCTTGCCTTGCTCGCCGTCGCCTGGACCGACCGGCGCTTTCTCATCAGCGACCTGGTGGGCTCGACGCTGTTGTTCGGCACGGTCATCGGTCTTGTCGCCGCGGACCCCGCCTGGGCGCTGATCGCGGTAACGCTACTGATGTACCGCGGCACCTGGCACCTGTTACGTCTCAACAGCATGATCGGCGGTGTCGGCCATGGGCTGCTGCGAAATCGCGGCCTGGTACTGGGCGCCTTCTTCGTGGTGTCGGTCTCGTCGATGATCTCGGACAAACTGCGCATCCAGGCGATCGAGGCCGGCGCGATGAACCTGCAGGACCAGCTGATCCGCACTATCGCGATCGAGGTCGATGACGATCCCGGGGCCGCTGAGGGTTTTCGTATCGCCAGCCAGTGGCCCGGCCGCACGATGATCGCGACCCGCCTCGATACCTTTCAGCTCCCGCCCGACTCGGACCAGGACAACCTGGAGTTCCTGGCATCGCTGCGCGGGATCACGCACCTGGTGTTCGATCCGAATACCCCGCAGAACGCCCTGCTGGTGAAACGCGTCTCGGAGCTCACCGGCGCGACCCAGACCCTGGACGTCAACGAAGACGGCGTCATCGTCAGGATCGTGGCCTGGGACCAGGAGGAACTCGCGGACCTGCCCGTCGCCGACGACGAAGACCTTCACTAACCGGCGCGCGGTTCAGCGCTGGCACGTCGCGCAGTACCAGGTCGCGCGCTGTCCCTGCCGGATGCCCCTGACTGCCGAGCCGCAGCCGGCACACGGCAGACCGCCCCTGCCATAGACCTTGAGCTGCAACTCGAACCAGCCCTTCCGTCCCTGTTCGTCATGGAAGTCGCGCAGCGTCGTGCCGCCCTGCCGGATCGCGGCGTCGAGCACGGCCCTGACGGCGGCGGCGATGCGATCGTAGCGCGGTGCAGCGATCCGGCCGGCCTGGCGCAGTGGATGTACGCCGGCGATCCACAGCGCCTCGTTCGCATAGATGTTGCCGACGCCGGCGACCGTCGTCGCATCCATCAGGAACTGCTTGATCGCGGTGCGTCGGCCGCGCGACCGGGCATGGAGCCAGGCGCCGCCGAAGGCCTCGCTGAACGGCTCCGGCCCGATGTCTCTCAGCAACTCATGGCGCAGCGGATCCCGGGTCGTCCACAGGGCCAGGCCGAAGCGACGCGGGTCACGGTAGCGCAGAGCGACGCCGTCCGCGAGGACGATGTCGAAGTGGTCATGCCGCTCCGGCGCGGCGGCGGCCGGGACTAGGCGCAGGCTGCCGGACATGCCGAGGTGCAGGATCACGGACCCGGCGCGGGTCCGTAACAGCAGGTACTTGGCGCGGCGCTCCACCGAGTCGATCGTCTGTCCCGGCAACTCGCGCGCCAGCCGCAGCGGCAGCGGCTGGCGCAGCCGGCGTTCGCGCATCACGACCGCCGCGACGCGCCGGCTGCGCCAGCCGCTGCCG
>CAZJKV010000018.1:0-7400 GCA_964546765.1 uncultured Chromatiales bacterium
CCGCGATGAAACGCCGGGGCAGTTCCCCGGGGCCCGCGAGCACCGGCGCGTGATGGCGCGCAACCTCGGTGTGCATGGAACGCATGCCGAGCTGATGCGCGAGGAGTTCCTCGAAGGCGAGACGTTTGCGCATCGGATGCAGACCTTCTGCAAGGGCGGCGGCGGGCGCATCGGGCGGCGGCCGGTGGACATACAGCAGCGCATCGCGCAGCGGCGCGAGGCGGTAACGCGCCAGCAGTTCCGGGGGAAGCAGTTCCGGGACGAAGGCTTCGCCGCCGGGCGATTCGAGGAGGTCGAGCGCCCGCGTGATCAGCGCGCGCAGGGTCGCCTGATGCAGGCCCGCGGTCGTCGGGTAGACAGGCGTCAGCGCCGGCGTCTCGTCCGCGAATTCGCCTTCACGGATCGCGCGATATTCGGGATGGGCGATCTCGAGTGTCTCGCCGGCGCCCCTGACCTCGCCATAACAGCGCACGCGCGCGCCCTTCGCGAAGAATTCCTGCTGCCGTGAGGTGAAATGGAAAAATCGCAACAACACCGCGCCGGTGCCGTCGCTGAGATAGACCAGCAGCATCCTGCGCCGCCCGCCGCGGACCTGCGCGAGTTGCACGACACCCTCGACGACCGCGCCGGCGCCGGGACGCAAGGTCCCGATCGGGATGACGCGCGTCCGGTCCTCGTAGCGCGCGGGCAGATGAAATAGCAGGTCATGGACGGTGCGCAGTTCGAGCCGCACCAACCTTTCAGCGAGGCGGGGTCCGACGCCCTTGAGACCGGTGACCGGCGCCGATGACGCGATCTGCGCACACACTCAACTCCCCCGGCACAGATTCATGACGCCGTCGGCCTCGATGACGGCACCCTTCGGCAGCGCCGCGACCTGCACCGCGGCGCGGGCGGGATAGGGTGCGTCGAAATATCGCCCCATGACCTCGTTGACGACCGGAAAGTGGGTGAGATCGGTCAGGTAGATGTTGAGCTTGACGACATCGGCGAGCGAGCCGCCGGCGGCATGGGCGACCGCGCCGAGGTTTTCGAAGACCTGCATCGCCTGCGCCTCGAAATCGCCCGCGACGAGCTGCATGGTGCGCGGATCCAGCGGTATTTGCCCGGACAGCCATACCGTGTCGCCGACCTTGACCGCCTGGGAATAGGTGCCGATTGCGTCCGGCGCCAGGTTCGTGCTGACTGTCTCCCTGTTCACTTGCCCCCCGATAATTAATATGGATGACCGTCAGCAGACCATTCAGGTCCGCTTGCGGTAAATCTTGACGACATTTTCTATCGTGCGTATGCGCCGCATCACGCTCGCGAGGTGGACGCGGTTGTGCACCGCAATGTTGAATATGATGGTGCTGTACTTGCCGTCGTGTTCGTCGATGGATACGTTGTTGATGTTTACGTCCATGTTGGCGATGGTTGCCGCGACCGTCGCGAGCACGCCGCGGCGATTGCGCACGTCGACACGGATATCGACCGGAAACTCGCCCTCGATGTCGGTCTCCCACTGCACATCAATCCACTTCTCAGGCTGGTTGCGGAATTCCTTGACGTTCTTGCAAGACTCGGCGTGGATCACGACGCCCCTGCCCGACGAGACGAAGCCCTGGATCGGATCGCCGGGGATCGGGCTGCAACATTTCGCGAAGGTTACGACCATGCCCTCGGTGCCGGTGATCGCGAGCGGGCGCGACGCATCCTTCGCGCCGCCCAGCCAGGTCGGCATGTAGCGGGAAAACACCTGCTTGATGCCGCGCGTGCGCGACACCGGCTCGTCATCCGCCGCGCGCGCCTCGAGCAGCCGCCGGACAACCAGCGGCGCTAGCCGGTTGCCGAGTCCGATCTCGTCGTAGAGCTGCTCGACGTTGCGACACTTGAACTCGCCGAGCAGGATTTCGATGTCCCGGACGTCAAGGTCCTGCACCGACTTCGAACAGGCGCTGACCAGCGCCTGGTCCAGCATCCGCCGGCCGAGCTCGACCGACTCGTCGCGCCTGAGATTCTTGAGGTAGTTACGGATCGTCGCGCGCGCCTTGCCGGTCACGACGAAGTTCAGCCACACCGGATTCGGGCGCGCACCGGGCGAGGTGATGATCTCGACGGTCTGCCCGCTCTGAAGGGTCGAAGACAGCGGCGCCAATCGGCGGTCGATCTTGACCGCGACGCAGGTGTTGCCGATGTCGGTGTGCACCGCGTAGGCGAAGTCGACCGGTGTCGCGCCGCGCGGCAATTCCATGATGCGGCCGCGCGGCGTGAACACATAGACCTCGTCCGGGAACAGATCGATCCTGACGTTTTCCAGGAACTCGAGCGAGTTGCCGGCGTTCTTCTGTATCTCGAGCAGGCCGCTCATCCAGTCGCGGACGCGCTTCTGGGTGCCGCTGCTGACGGCGACGGCGTCGCCGAGCTTGTAGAGCCAGTGCGCCGCGACGCCGGCTTCGGCGACCTTCTCCATGTCCTCGGAGCGGATCTGCACCTCGATGTGGACGCCGAAGGGGCCGAACAGCACGGTATGCAGCGACTGGTAACCGTTGGCCTTCGGGATCGCGATGTAGTCCTTGAACTTGCCGGGTACCGGTTTGTAGAGGTTGTGCACGACACCGAGGCTGCGGTAGCAGGCGTCGACATTGTCAACGATGATGCGGAAGGCATAGACGTCGAACACCTCGGAGAAACTGAGGCGCTTGGTGCGCATCTTCTGATAGATGCTGTAGATGTGCTTTTCGCGCCCGAGCACATGGCATGGCAGGCCTTCCTGCTCCAGCCTCTCCTGCAGCGCCGACTCGATCTTGCTGACGATCTCGAGGCGGTTGCCGCGCGCCTTTCTGACAGATTCCGCGAGCACCCGGTAGCGTGCCGGATGATACTCGGCAAAACCGAGCTCCTGCAGTTCGGTGCTAATCGCGTTCATCCCGAGGCGGTTCGCGATCGGCGCATAGATCTCAAGGGTCTCGCGCGCGATGCGCCGGCGCGAATCCGGCGTCAGGGCGCCAAGCGTGCGCATGTTGTGCAGGCGGTCGGCGAGTTTGATGATGATGACCCGGATGTCCTGCACCATCGCGAGCAGCATCTTGCGAAGATTCTCCGCCTGGGCCTCGCGCCGGGTCTCGAACTCGATCTGGGTCAGCTTGCTGACGCCGTCGACGAGATAGGCGATCTCCTCGCCGAACTGTTCGGCAATCTGCTCCTTCGCGGTCGGGGTGTCCTCGATGACGTCGTGCAGCAGGGCGGCAATGATGCAGGCCGAGTTCATGTGCAGATCCACGAGGATCCTTGCGACGGCCAGCGGGTGATTGATATAAGGTTCGCCGGACAGCCGCTGCTGACCGGCGTGGGCCTGGGCGCCGAAGCGGTGGGCGCGGCGGACTTCGGCTACCTGGCGCGGGTCGAGATAGGCCTCGAGCGCGGCACAGAGCTCATCGAGCAAATGGTCCGGATTGGCATGCCCGGGCTGCGGAGAATCAATACGTGATACCTGTTCTGTAGGCATCAAGTCCTGTCCCGGCCACGCGGCGTCAGTCCTGTTCCTGGTCCAGGATCTGCTGCTGTGCGTCCTGCTGCAATTCCTGGCGCAGCCGCTCGCGCAGCTCCTGCTCGTCGAGCGCCTCTTCGGCCCGCTGCTCGGGCGTGATCTCGTTCAGGATCGAACCGTCGACTGCGCCGGAGGCGATCTCGCGCAGGGCCATCACGGTCGGCTTGTCGTTGTCCCACGGCAGGTGGGGATCCTTGCCATGATTGAGCTGGCGCGCGCGCTTGCTCGCGACCAGCACCAGGTCGAAACGGTTCGGGATTTGCTCCAGGCAGTCTTCTACGGTGATACGGGCCATTGGATTCTCTCGTGTTGTCGGCCGGCCGGTGGCAGGCGATCCGGAATGATCCGTGCATTATACCGTATTTTCAGGGCATCACACCCCGGCGGCCGGCGCGCCCCCGAGCAGGGCGTTCAGCAGCTCGCTGTGCCGCGCGGTCTGCGCCTGGCTGCGTAGCCGCTGGGCGCGCAGGATCGCGCGCAGGTCTTCGAGGGCGTGCCCGAAGTCGTTGTTGATGACGATAAAATCATATTCCGGATAATGGGATAACTCGCTCTCGGCGTCGCGCATGCGGCGTTCGATCACCGCCGCGTCGTCCTGCTTGCGGCCCTGGAGCCGCTCGCGCAGGGCGTCGCGCGACGGCGGCAGGATGAAGATGCCAAGCGCGCCCGGCATCGTCGCACGCACCTGGCGCGCGCCCTGCCAGTCGATCTCGAGGATCACGTCGCTGCCCTGGGCCAGTTGCGCGGCGACAGTCTTGCGCGAAGTGCCGTAGTAGTGATCGAAGACCCGCGCGTGCTCCAGAAACTCGCCGACGTCGATCATCGCACGGAAGGTATCGACATCGATGAAATGATAATCGCCGCCGTCCTCCTCCCCATGCCGCGGCGCCCGCGTCGTATAGGACACCGATATCGTGAAGTCCGGATCGGAGCCGGCGAGCGCGCGGATCAGGCTGGTCTTGCCGGCACCGGACGGCGCGGAAACGATATACAGCGTGCCCGGGCAGGGGCCCTGCCCGCCGCCATCGGCGGGATTGTCGCCGGCGCCCGTCATTCGATGTTCTGGACCTGCTCGCGCATCTGTTCGATCGCCACCTTCATGTCGACCGAGGCCCGCGTTGTCGACGCGTCCATCGACTTGGAGCCGAGGGTGTTGGCCTCGCGGTTCAGTTCCTGCATCAGGAAGTCGAGCCGGCGGCCGATCGGCCCCTCCTCGTCGAGCACGCGAACCACCTCATCGAGATGCGACTTGAGCCGGTCAAGCTCTTCCTGCACATCGGCCTTCTGCGTGATATATAGCAGCTCCTGTTCAAGCCGCCCCTGGTCGTACCCGGTCTCGATCTCGTCCAGCCGCGCCCTGAGCCTGACGCGATGTTGTTCGAGGATCGCGGGCACGCGTTGCTGTACCAGGTTCGTCTGTTCACCGATCTCCGCGCAGCGCAGAATCATCAGCTCGCGAATCATCGCGCCTTCCCTGGTCCGGACCGTGGCCAGTTCCTCGAGGGTCTCGTCGAGCAGATTCAGCGCCTCTTCGTGCAGCAGGCCGGGGTCGAGCTCGACGGTCTGCAGCATGTTCGGCCACTTCAGCAGCTCGATCGACGCCGGTCGCGCCGGATTCCCCATCCGGGATTCGACCTGCGCGAGTGACTCGAGCAGCCGGTCCAGCAGCGGCTCGTTGAGCGTAAACTCGGGCGCCGCGGAAGTCTCGGACTGCAGGCGCAGTGCGCCTTCGAGCTTGCCGCGCCGCACGCTGGCGGCGATGCGCTCGCGAACCGGCATCTCGAGCGCGCGGAATTCCTCCGGCAGGCGCAAGCCCAGGTCGAGATAGCGGTGATTCAGCGTGCGCAGCTCCCAGCTCAGCACGCCGCGTCCGGTCTTCATCTCGCGGCGTGCGAACGATGTCATGCTTTGCATTATCCAGGCCTCTTGCGCATCATCGCCGCCAAGAATCGCATATGTTTCCTCCGCCGGACAGCCTTCGGGGTATAATAGTTTCTTTCCCGTCCAGACCCAAGGCAAAAAGGAACCCCCGATGCGTCCCAGCGGTCGCGCACCCGACGAATTGAGACCCATCACGCTGACCCGCAACTACACCAGGCATGCCGAAGGTTCTGTGCTGGTCGAGTTCGGCGATACGCGAGTGCTGTGCAATGCCAGCATCGAGGCGCGGGCGCCGGCCTTTCTCAAGGGCACCGGCCGCGGCTGGGTCACCGCCGAATACGGCATGCTGCCGCGCTCCACCGGCCAGCGCATGGCGCGGGAGGCCTCCCGCGGCCGCCAGGGCGGACGCACGCTCGAGATTCAGCGCCTGATCGGCCGTTCGCTGCGTGCCGCCGTCGATCTCGGCGCGCTCGGCGAACGTACCATCACGGTGGACTGCGACGTCATCCAGGCCGACGGCGGTACCCGTACCGCGTCGATCACCGGGGGTTATGTCGCGCTTGCCGATGCGATCGCGCACCTGCTCAGGCAACGCCAGATCCGCACGAATCCGCTGTACGGTTCGATTGCCTCGGTATCGGTTGGTATCTACCAGGGCGTACCGGTGCTCGACCTCGACTATGCCGAGGACTCGCAGGCCGAGACCGACATGAACGTCGTCATGAACGACGCTCAGGCCTTCGTCGAGATCCAGGGGACCGCCGAAGGCCATGCCTTCCGCATGGAAGAGCTGACGGCGATGATCGACCTCGCGCGCGGCGGTATCGAACGCCTGATCGCGAAACAGCGGGAGGCGATCGAGGACTAGTGCGCGTCGTACTCGCAAGCGGCAATCGCGGCAAGCTCGGGGAATTCGCGGCGCTGTTTGCAGGCAGCCCGCTCGAGATCGTCTCCCAGCAGGATCTCGGCGTGCCAGATGTCGAGGAGACCGGGCTCAGCTTCGTCGAGAACGCGATCATCAAGGCGCGCAATGCCGCACGGCATGCCACCATGGCGTCGATTGCCGACGATTCCGGGATCGAGGTCGACGCCCTCGACGGCGCGCCGGGCATCTACTCGTCGCGTTACGCGGGCGCGCAGGCGAATGACCGCGCCAATCTCGAAAAACTGCTGCATGATCTCGCCGATGTGCCCGAGGCATCGCGCGGCGCGCGCTTTCAATGCGTCATCGTCCACATGCGACATGCCCGCGACCCGATGCCTCTGATCTGCCAGGGCACCTGGGAGGGGCGCATACTGTTCGAGGCGCGCGGCGCGAACGGCTTCGGCTACGACCCGGTATTCTATGTGCCGACCCACGATTGTTCTTCCGCGGAGCTGCCGCCGGAGATCAAGAACCGGATCAGCCATCGCGGCCAGGCGCTCGCGCGCCTGCTCCGCGCGCTCGGCGTTGCCACCGCGAATGCGCGGGACGGGGACTGATGCCCGGCGAAGCGACGCAATCGATGCGCGTGCCGCTGCCCGAGCGAGGCGCGGGAAAACCCGGTTTCCGTTTCACCGCGCCACCGCCGCTCGGTCTTTATGTCCACATCCCGTGGTGCACGCGCAAGTGTCCGTACTGCGACTTCAACTCGCACGAGGTCCGCGACACGATCCCCGAGGACGCCTATGTCGATGCGCTGATCGCCGATCTCGAACAGGACCTGCCGGAGGTCTGGGGCCGGCCGGTCGAGACCGTGTTCATCGGCGGTGGAACGCCGAGCCTGTTCGCGCCGGCGTCCATCGACCGCCTGCTGTCCGCCCTGCGCGCGCGCCTGCCGCTGGCGGCAGGCGCCGAGATCACGCTCGAGGCGAATCCCGGCACCGTCGATCACGCCCGCCTCGCGGACATTCGCGGCACCGGTGTCAACCGGATATCGCTCGGCGTACAAAGCCTCGACGATCGCCTGCTCGAGCGCATCGGCCGCATCCACGACGCCGCCGCGGCGCG
>CAZJKV010000018.1:7410-26800 GCA_964546765.1 uncultured Chromatiales bacterium
CTTCGAACAGTGGAACATCGACCTGATGTACGGCCTGCCGGGGCAGGACGCGGCGCAGGCGCTCGCGGACGTGGACGAGGCCGTCGCGATGGAGCCGCCACACCTGTCCCACTACCAGCTGACGATCGAGCCGAATACCGCGTTTCATCACCGGCCGCCGCCTACGCCCGACAACGACGCGCTGTGGGACACGCAAACTCGCTGCCAGGCGCGGCTCGCGGAGCGCGGCTACGAACAGTACGAGGTATCGGCGTACGCGCGGCCGGGACATCAGTGCCGGCACAACCTGAACTACTGGCGCTTCGGCGACTATCTCGGCATCGGCGCCGGCGCCCACGCGAAGATCACCTCCGCGCCCGAACAGCGCATCCGTCGTTGCTCAAAGGCCAGGAACCCGCGCGACTACCTTGCGCGGGCGGCGGGCCCGGACCGCATCGACGCGGAACGCATCCCGAGCCCGGCCGAGGCAGGCCTCGAATTCATGATGAACGCGCTGCGGCTCAACGAGGGCTTCTCGCCGCGAATGTTCGGCGAACACGCTGGCCTGCCGCTCGCGCTGTTCGAAGGGCCGCTTGCCCGCGCCGAGGCGCTCGGCCTGCTCGAGCGCGTCCACGACCGGGTGCGCGCGACGGCGCACGGCCGGCGCTATCTCGATGACCTGCTGACGCTGTTCGTGCCTGATGCATGACCACCTCGAGGAACGCGACATTAGCTGTCCGTACTGCGGCGAGGGCCTGGTGATCGTCATCGATGTCAGCGCCGGCGACCAGCAATATATAGAGGACTGCCGGGTGTGTTGCCGGCCGATAGAGATCGCGGTACGGCTGGCCGCCGACGGATCCATCGCCGAAATTGGAATCAAAAGGGAAGACGAATGACAACCTTGCTGCTACAGGGGCCGCAACTGAACGAAGGCATGGCGCGCGAACTCGCGCGGATCGCCGGCGGCACGCCCGAGACGCGCGCAGCGCACATCCGCGTCACGATGCCCGGACCGGCGGATGCGGGGCTGCTCGCGACGCTGCGCGCGCGCTTTGCGTTCGACGTGAACCCGGTGCCGGACAATTTCGATCCCGCCGCCGTGCGACTGCTGATCAGCGACATGGACTCGACGATGATCAACATCGAGTGCATGGACGAGATCGGCGATTTCCTCGGCATCAAGGCGCAGGTCGCCGAGATCACCGGTGCGGCGATGCGCGGTGAGATCGATTTCGAGACCTCGCTGCGCCGGCGCGTCGCGCTGGTCAGGGGTGTCGGCACGGACATGCTGCAGCGGGTCTACGACGAACGCCTGCGCCTGAATCCGGGCGCCGAGGCGCTGATCGCGGGCCTGCGCGAACACGGCATCCGGATCGCGCTGGTCTCCGGCGGCTTCACATTCTTCACCGAACGCCTGCGCGAACGGCTCGCGCTCGACTATACGCTCGCGAACGAGTTCGATCTCGATGCCGACGGCCGCATCAGCGGCGAGGTGCCCGGCGCGATCGTCGGCGCACAGGCGAAAGCCGATTTCCTCACGCGCCTGTGCAGCGAACTCGGTATCCGCCCGCAACAGGCAATCGCGATTGGCGACGGCGCGAACGACCTGCCGATGCTGCGCCTCGCCGGCCTCAGCGTCGCGTTCCGTTCGAAACCCGCGGTCCAGGCCGAGGCCGACGTCGTCCTGAACCACTCCGGCCTCGACGCCATCCTCGCTTTACTGGAGCCCTAGGGCTTCACCCTACTGATGGAGTTTGCGGAAGATCAGGTCGTGGACGGCGTGGCCGAGGCGCTCGCCGCGGCGCTCGAAGCGCGTGCCCTCGCGCCACGCGGGCCGCTCGGCGTAGCGGCCGGAGCCGGCAGTGTTCTCGAAGCCGGGAGCATGCGTCATGACCGCCATCATCTGCTGCGCGTAGTCTTCCCAGTCGGTCGCCATGTGAAACAGGCCGCCGGGACGGAGGCGCGAGCCGATCAGCGCGACGAACGCCGGCTGCACGATGCGTCGCTTGTGGTGGCGTTTCTTCGGCCACGGATCCGGAAAGAACAGGTACACCGCGTCGAGCGATGACGGTGGGATCATCCCGGCCAATATCTCGACCGCGTCATCGCGCATGACGCGTACGTTCGTGATGCCGCGCTCGTCGAGCGCCTTCAGCAGGCGGCCGACCCCGGGACGGTAGACCTCGATGCCGAGATAGTCGTTTTCGGGGTGCGCCGCGGCCATCGCGAGCAGCGCCTCGCCGGCGCCAAACCCGATCTCGAGCATGCGCGGAGCGCGGCGCCCGAACTGGGTGTCGAGGTCGCAGGCGTCGTCACGCAGGTCGACGCCGTATCGATCCCACAGGCGATCGATCGCACGACGCTGGGACTCGGTGATGCGACCCTCGCGGCGCACGAAGCTGCGCACGGTGCGAAGGACGCTCAAGCGGGGTATTCCTGTCGAATCAGAAAAACGTACCGTCGATCGGCGACGATGCGCTCGCGAAGCGCTTGCGCGGGATGCGTCCGGCGCGCCAGGCCTCGCGGCCGGCCTCGACGGCCTTCCGCATCGCCGAGGCCATCAGCACCGGTTCGCGCGCGCCGGCGATTGCGGTGTTCATCAGTACGCCGTCGCAGCCGAGCTCCATCGCAATCGCCGCATCGGACGCGGTGCCGACGCCGGCGTCGACGAGAATCGGCACCGAGGCGTTCTCGACGATGGTCAATATATTATAAGGATTGCGAATCCCGAGCCCGGAACCGATCGGCGCCGCGAGCGGCATCACCGCAACGCAGCCGAGGTCCTCGAGACGTCTGGCCGCGACCGGGTCGTCATTGGTATAGACCATGACCTTGAAGCCCTCGGCGACCAGGACCTTCGCCGCCACGCAGGTCTGTTCGACGTCCGGGTACAGCGTCTTCTCGTCGGCCAGCACCTCAAGCTTGACGAGGTCGTGGCCGTCGAGCAGCTCGCGCGCAAGGCGGCAGGTTCGGATCGCGTCCTCGGCGGTGTAGCACATCGCGGTGTTAGGCAGCAGCGTGTAGCGATCCGGCGGGATCACTTCGAGCAGGTTTGGCTCGCCGGGCGACTGCCCGATATTCGTGCGGCGGATCGCGACCGTGACGATCTCGGCGCCGCTCGCCTCGACGGCGCAGCGGGTCTGCTCGAGGTCACGATACTTGCCGGTGCCGACCAGCAGGCGCGAGCGGTAGTCGACGCCGGCGATCCGCAACGGGTCATCGGCGCCGGTCGTCGCGCGGGACTCGATGGCAGGTTGTGTCATCGACATCAGCCCCCGCCTATCGCCTGGACGATCTCGACCCGGTCACCAGGCTGCACGCGGCGCTCGGCATAACCGCTGCGCGGCACGATATCCTGGTTGATCTCGACCGCGACGCGGCGGCCGGCGCAACCGAGTTCATCGAGCAGGGCCGCGATCGTGACCTCGCCGGCAAACTGCCGGGGCGCCCCGTTGACGTAAATTTCCATTGCTATGCGGACCTCTGAATGTGACGTAACGACTGCAGGACACAGTCAAGATACCACAAGCCGGCCGGTGACACGCTTGACCGCCTTCCACCCGGCGCGTCAGAATGGCGGGCGCCGCGCGGGTGTAGTTCAATGGTAGAACATCAGCTTCCCAAGCTGAATACGTGGGTTCGATTCCCATCACCCGCTCCACTCCGCCATCGCGGGGCAAACGGGCCAGGCGGTCAGTGCATCGCCGCCTTGTAATCGCACGCGGGCAATGCCCCGTGGTTGTTGAGATTTCTCTGGATCTGCTTCGGATTCAGGCGCGCCAGGTCCTTCGCGACCTCGCGCACCTCGATCTTCTTGCCCGACGGCAGCGTGATGCATTCACGCAGGTAGCCGAGCATCCGGTTCGCGGCGACCAGCACCAGGTACTTGACGCCGTTGCGCCGCGCGAGGGTCTCGGTCGCCTCGGCGATGCGCCGTGCGAAACGCCGGATGACCTCGTCGTCGTGGCTGTCCCTGTGATCGTCATAGCCATGGGCGGGTCCGCCGCCGCGGGCGGTGTTGCGGCCGCTCTTCGCCTCGGTCCAGGTCTCGCGGCCGGACAGCGATGATTCGGGATTGACCAGGTCGGTACGTTCAACGAGATTGGGTCCTGATTCGAGTTCCGGGACCGTGGCGGCCTCCAGGGTGAAAAAACGAGCGCGGGAACTGTTCACGACAACGACACAGTAGTCACTCATACATTTTCCTCCCTAATAAACTGAAATGTACATCTCCATTACTGGCCGATCAGGCCGAGGGTATAAAGCATCAGCATCAGCGTCGCAGTGCCGACGATCAACATGATCAGTATCAGAAAGATTGCGAAGATCGCGCGCCCCATGGATCAGGCCTCGCCGGGCGTGCGACGGCCCGCGAGCCGGGCATCGAGCAGTTGAATCGGATGGCCTGCCGGGGGGCAGTAGGTCCACATCGGTAGATTGTCTGAGGAATCGAGCTGAATCTCCAATGCGTCGTGGCAGATCGGGCAGACCCCGGTAATGCGTTCGTTGACCTCGGTCACGCGATAGCGCATCAGCGCAACGACCGGGCCCGCCAGCAGGAAGCCCGGCACCAGCACAAAATGCGCGACAGGGATCAGGACGGAAACCAGCGCGAGCAGCCATAGCACACCGAGCGCGACGAGGGCGCGCAGGACCCGATCCAGGGTGCTGAACTTTCTGACATACAGGGTCCCGTCCGCACCCCCGCCCCTGTCGTCTTCGATCACGATTGCCCGGGTCTCGGAAATTGCCATCTATAAGTATCTGCTGCTTGACGACGCACCCCGCAATATGACGGGTTCATGGCCCAATATACACAGCCGTCAGGCCGCATGGCAAACGGCCAGCGGCATTGACAGCCGGCAGCCTGATGGTAGGCTGCAGTCAGGAACCACCACCAGACCCGGATGTCTCAAGCTACCATGATCAAACGACTTTTTATCATCGCGGGCGCGCTCCTGCTGCTCCTCGTTGCCGCCCTGGTCGCCGCAGTGATCCTGATCGACCCCAACGACTACAGGGACAGGATCGAGGAAATCGTGAAGGAAGCGACCGGACGCGAACTGCGTATCGTCGACGATCTCGAACTGTCGGTATTTCCGTGGATCGGTGTCGAATCCGGACGGGTCAGTTTCGGCAATGCCGAGGGCTTCGGCCCCGAGCCCTTCGCGCAGATCAGCAACGCACGGGTCAAGGTGCGGCTGATCCCGCTTTTCAGCAGCAGGATCGAACTCGACACGGTGACGCTGCACGGGCTCGAGGTACGGCTCGCCGTCGACGCCGACGGCCGCAGCAACTGGGACGACCTCGTGGCGCCGCCCGGCGAACGGGACGCCGCGTCCCCGGGAGCCCCGAAACCGGCGCCTGAGGCCGCGCCGGGACCGGGGGCCGAACCCGCATTCGCCCTGCCCGCGATGCTGACGATCGGCGGACTCGATATCCGTAATGCCGCGATCCATTGGCGTGACGACTCGGCGGGCACCGCCTTCGACCTCACCGCGTTCAATCTCGAGAGTGGCCGGATAGAGGTCGACCGGCCGGTCGACCTCTCGCTCGACTTCAGCTTCCGTTCCGGCGAGCCTGCACTCGACGGTGATGTCAGCCTCGCGGCACGCCTCACCGCTCGCATCATGGACCAGTTCTTCATGGCCGAGAACCTGCGCCTGCAGGTTCGTCTCAACGGCGACATGCTACCGGTACAGCCGACGACCATCGCGCTCGAGGGCAATATCGGCGTCGACCTCGGGCGCGAGACCGTCGAGATGCCTGCGTTCGCGCTGACCACGCTCGGGCTCCGCGCGAACGGCAGCCTGCGCGGTCAGGAGATCCTCGACGAACCGCGCCTGGCCGGCACGTTCAATATCGCCGACATCCGGCCGCGCGAACTGCTGAAGACGCTCGGCGCGGAGGCGCCCATGACGGCCGATCCCGCGGCATTGTCGAAGGCCTCGCTCGCGTTCAGTTTCGAGACCGGCCCCGATCATGCGAGCGTCAAGGACATCGCACTCACGCTCGACGACAGCCAGCTGCGTGGCAACGCAACGGTGCGCGGTTTCGACGCCCCGGCGATCGTCTTCGAACTGGCGCTCGACCAGATCGACATCGACCGCTACCTGTCACCCGAAGATGCGCCTGTCGCAACGCCCGCGACGGCGCCGGCCGCGGCCCTCGAGCTTCCGCTCGAGACCCTGCGCACACTCGACATCGACGGCGGTCTTACCATCGGCAGGCTCAAGGTCAGCGGACTGACGATGAACGATTACCGTCTACGGGCCCGCGCGAAGGACGGCGTCATCGCGGTCACGCCGATCGAAGCGGCGCTCTATGACGGACGCTACGCAGGCAACGTCCGGCTCGACGCGCGCGGAGACGTCCCGTCCTTCTCGATCGACGAGTCGCTGAGCGGTGTACAGGCACAGCCGTTGCTGAAGGACATGCTCGATATCGACCTCGTCAGCGGGACCGCCGATTTTCGCATCCGCGCAACCGCGCGCGGCATCACCGACGAGTCGCTGCGCCGCAGCGCGAAAGGCGACGCGAACTTCAGTTTCCGCAACGGCGCGATCAAGGGATTCAACAGCGCGCAGATGATCCGCGAGGCGAGCGCGCGCTTGCAGGGCAAGGCGCCGCCGCCCGATGTCGCGCGCGAGACCGATTTCACCGAACTGCGCGGCAGCCTGCAGATCGGCGACGGCCTGGTACGCAATGAGGACCTGAGCGCAAGCTCGCCCTATCTGCGCCTCGCCGGCAACGGCCAGGTCGATATCGTCAAGGAAAGCATCGATTACCGCCTGCGCGCGCGCATCGTCGACACCGCCGCCGGCCAGGGCGGCGCCGGCCTGGACGACGTCAAGGGCGTCGATGTCCCGATCAGGATCACCGGCGCGTTGATGGCGCCGGACATCCGAATCGATTCGGACTTCCTGCGCAATCTGCTACGCGACAAGCTCGCGCCCCAGGTTGAGCAGTTGCGCGAGGAGGTGAAGCAGAAGACCGATGAGAAGAAGCAGGAACTGAAGCGCGAGGCCGACGAAGAAAAGGAGGAGCTGAAGCAGGAGCTGCAGGAGAAGGTCGACCAGCAGCTTAAGCGGCTGTTGCGTTGAGCCGAGAGGCCGCGCCGGCGTTCTCCGACCGGCTGCTCGAATGGTTCGACGGCCATGGGCGCAAAGACCTGCCCTGGCAGCATGAACCGAGCCCGTACCGCGTCTGGATCTCCGAGATCATGCTGCAACAGACCCAGGTCGCGACTGCGGTCCCGTACTTCATACGCTTCGTCGCGCGCTTTCCCGATATCGCCACGCTCGCCGCCGCGTCGCAGGACGAGGTCCTGTATCTGTGGTCAGGACTCGGCTACTACGCCCGCGCGCGCAACTTGCACCGCAGTGCGCGCATCGTGCACGAGGCTCATGGCGGTGTCTTCCCGGATGCCATAGATGCGCTGCAGGCGCTGCCCGGCGTCGGCCGCTCGACCGCCGGCGCGATCCTCGCGCTCGCGCACGGCCAGCGCCACCCCATCCTCGACGGTAACGTCAAGCGGGTGCTGTGCCGTTATCACGCGATCGGCGAATGGCCGGGGCGGCCGGGGATCGAGAGCCGCCTGTGGACGCTGGCCGACGATGCGACGCCGCACCACCGCGTACGCGACTACACCCAGGCGATCATGGATCTCGGCGCGATGCTGTGCACCCGCACCCGCCCGGACTGCACGCACTGTCCGCTCGCGTCCGGCTGCGGCGCCTTTCGCGAGCAGCGGGCGACGGCCTACCCCACGCCGAAACCGAAGGCGGAACGCCCGGAACGCCGCGCAACGCTGCTGCTGCTGACGAACCCGGCAGGCGAGATCCTGCTCGAGCGCCGGCCGCCGGCCGGGATCTGGGGGGGGCTTTGGAGCCTGCCCGAGGCACCGGCCGAACACCTGGACCTCGAGGTGATCGCGGCATGGTGCGCCGGCGCGATGCACTGTCGTGTCGGCGCGGTCACCGCGCTGCCCGATGTCCGGCATGGATTCACGCACTTCGTGCTGACGATCCGGCCGGTGCACGCCTGCGTCACGGACAGCGGCGGCGTCATGGAGGGTGGGCACCGGCTTTGGTACAATGCCGACCTGAAGCGCGCCGATCGCGGCGCGACGCCCGGGGTGGGCATGCCCGCGCCAGTCGCGCGCCTGGTCAGGCACTGGTTCGATTCACAGGAGACCGTCGATGTCACGCAAGGTCCATTGCGCCAAGCTGGGTAAGGAGGCCGAGGGCCTCAGCTACCAGGTCTACCCTGGGGAACTCGGCAAGCGCATCTACGAAAACGTCTCGCAGGAGGCGTGGCGCATGTGGCTCGGCCACCAGACCATCCTGATCAACGAGAACCGGCTGTCGCCGATCGAGCCCCGTGCCCGCGAGTTCCTCGAAAAGGAAATGGAGAAGTTTTTCTTCGGTGACGGCTCCGAACTCCCCGGCGAATTCGTACCGCCTGAAAAGAAGTAATCAGCCGACATCCTTCGCGCAGCGGAAGCCGACGTCGGTGCTGACCATCTCCGGTTCGGCATGGGCGCGGCGCGCGGCGCGGAAGAAGATGCTGAGCGCGTAGTGGCCAAGCCCGGCGCCACCGCCGCGCACGACCTTGCGCTGCTGGCCGTAGGCCTCGTGCCAGTACTCCGCGCCGTCGTAGGGCAGGTACCAATCGGCGACCCACTCCGACACGTTCCCGGCCATATCATGGACGCCGTAGGGCGAGACATCGCCGGGATACGAACCGACCGGCGCGAGTATCTCGTCGCCCTCCGCCTGGTCGCCTGAGTTCGCCTTGCCGTGGATCCATCCGTCGCCCCACGGATATTCCCTGCCGTCGGTTCCGCGCGCGGCCTTCTCCCATTCGGCTTCGGTCGGCAGCCGCTTGCCGCGCCACGTGCAATAGGCCTCTGCGTCGAACCAGCTCACCGCGGTGACCGGCAGGCGGTCGCGTTCGCGCTGGATCCGGATCATCTCGGCGATCAGCTCATCGCGGTCCATGACCGAGGGGTCGCGGGCAATATTGAAGTAGTCCACGGCGATCCAGCGCAGGTTGCTCACATGGGCGGCCTCCAGCTTGTCGTCGTCGACGTTATAGGCGTTCTGCACCCACTCGGCCGGCTCCGGACGCCCGGTCTCCCTGACGAATGCCCGGAACTGCGCGTTCGTGACCTCAAAATCGTCGATGTAGTAGTCGTCCAGGCGGACCCGGTGCTCCGGGTGCTCGTTCAGGAACAGCTCGATAGTGAACCCGTACTGCTCCCGAATCCCCTCATCATCGACGCGCTGGCTGCCCATGACGAATTCGCCGGCCGGGATCAGCGTCATGCCGGTGACCGGCGGCGCCCCGCGCTGTGCATCGCGACCGCACCCGGCCAGTGCCAGGAGCGCGACCAGGGCCGCGGTGATGGCCGTCATCCGCCAAAATGCGACGGCGCGCGGGAGAAAACCCGCGGACAGAACGACTTGACTCGATATGGCGGGGACGGGTTTAATACGCGTTCGCCTGTTCGGGCCCCGCGGCGCGCTGTTTCGACGCCGCGAACCCGGCCCACGGCCAGGTAGCTCAGTTGGTAGAGCAGGTGACTGAAAATCACCGTGTCGGCGGTTCGATTCCGTCCCTGGCCACCATCTCCCCCTGCCGTCCCGGCGACAAATCATTCGACAAGCACACCCGTTTTATGTAAATCTTTGACCGTAAATCGTTGAAGTTAATAATGGTAGCGAGGAAATCTCCGCACATTCTAATATGTTATAATCGGAGCTTGCCACTATCATCACGGCCGCAATCCCGGGCAATCCGGGTTGTGACATCCCCACCGGGCGGGTCGATGCAAACCAACAACAGCTCGATACGAACGCGCATAGGCGCCATACTGTTGTTCCTGGGGCTGTTCGTTTTACCCCTGCCGTCTTTTGCGTTCGTCTATATCGTCAATGACACAGCCGACGTCGTCGATGCCGATGTCAGCGACGGCGTCTGCGACACCGGGACCGGCGCCTGCACGCTGCGCGCCGCGATCCAGCAGGCGAATGCATGGCCCGGCAACCACACCATCATCCTTGGCGCCGGGACCTACACCCTCGGCATCGCCGGCCGCGGTAACGACAACGCGGCGACCGGCGACCTCGACATCACCGGCAACCTGACGATCCGCGGCGCCGGTGCTGCCAGCACCATCATCAACGCGAACGGGCTCGACCGCGTATTCGACGTCCGTCCCGATGCGAGCGCCGAGATCACCGGCGTCACGATCACCGGCGGTCATGTCAATGATCCGGGCGGCGGCGTCCGGAGTCAGGGTGTGCTGGTCATGCGCGACAGTATCGTCACCGCCAATCACAGCGAACCGCTCGGCGGCGCGGCCGGCGGCGGTATCTATCACTTCTCGATCGAGGGAAGCGCGGTGACGATGCTGCTCGAGCGCGTCATCGTCAGCAATAACAGCGCGGACAACCGCAATCATCCCGGCCCGCAGACGCCCTTCCCGTCCAACGGCGGCGGCATCTCGATCCAAGGCGGCGTGGTCCAGATCAACAACAGCGTCATCTCCGGCAACGAGGCCATCTCGAACCTGGTCCCGAACGCGGCGGACGGCGGTGGTATGCATATCAGCGGCGCCACCGTCACGGTCAGGGATACCACGATCAGCGGCAATCTCGCCAACATGCACGGCGGTGGTATCTGGAACTTCAGCAGCGGCGGCTTCGTCGACGCCGCAAGCGGCGAACTGACGGTCATCAACAGCACCATCAGCGGGAATACGTCGTACCAGGGCGGCGGCATCTACCATGACGCCGCAGCGGGCAGCGCGACCAACCCGCAACGGGTACTCAGGGTCAGCAATAGCACGATCAGCGGGAACATCACGACGGCGCCGGGCGGCGCCCTGCAGCCCCCGACCGCGGGTGGCGGCCTGTACCTGAGAAAGCCCGCCATCCTGCAGAGCGTCACGATCACCGGAAACTCCGCGGGCGCGGGCGCCGGCATCTTCCTCAACGACGTGTCGGGCGCCGACGGCCGGGCCGACCTCGAGCACAACATCATCACCAACTCGTGCTCGCCGGAGGCCTCGCCGAGGTTCACCTCGCTCGGATACAACCTCGAGGCCGCGGCCACCTGTAATCTCAATTCGGCGGGTGACCTCACGAGCACCCCGGCCCAGCTCGGCAACCTGCTGGCGGGACAGGGCGGGCCGACCGCGGTCCATGTGCCGAATCCGGGCAGCCTCGCGATCGATTCCGGCAACGACGCCACCTGTCCCGAGACCGACCAGCGCAGCTTCCCGCGCCCGGCCGACGGCGACGGGAACACGACCCCGCAATGCGATATCGGCGCGGTTGAGGTCACACCGCCCGGCGTCAACGTCGCCGATCTCGCGATCACGATCATCGACGCGCCGGATCCGGCCGCGGTTGGCACGCCGGTGTCCTGGACGGTCACGGTCACGAACCAGGGCCCGAGCGCAGCGAGCAACGTCAGCCTCGCATTCGCGATCGCGGGCGGCGTCAACAACCTGCTCGCGCCGGACTGCACGCCGAACGCGGCCTCTGCCGACTGCAATATCGGTGCGCTTGCGGCAGGCGCCAGCATCGTCAGGACGATCACGGCCAGCCCGACCGCCAACGGCACGCTGACCTCGACCGCGACGGCTACCGCGACCGAGGTCGATCCGAACCCGATCAACAACACCGACATCACCGAGTCAACCGAGGTCTACACGCCAACCAACGTCAGGATCACGACCAGCGCCACGACCACCGGCATCGTCGTCCCGGCCGGCGGCGGTGCGGACGGTACCGGCACGATCAACAACGGCGACACGATCATCGCCGGCCAGCCGTTCACCTATCGCCTGACCATCGACAACCAGCCCGCAGCCGCGCGCAACGTCATCGTCACAGATACGATCCCGCTGGGCCTCACGGTCAGCGCACGCGAACCGTCCGCTGGCAGCTGCGCGCAGACGGGCCGGGTCGTCACCTGCGAGCTCGGCGACCTGCCCGCCGGCGACGGCGTCGCGACGGTCGACCTCACGGTGACGGCGAGCCAGCGCGGGCCGATCTCGAACCTCGCGACCGTCACCTTCGACGGCGCCCTCCCGACACCGGAGCCGGCCGCGGGCTTTCAGCTCGCGCACGTCTTCGACATCAACGTCGACACCCGCGCCGACCTCCAGTTGTCGATGACCGGCTCCTCGAGCACGGTGCTGATCGACGCCGACCTCGGCTACAGCACGATCATCAGGAACAACGGTCCTTCTCTCGCGACCGACCTGCAACTCATCTTCGCACTCGACGACACGCTCGAATACACCGCCACCTCAGCCGGGACCTGGGCCTGCGCACACGACGCAGGCACGGTGACCTGCACCCGCGCGAGCCTCGCGGCCGGCACGCAGTCGACCGTGACCGTCTTCACGTCGCCGACCGCGGCTGGACAGGTCACGAGCAGCGCGACGGTGTCGAGTGGCGACACCGACCCGAATCCCGCCGACAACACCGCCCAGGTCACGACGACGGTCCAGTCGGGCGTCGTGACCGGCCCGGATCTGCGTGTCACGCTCAGCGACAACCCGGACCCGGTCGTCGTCGGCAACAACGTCAGGTATACCGCGCTGGTCGAGAACATCGGCAACGACCACGCCGAGAACGTGACCCTGACCTTCTCGATGCCGGCCGGCACGGTCTTCGTGTCCGCGAGTTCCGGCTGTGATCCGAACGGCGACTTCGTCCTGTGCGACATGGGGCTGATTAATTCATCGACCTCCGCGAGCGTCGATATCGTCGTGCGCGCGGAGCAGCTCGGCGAGATCGAGGCGGAGGCGACCGCGCTCGCCGGCGACAGCGAGGATACCGATCTCAGCAACAATACCGACAGCGAGACCACGACCGTCACCGAGGCCCCCGGCCCCGGCCCGAGCAGCGGCGGCGGCTGCTTCATCGCGACCGCAGCCTGGGGCAGCTATCTTGACCCGCAGGTAGCGGTGCTGCGCACCTTCCGTGACGACTACCTGCTGACCAACGCGCCGGGCCGCGCCTTCGTCGCGTGGTACTATCGCGTCTCACCCCCGATCGCCGACGTCATCGCCGGCAATGAGGCCTTGCGCACCGTAACCCGCTGGGCGCTGACGCCGGTGGTCTACGCGGTGCAGTATCCCGCGCCCGCGGCGCTGCTGGCCGGTCTGCTGCTGTTCGGCGGCCTCACCCGCGCAAGGACCGCCGTCCACGGCTGACCATGGCCGGGACGACGGCGGACTGGGACTCCCGCTACGCCGCCTCACAGAACCTGTTCGGCGACTCCCCGAGCACGCTTCTGCTCGAACACCGCTCACTGCTGCGCCCAGGCATGGAGGCCCTCGCGATCGGCGACGGCGAGGGACGCAATGGCGTCTGGCTCGCGGAACAGGGGATGCACGTCCTGTCGGTCGACCTCTCCCCCCACGCCCTTGCGCGCGCCGAGGCCCGCGCCGAGGCCCGTGGGACGGAGATCGCGACGCTGTGCGTCGACGTCCTCGAATGGGCCTGGCCGGTCGCCACGTTCGACCTCGTCGCCTGCATCTTTGTCCATTTCCCACCCGCCCGGCGGCCGTTCATCCACCGGGCGATGATCGATGCGCTGAAGCCCGGCGGCCTGCTGATGCTCGAGGCCTTTCATCGCGACCAGGTCGCGCTCGGCACCGGCGGCCCGTCCGATCCGGCGTTGCTGTATACCCTGCATGAACTCGAGGCCGCGTTCGCCGGCTGCCTGATCCTCGACCTCGAACAGACGGAGTCCGACGTCGTCCTGGACGGCAAGTGCCAGGGCACGGGCTCGGTCGTGCACCTGATCGCCCGCAAGTGACGCATCGCCGCACGCGCCTTGACAGCGACCGGAGCAGAAGATGAAAATCCCTGATAAATCCGATAACAACGAAACCCGGCAGGATACGCGACAGCGCATGCCCATCTCATACAAGACCCTGCCGATCATCGCAGCACTCGTCGCCCTGGCGCTGCTCGCCGGTTGCTCCGGACTCGACGGTGAGCCCGGGCGCTTCACGGTAGGCGGCTCGGTCACCGGGCTCGACGGCGACGCCACCGTCGTATTGCAGAACAACGGGATCGACGAACTCGCCATCGAAAACGACGGCGAGTTCACGTTCGTCACCACACTCACCCACAGGGATCCCTTCGAAGTCACGGTGAAGAACCAGCCGGCGGGCCGGGACTGCGTCATCGGCAACGGCGCAGGCCGCATGCCCAGCGGCAACGTCACCAATGTCGCGATCGACTGTTTCCCCGAACTCGTGCTGCAGGCGACGCCGGGCGGAGGGCGGATCCTGCTCAGCTGGAACGCCGATGATTTCCCCGGGACGAAGTTCGACCTGTGCCAGGCGGAGGCGCCGATCGACGGCGGCGTCGCGAACTGCGCAGCGCATGACGGCGGCACGCTGGCACCGGACGCGGAAAGCCCGTTCCAAACCGATGCGCTGGATTCCGGCACGGCCTACTGGTTCCTGCTCGAGGCCGCGCACCCGGGCGGACAGCGCACCCTGTCGGTGATGCAGGTCCGTTCGATCCCGACCGGGATCGACGCGCCGTTCGCCGAACTGAACGACACCGGCGTCGACTGGTGCGCCGACGAGGACACCAATATCAATCGCACCGGCACGGCGAACGCGAAGCTCACCGGCTGCGCCCAGGCCGTGCCGACCCACCCCGGCCAGGACGCCTTTCAGGGCCGCGACGCCGCCGCAAACGCCGGGACCCTGGTCAAGACCGGCGACGGCCCCTCCGGCTTCGACTTCACGCGCATCTGCAACAGCGGCCAGCCGGCAGGCGTCGGCGCCTGCCCCGCGACCCCGTTCCTCGGGCTGAACCCGAACGACTGGGGCTGCTCGCGCGACAACGTCACCGGCCTGATCTGGGAGATCAAGGTCGGAAACGTCAATCACCTGCGCTCGCTGAGCCACAGCTACAGCTGGTTCGATCCCGGTCAGGCCGCCGGCGCGAACCAGGGCGTCCAGGACGGCGGGTTGTGCGCCGCGATCGACGGCAGTTGCAATCTGCCTGCGTTCAACTCGGATACCTACGCGTTCATCGAAGCGGTCAACGCCGCGGGGATGTGCGGCGCGAGCGACTGGCGCCTGGCGACGATCGACGAACTACACTCGATCGCCCATCGGGGCGCGCTGAATCCGGCGCTCCCGCTCGGCGCGTTGCCGAATTTCGACACCACGAATCCCGTCTACTGGTCGGGCACGACCGTCGCCGGCTTTTCGGGCAAGGCCTGGACGATGAACTTTAACAGCGCCGACGACGGCTGGAACGACAAGTTCACGGCCTACCGCGCACGGCTGGTGCGCGGCGGACCGGCGATTCCGCCGGCAGATGCTGCCGATATCGCCGACAACGCGAGCGCCTGTGACACGGGACTCGCCGAGACCGCGCCGTCCGGCGACTTCACCGCGATTGGCGACGGCAGTATCGTGCGCCATGTCCCGACCGGGCTCGAATGGCAGCGCTGCGCGCGCGGCCAGGAATGGAACGGCAGCGAATGTACCGGCGCGGCGGACATCTTCACCTGGCGGGAGGCGCTGATCGACGCCGGCGACCAGGACGGCTGGCGCCTGCCGAACGCCAAGGAACTGGGCAGCCTCGTCGAGCGCTGCGCCGATGCACCGGCGATCAACCAGCAGGTCTTTCCGAACGCACCCGGCGCTGCCTTCTTCAGCGCCACACCAGCCGCAGTGGACCCTGAGACTGCCTGGGTCGTGCACTACCTGAGTGGTAACGACAATCCCGTCGGCAAGCATCTCGTCGCTCACGTCCGCCTGGTACGCGACGGCGGCCCGCCTCCACCCTGACGAGTTCATCAAAGCGTCACATAGTGGCGCTTACAATCTCATGACCGATATCCCGGTCATGGATCCCGATGAACACGATTACCTTCGCGCGCTGCGATGCGGCGGATTCTCCTGACGCTGCCGGCGCTTCCCTGCTCGAACAGCTCGTATCACTGCGGTATGAAATCACCGCGATGGCGGAGCGCGACCTGGCGCGTTACCGCAACGGCTTTCCCACCGGAGAAGCCTGCCCCGGCGCGCGTAATCTCGCACAGTATCTCGCGCTGCGCCGCTTCGACCTGAGGCACCTGCAGGAAGCGCTTGCCGCAACCGGCATATCCTCCCTCGGACGCTGCGAATCGCGCGTGGTCCCGACACTGGATCGTATCGTCGAACTCCTCGGTGGCGAGCGACCGGGGCATTCACCGACCGCAGCAAGCACCCTTTCGTTCAATTCGGGCCGCCAGCAACTGATCATCAACACCGACCGGATTTTTGGTCCGCTGTCCGCGCGGCGTGACACCCGGATCATGGTGACCCTGCCGGCGGGATTCGCCGGCGACTACCCGATGATCCGGGAGTTGATGCAAAAGGGAATGGATTGTGCGCGCATCAATTGCGCCCATGACGATCCCACCGTCTGGGAGGCGCTGATAGCGCATGTGCGAAGCGCGGAACAGGAGACTGGCAGGCGCTGCCGGATCATGATGGACTTGGGTGGACACAAGCTGCGCACCGGTCCGCTGATGTCGATCCCCGCGGTTGTCCATGTCCGCGTCCGTCGTGACCGCTATGGCCGCACACTGGCACCGGCGACGGTGATGCTCGAATCTGCTGCAACCCCGACGCATGCGCGGATTGCCGCCGCCGATGACGATGGCAACCGGCGCTTCCGCGTACCGGACGAACTGTATCGGGATTTTCAGGGCGGTGACCGCCTCGAATTCCGTGATACTCGGGGGAAACGCAGGCATTTCACGCTGCTTGTGAGAAACAGTCAGGGCCGATGGCTCGCAGAGTGCTGTAATAATGCGTATCTATGCCGTGACACAACGCTGCAACATCGCCGCCCCGGACGCGACGGTAGTTATTCCAGGCTTGCACTATGGGAGTTTTCCGAGTTCCCGGAGGTAGAAGTCGAGCTGCGCCTGAATGTCGGCGACTACCTGTTTGTCAGTGCTGAACCCGTACCCGGGAGACCCGGTAATAACAGGCAGACTGCCGTTATCGCCTGTACCCATGGAGAGGTACTGAACAGGATAACCACGGGGCAGAAAGCATGGTTTGATGACGGCAAGATCGGCGGTACCGTTGAACACGCCGGACCCGACGGTGTGCTGGTCCGGATCACCGAGGCCCGTCCCCACGGATCCCTGCTGCGCGCAGACAAGGGTATCAATTTCCCCGGTGCCGATCTCGGCCTGTCCGGACTGAGCGCAAAGGACCTCGTCGATCTCGATTTCGTCGTCACACATGCCGATATCGTCGGCTATTCCTTCGTCGAATCGCTGGCAGACATGGAGCGACTGATGAGCGAGTTGACCCGGCGCAACGCAGAGGACAAGCCTGTCATCGCCAAGATCGAAACCCGGCGCGCGGTCGACAACCTGCCAGAGATCATCCTCGGAACGATAGGGCGCTTTCCGCTCGGCATCATGATCGCGCGCGGCGACCTCGCCGTCGAACTCGGCGGCGAGCGCCTGTCCGAGATTCAGGAGGAGATATTGTGGCTGTGCGAGGCAGCTCACGTGCCTGCGATATGGGCGACCCAGGTCCTCGAGTCGATGACGAAAAAGGGCGTCATCAATCGTGCCGAACTGACCGATGCCGCGATGTCCGGTCGCGCGGAATGCGTGATGCTGAACAAGGGCCCATACGTGCTGAAGTCCCTGCGCACGCTCGATGACATCCTGGCGCGGATCCGCGACCACCAGTACAAGAAGTTCTCACGCTATCGCGCGCTTCACTGGTAACCGCCGCGACCCCTGCTCTCGGTGCATGTCGCACGCTCGTGCTTGATGCGGCCTAGCCATCACCGGAGTCGGGCCGACTGGCATAAATCGCGCTCCCCGCTTATCATGGGCGGCGACAATAATCACAATGGATTCCAATGGATACCACGGCACCCCGAACCCTGCGTGCGCGTGTCGGCGAATGGATCGAGAGCAACCGGATCCAGAACCTGATCATCGCGATTATCATCTTCAACGCGATCACGCTCGGCCTCGAGACCTTCGAGTATGTGAAACAGAACGCCGGCACGCTGATGCTCAATATCGAGCGCGTCGTGCTGACGATCTTCGTCATCGAGATCCTGACCAAGCTCTACGCGTTCGGCTTCCGCTTCTTCAGGAACGGCTGGAACGTGTTCGACTTCATCATCGTCGGCATCGCGCTGGTGCCGGCATCGGGGCCGTTCGCGATCCTGCGCGCGTTGCGCATCCTGCGTATTCTGCGACTGCTGACCAAGGTCGACCGCCTGCGTCATATCGTCGAGTCGCTGATGCGCGCGATCCCGAGCATCGGCTGGATCGCGCTCCTGCTCAGCATGGTGTTCTACATCTTCGCGGTCATGGGCACCGAGCTGTTCGGCCGGTCGTTCCCGGAGACCTTCGGCCACCTCGGGCGCAGCCTGTTCTCGCTGTTCCAGATCATGACGCTCGAGAGCTGGTCGATGGCGGTCGCGCGTCCGGTCATGGAGGTGTATCCGTACGCGTGGCTGTACTTCGTCAGCTTCATCCTGATCACCGCGTTCACTGTACTGAACCTGTTCATCGGCATCATCGTCAGCACGATGCAGGAAAAGCACTATGAGGAAGAGGAGGTCAAACGCATCGAGACCGAGTCCCGCGCACATGCCGAGCGCGAGGAGATGCTGAGGCTGGTGCGCGAACTGCACGCGAAGGTCGACCGCCTCGAGACCGCCCGCAAAACCGGGACGGGGTCAGAGTAGGTTACAGCCAGCGACGCACGGACCTGTTGTAGTCGCTGTAGGCGCTGCCGAACCTGGCGAGCAGCGCGCGCTCCTCGGGGATGATCTGGAATCGCGTCATGTAAAGGACGTAAACCGGGAGCGCCGCGAACGCGAGCAGATTGGAGATGTGCAGCGCCCATCCTGTGAGCACCAGCAGGAATCCCAGGTACATTGGGTTCCTGCTGAAACGATAGATGCCGGTTACGACCAGGGTCGAGGCCTGTTCCGGCCGGGTGGGGTCGACAGTCGTCTGCTGGCGCCGAAACGCGGCGACACCGACAAAGCTGATCAGCATGCCGGGAACGGTGATCAGCCACATCGCCGCCGTCTGCCACGGATAATAGAACCACAGCGACGGCGCGATCGAGGGCGTCAGCCACATCAATAGCGCGAGGCCGGCGGTGAATATCGCCGGCGGGATCTTCAGCTCCAGTGCATTCATCTTGATACCTGTCCGCCTGTAATTATTCTTCTCTGACCCCGATTATCCTCACCGATGCAGCGGCGAGGATCGCTGGCCTTCCGGCCGCTCCTGCTGCTGTTGCGGCGGTGGCGCGGGTTGCGGGCGCCCGACCGCCGGCGGGCGAGGTGGCTGCGCGGGCACG
>CAZJKV010000019.1:0-24514 GCA_964546765.1 uncultured Chromatiales bacterium
AACAACTGGGCGTATCCGTTGACACCGCTCGTGCCCGACGCAGCGCCGGTCGCGGTCGTCGGCGCCGGCCCGGCCGGCCTCTCTGCCGCATGGCATCTCCGCCGGCTCGGCCACAGGGTCACGCTGTTCGAGGCCAGACCCGAGGCCGGCGGCGTCTGCCGCAGCGCCTTGCCCCCGTATCGCCTGCCGCGCAAGGTGCTGGATGCCGAGATCTCGCGCCTGCTCGCCTGTGACATCGCGTTCGAGCCGCGCCGAAGGCTCGGCCGGGACTTCACGCTCGACGAGTTGCGCGCCGGGTATCGCGCGGTCTTTCTCGGCCCCGGCACCCAGGCAGGACGCCTGTGGGATGTCGACGGCGTGACCCCGTGCGACCTGCATAATGGACTCGCGCTGCTCGAGGAATGGATAGACGTCGGCAAGGTGCCTGCGATGGCTAGCGTCGCGATCATCGGCGGCGGCAATACCGCGATCGACCTCGCCCGCGTGCTGAAGGGCAGCGGCGTCTCCGAGGTACATGTGATCACCCACGACGGCCCGCCGGGGCCGGACACGCCCGCGCACGAGGTCATGCCGGCGCTCGCGCGCGAGATCGCGCAGGCCATCGAGGAAGGGGTGGTCATCCACCCGCACCGCGGGGTCAATCGCCTGCTCCTGCGCGGAGAGCGGGCCGTCGGGATCGAACTCGTCCATATGCGAAAGCTCGCGCGCGACAATGGACGGCTCGAGCGCGTCGCGTTCGAGGGTACCGAGACCGTGCTGCATGTCGACCAGGTAATCCCGGCGATCGGCCAGGTCGTCGACCCGGAGGGCCTGGCCTCCCTGCTGAACGGCGCCGATTTCCTCTCCGCAGACGCCGGTACGGGCAGGCTCGCGCAGTTCCAGGATGTCCATGTCGGCGGCGATGCGCGCGGCGATCACGGCACCGTTGCCGAGGCGGTCGGCGACGGCCGGCGCGCCGCTCTCGCCATCGATGCCAGGCTGCGCGGCCTGACCGGAAACGCTATTGCGAGCCCCGCACCTGTCACGTTCGCGCAACTCAACGTCAATTATTTCGACCATGCGCCGCGCGCGAATGAGACCTTGCTGCCGATCGCGAGACGCAACCTTGAACGGGAGATCGCCGGCGGATATGACGCCGGACAGGCCGCTGCCGAAGCGGCGCGCTGCTTTTCCTGCGGCGAATGCCTGGCCTGCGACAACTGCTGGACCCTGTGCCCGGACCAGGCGGTGCTGAAGGGCGCTGCGCCGTTCGAGGACGGCTCGCGCTATCTGTTCGACTACGATTACTGCAAGGGCTGCGGCCTGTGCGCGAATGAATGCCCCAGCGCATATATCGTCATGGAAGAGGAATCCCGTCCCGCATCCACCGATGGCTAACGCAGAAAAGACACGGGGCGACGGCCTCGCGGCCGCCGCCCCGTGTCCATGACTGCTTGCCCGGACGTCAGAAGGCCATCTGACCTCTCAAAGCGACCTGGCTGGTCTCGTCGCCGGTGACGTCGTTCTCGCCCATCGCGTAGTTGAGCATGAACCGCATCGCCGGGTTGATGTAGTAGTTGACGCCGACCGCCATCGTCGTGGCCGACAGGTTATCCACGTCCTCGTTCTCGATGTAGTCGTAACGGGCGGTCAACTCCCAGGCGCCGGCCGTGCTGTTGGGCTTGACGGAGCGGAACACACCGTTCGAGGTGTGATACGGCTTGGTCTCACCGGTCAGCATCCAGCTGCCCATCAGGTAATAGGTGCTGACATCGACGTCCGGGGTGCCCGAGACCTGTCCGAAGGTGCCCATCGCATACTCGGCCTGGACATAAAACGGCCCCTGCGTCATGCCGAACTCGAGGCCGACGAAATCAATCGTGGAGCGGTCGCCCTGGGTCGCGATCGTCTGTGATGGGCCGCGGCGGCCGGCGTAACTCGCCGATGCCGATCCGAGGGCGCTGCCTCTGTTGGCATTCTCGTGGCTCAGTGAAAGGCCAAGGTGGATGGTGCTGTTGTCGCTGCGCACCGGTGTGAAGGTCGCGCGGCCGGCAAAACCGACGCCTTCGTTACGCGGGCCGGCAGCGTCGCGCAGATTGAAGACCGACAGTCCTGCGGTCCAGTTGTCGTCGTTCTTCTTGTAGCCGACGCCCTGCTGGAACTGACGGCCATTGTAGATGCCGGTTGCGGTCGCAAACGGCCGCTCCATCATCGTGATCTCGTTCGAGCTGGTCATCTCCTCCATCGCGCGGAAGGGCTTGAACTGGCCGAACATCACCGTGCCACCGAGCGCCTTGGTCGACAGGAAGACGTCGCGATAGCCGGCTGTCGTGTTGCCCGCAGAGAAATCCTGCTCGACCTTGTAGTCCCAGCCATAGGCCTTGCCGGTCAGGGTCAGGCGCGTGCGGCGAAACTCCGTCGTGCTGGTCGTGGGGACGAGGTCTTCGTCGAAGATATAGGTATCGAAATGCACCCGGCCGCCGAGCTGAAATGCGAAATTACCGTCATCGGAGCTTACCTTCAGCCCGCCCTTGGTCTCGACCTTCTCCGCATGGACTGGCGCCGCTGCGAATACGGCCAGGGCCGCGGCCAGCGCGGTCAGTTTGAAACGATGTGTCATTGAATCCTCCCGGTTCTTGTGTGCTGATCCGCTGTTCTTCGACGTGACCGCCGAAAGCGTTGTGTCGTTCATCTCTACTCTCCAGTAATCGGTGTAAGGTGGATAGCCATACCAGCGATTGCAGGAGCGAGTTTAGGAGCTGCGCGTGACAGCGCCGTGACGGGCTTGTGACAGTTTGGTTAAATCGGTAATGCAGTAGCGGGAATACAACAGCCCCGAAGATCAAGGGCGCCAGTCGAGCGCTCCGCCGGGTCCGAGCGGCAGGCCGGTCAGCATCCACAGCATCAGCAGCAATGGCCAGACCAGTGCAAAGGCGATGGCGTACGGGATCATCAACGCCAGCAGGGTTCCGACGCCCGCGCCCTCGCGCCAGCGCTGGACGAAGGCGAGCACGATGACCCAATAGGGATTGAGCGGGGTCACGACGTTGGTGATCGAATCCCCGATACGGTAGGCAGCCTGCGTCAGCTCCGGGCTGATGCCGACCTGCATCAGCATCGGGACGAAGACCGGCGCGAAGAACGCATATTTCGCCGACGCCGAACCAATGAGCAGGTTCGCGACCATGACCATGACGATAAACGCGAGGACCAGGCCGGTCGCCGGTAACGGCAATGTCGCGAGCCACTCGCCTCCGGCAATCGCGAGCAGCAGTCCGAGTTCGCTGTAGCTGAATGCCGCGATGAACTGCGCGGCGAAGAAGGCGAGTACGATGTACGGCGCCAGCGCCACGATCGTTTCCGACATCATCCGGGCGACGTCCCGGTCGCTGCGGATCGTGCCGGCGACGATGCCGTAGGCGAGCCCCGGCGCGAGAAATACCAGAAACAGCAGCGGGACCATCGCCTCGACCCAGCGCGAAAAATGTCCGCCCTGCCCGTGCAGCGGCGCGCCCGGGACCAGGATCATCAGTAACACGGCCGCGAGCGCCGCAGCGAACGCGATCCCGGCCGCCCGCAATGCACGCGGAACATCGGCAGCGGTCTCAGCCTCGACAGCCGCCGATGGAGCGAGTGGCAGCTTCGCAGGCGTCGCGCCGGCGATTAATCGCGGCTCGATATAACGCGCCGTGACCCACCAGCCCACAGCGGTCAGCACGAAGGCAGAGGCTATCATCAGCCACCAGTTCGCGGTCACGGCAACCCGGTAACCGGGTTCCAGGATCTGCGCCCCGGTCTGGGTGAAGCCTGCCAGCAGCGGATCGAGTCCGGTGATGAACAGGTTCGCGCTGAAGCCGGCCGATACGCCGGCAAAGGCCGCCGCGAGGCCCGCGAGCGGCGGCCGGCCCGCGGCATGATACAACGCGGCAGCGAGCGGCGGCAGCACGACATAGCCGGCATCGAGCGCCATCGACGACATGATGCCGATAAACACCACCGCCGGGGTCAACAGGTGCTGCGGCGTCACGCGCAATGCCCGTTCGATCAGCGCGGGCAACAGGCCGCTGCGCTCGGCGAGACCGATTCCGAGCATCGCGACCAGCACAATACCGAGTGGCGGGAAGGTGATGAAATTCTCGACCATGGTCGAGAACAGCCACCACAGGCCGTCGCTCTCCAGCAGACCCTTCGCGACGACGGTGATGGTCCCTTCGCCGTCCGGCGCCGGCCGCTTGACCGACCAGCCGGCCAACGCCGCGATCTGCGACAACACCATGACCAGCAGCAGCGCGAGCGCGAACAGCGTCGCCGGATGCGGCAGCGCATTGCCGGCGCGCTCCAGGCGCTCGAGCAGGCGAGGCGCGGGATCGGGCATGGTCATGGTTTCCTTGTGATCGTGCCGATATACAGGCTACAATCGCTATAGCACGGCCAGAAGAATTCCGGACGAGAGTAGCATGACCTTCAGTCGGGCAACCAGAAAAGCCGCTGCGATCGTGACCTTGCTCGCGTTCCTGTTACAGAGCGCGCTCGCCTTCGCGATGAGCGGCAGTCACCTCGCGCATGCGACCGCCGTGACCTTGACTGCGGTCAGTGACGTCACCTACCACGATCACAATGCTGCCGAGCCGCATCATCACGATGCCGCTGCCGAAGCGATGTCCGCCGGCGAGGCCGCCTGCGACGACGGGCGAGGTTGCCTGTGCTGTATCGGCAGCTGCGCGACGGTATTGCCCGCAGCTGCCGCCGCACAGACGACGATACCTCCGGCGCAATCACCGCGATCCGAACCGGCATTCCACCTCTCTCGTAACGCGACGACGCCCTACCGACCTCCGATCGCCCTCTGACCAGGGGGTTAGTATACCTGCCGGCTTCATGAAGTCCGGCCCACGATCATTTCGGAGCGATCGGAGTATTTACAATGTCATCGATGCATTCGACCCGCGTGCCCGTGGCGTTCGCGGCCCTGCTCGCCGGGCTCGTCGCGGCGGCGCTGTATCCGGCACCCGCTGACGCGATTCCGGCCTTTGCGCGCAAACACAACCTGACCTGCACCGCCTGCCACACCAAGCCGCCGCGCCTGAACGAGTTCGGCGAGGCCTTCCACATGGCGGGGCTGCAGATCCCGATGATTCGCGATGGCGAGCGCCATCGCAAGCGCCAGATCGGCCATGTCTGGTCGGAGACCGACCTGCTGAACATCTTCGCGGCGCGCACGCACGGCAACTTCGTCGAGTCCGTCAGCGGGACGACCGAACCGGAGACCCGGCTCGGCTTCCCGCAGGAAGTCGAGTTGTACCTCGCCGGGACACTGACCGAGGACATCAGCTATTTCTTCGTCATCGGCGGCGACGACGACCATTTCGGCATCGGCCACGAGTTCCACGTGATGGCGAATCTCGAACCGCTGTTCCGGCGCAGCGCAGCGAACGGCGGCGATCATGACGGACATGACGGTCACGACGGACATACCGCAGGTGGGCCGATGATCATGGGGCCGATGATGATGGTAGGCAAGATCGACCCGTCGTCGTTCTTCTCGTATCCGACCAACCGCCAGCTGATCGCGACGATCCCGGGCCAGGGCGACCACGGCGACCAGCGCCTCGCGCTGCGGCCCTATGCGGCCGCGTCGAAGTTTTTCGGCATCGAGACCATGGACGGCCGTGAGGTCGAGGTCACCCGCCCGGTGCTGTACAACACCGACGGCGACGCCGGCGTCGACTTCCATATGATGATCGATCGCTTCCTGCTGCAAGCAGGCGTCATGCAGGGCGTCGGGTCAGGCATGCGCAACAGCGGCCGCAAGGTGGACCCGTACCTGATGGCGCGCATGAATTTCGGCGGCGAGCGTTACCTGTCGGGCAGCGTCTCCGCGCTGGCCCAGTGGGGCTTTGAGACCGCGCGGGTCGGCGGCGAACCGGTCGACTGGCAGCGCCACGGCATCGCAGCGAACATCAAGTACCGGCTCCTCGACATCTATGGCGCGGCGATCCGCGACCGGATCCGCGGCCTGCCGGACGGGATCCCCGCATTCGACGACGAGGCCTGGGGGCTGACGGTACAGACCGACTACCTGCTGACCGACCCGTGGCTGCTGTCGCTGCGCTACGACTACATGGACGCCGGCGGCTTCATCGACGAACGCGCGAGCGGCCGCGTCTTCACGCTGCAGGCGCGCTATTACTTTCGCGACAGTATCTCGTTCTGGCTCCGCGACAGCTGGAACGCCGGCGATGCCGGCGCGAACCCGCTGCAGAACTTCCGGCATCTGATCGCCGCCGGCGTCGACCTCGCGTTCTGAGCGCAGGACCGCTTCTCAAAAGGAGTAAGCATGATGAAACATCCGACCCAACTGGCCATCCTGAGCGTGTTGCTGCTCGCGCTTACACTGGCATCAACGGGACTCCATGCCAATTCCGGGCAAGATCATCATCACGATCCTCACGATCATCATGACGTTGATGACCAGGCTGATGCCCATGATGTCCACATCCCCGATCCCAATGCCGCGGAGCATGATCATGCGCCGCAGGCCGGCCTCGACGTGGGCCGGATGATCTACGAGATGAGCTGCATCTACTGCCATGGGAGTCGGGGTCGCGGTGACGGCGGCGCCGCGATCTTCCTCGGACCGTACTCGCATCCCCGTCCGAACGATTTCACCAGGGGCAGCTACAAGTTCCGCTCCACGAGCTCGGGAGAGCTGCCGATGCTTACTGACCTGATGCGCACGATCCGTGAAGGCATCCCCGGCTTCATGCCGTCGTACCGCAATCTTGGCGAAGACGGGATCCGACTGGTCGCGGCCTACCTTGCCTTCGAATTCATCCGGCAGCCTCTGCCGGAAGCAACGACCCCCGCCCTTCCCGACTACCCGGGTCCTGCCGCGTACACCGCCGCCAGCGTGCGGCGCGGCGGCCAGTGGCACGATCAGCTGGGCTGCGCCGCCTGTCACGGGGCGGACGGCCGCGGCGCCATGGGCATGCTGCGGGACGAACGGGGTCTCCATATTATGCCGATGGATCTGACCCGGCCGGAGATGTTCGGCAATGGCAATACGCCCGAGGATCTTTATCGCACCCTGATGACGGGGCTGGACGGCACGCCGATGCCGTCTTATGAAGCCGTCTTCCGCGGGCGTGAGGACGAGGTCTGGGACCTCGTGCATTACATCCTTTCCTTGCGGGAAAGATGAAGGCGGAGATCCGGCGTAATCGTATCGCCGGCAATGACAACCACCAATGGAGGCGTCAACATGAAGACACACGGACTGTTTTTCCTTGCAGCGATGCTTGTCCTGCCGGCCCTGCCGGCGACATCCACCCATGCGGACGACGCGCATCACCAGGGCGGGGATGCCGGAGACCGGAAGCAAGGCATGATGATGCACGGCGGCGGCATGGGCATGATGGACATGGACCGTATGCAGGAGCACATGAAGGAGATGCGCCAGGAGATGGAGCGCATTCACCGGACCGATGACCCCGAGGAACGCGGCCGCCTGATGCGGGAGCATATGGAGATGATGCACGAGGGCATGGGCGGCATGCGCGGCATGATGGGCATGGGGATGGGAAAATCCGCTGAGGAACACCGGCAGATGATGGAACGGCGCATGGACATGATGCAGGAGATGATGGAGCAGATGATGGAACACATGATGGCGCAGCAGGAGGCGAAGGGACCGGCCGCCGGGGAAAGGATTGAGGGGGACAAGCGACACGATCACTGAGCGGGAACAAGGCCAATCGCCGGGCGAAAGCGCTGCGCTCCCCCGCCCGGCAATTCATGCCGATCGACCACCGAATCCCGGTCGCCAGGACTCTCCTGCTGCCGGGGGATAATTGGAGGATGATATGAACAAGGGACAAATGCAGTCTGCGGTGCAGCAAGTCAATTACCCGCACGGAACATCCCTCGTCGAGCTCATCGTCCCCGGCATGGGCAGCGACCACTGCGCCGGCATCATCACGACCTCGCTCAAGCGTTTGCAGGGTGTGCAGGACATACAGACGAACATCGGCGCCCACAAGGTGACGGTGCATTTCGATGCGCAGCATGCCAATGCCGAAAGAATCAGGTCGGCGGTCGAGCGCGCGGGCTATGAAGTGGCCGCCCTGTCCGAGTCCGGGGGGAAAGCGCCCCGGAGTGGGACAAGGATACGGCTCACCGTGCCCGGGATGGGCAGCGACCACTGTGCCGGTCTCATCAGCAGTTCGATCCGGCGCCTCGCCGGGATCACCGAGCTCGGCACTAACATTGTGAACCATCGCGTCAGTGTGCACTTCGATCCGGCCAAGGTCGATGCCGGCAAGATCAAGACCGCCGTCGAGCGGGCCGGCTATGAGGTCGCCTCCGTCGAGGAGGAGAAGGCAACTCCCTCGGGGCAGGCCCCGACAGCCGGGGAGATCGAGGAACGTTATCTCGCGCAGGCATGGCGGCGGGTCTGGATCGCAGGCGTGCCGACGACCCTGATCATGGTGCTGATGATGGCGCACATGTTCTGGGCGCCGGTCCCCGGATACCTCGCGATCGTCGCCGTGCTCGCCTTCCCGGTGGTATTTACCGCGGGCGGCCTCGCGACCCACCGTTCGGCGTGGCGCTCGCTCACCAACCGCACCGCCAACATGGATGTGCTGATCAGCATGGGCAGCGCCCCGCCTTATCTGATCGGCCTCGTCGGCTTCGTCTATCCGATGACCTCGTTCATTGAGATGGCGGCGACCATCATGACCTTCCACATGCTGGGACGCTATCTTGAGACCCGCGCCAAGGGCCGTGCCTCACAGGCGATCAAGAAGCTGCTGACCCTCGGCGCGAAGACTGCATCAGTTTTGCGTGACGGCCAGGAGATCGAGCTGCCGATCGCCGATTTGCAGGTCGGCGACGTCATGGTCGTGCGCCCCGGCGCCAAGATCCCGACCGACGGCGAGATCGTCGAGGGCGCAAGCCACGTCGACGAGTCGATCGCGACCGGCGAGTCGGTGCCGATTGAAAAGACGCCGGGCGATGCGGTCATCGGCGCGACGATCAACAAGGAAGGCATGATCAAGGTCCGCGCGACACGCGTCGGCGCCGACACCTTCCTGTCGCAGGTGATCCGCCTCGTCGAGCAGGCGCAGGGTTCGAAGGTGCCGATCCAGGAGTTCGCCGACCGCGTCACCGGGCGCTTCGTGCCGGCCGTGCTCGTCATCAGTCTGGCGAGTCTGGTCGTATGGCTGTTATTCGCCGACGAACTGCGACCGATCCTCCTTTGGGGCGCTGGATTCCTGCCCTGGGTCAATCCCGAGTTGAGCCCGCTGATGGTCGGCATCCTGTCCGCGGTCGCGGTGCTGGTCATCGCCTGTCCGTGCGCGCTCGGGCTTGCGACACCGACGGCGATCATGGTCGGCTCCGGCCTCGGCGCCGAACGCGGTGTGCTGATCCGCTCCGGCGAGGCGATCCAGACCCTGAAGGACATCCGGGTCATCGTACTCGACAAGACCGGCACGATCACCAAGGGCGAACCGTCGCTGACCGATGTGGTGACCGTCGCGGGATTCGACGAGGCGCAGGTGCTGCAGGCGGCAGCCGGGGTCGAGGCCGGTTCGGAACACCCGCTCGGCGAGGCGATCGTGGCCGGCGCCCGCGATCGCGGCATCGAGGTTCCCGTGGTCGAGGCCTTTAGGGCCGTCACGGCCCGTGGCGTCGAGGGGCGCATCGACGGCGATTTCGTCCGCGTCGGCAGCCGGCGCCTGCTCGACGAGGCCGGGATCGATCTCGACGGACTCGACGAGGCGCTCACCAATCTTGAAAACGAGGGCAAGACAGCGATGCTGGTCGCGATCGGCGACCGCGCCGCCGGGATCGTCGCCGTCGCCGATACCTTGAAGGCGGACTCGAAGGCGGCGATCGCTACACTCAAGGCCATGGGCATCCATTCCGTCATGATCACCGGCGACAACGAGCGCACCGCCCGCCATGTCGCGGCCCAGGTTGGCATCGACGAGGTGATGGCCGGCGTGCTGCCCGAGGGCAAGGTCGACGCCGTGCGCCGCCTGCAGGAAAAATATGGCCAGCGCGTCGCCATGGTCGGCGACGGCATCAACGACGCGCCGGCGCTGAAACAGGCCAACGTCGGCATCGCGATCGGCGCCGGCGCCGACGTCGCGATCGAGGCGGCAGACGTGACGCTGGTGCGTGGCGAACTCACCAAGGTCGTCGAGGCGGTGCGGCTGTCGAAAGCGACCTTCCGCAAGATCATGCAGAACCTGTTCTGGGCCTGGTTCTACAACGTCGCGGCCATACCCATCGCGGCACTCGGCCTGTTGCACCCAATGATCGGCGTAATCGCGATGACCACAAGTTCGTTGTCGGTGATCGGCAATTCGCTGTTGCTCAAGCGGGCGCGGTTGTCGTCGGGGTAAGCGCATGCAATTATCCGGCGCCGTCCACGCAATAGCGGTGGCCGCGATCGACGACTTCAGACACATACCGCGCGCCGCCTGTTTTTCGATGGGGATCGCGCTGCGCCGACACAAGTGAGGTGATACATATGCCGGTGATTTCGACTCCGAGTGGCCACCGTTTCCCGTGGTACGTGCGGCTGTTTTTCTGGAATCAGCGCCGCAAGTACGGCGCGGTGCTCGAACCGGCCCGGCTGTGGGGCCGGATCCCGCGCGTGTTTCTGGGCCTCGCGACGCTTTACGGCGCGCTCGACCGCCGGTCTTCGCCGATTGAACCGGCGCTGCGCTCACTCATCACCGTGCGCGTGTCGCAGATCAACTGGTGCCGCTTCTGCGTGGATATCAATTCGGCGCTCGTCCTCAAGCGCGGCGGCAATAGCGAAAAGCTCGCCGAACTCGCACGTTTCGAAGAGAGCGCACTCTTCAGCGAGCGCGAGAAGGCGGCGCTCGCGTATTCCGAGGCGATGACCTGGTCGGATCAGAACCCCACCGCTGGACACTTTGCGCGGCTGGGCCGTTACTTCGACGATGATGCCATTATCGAGCTCACTGCAATCGTGGCGTTCCAGAACCTCTCGAGTAAGTTCAACGCGGCACTGGGCGTAGAGGCGCAGGGCTTCTGCGCGGCTGCGCCGCAGCTGGAGCGGATGGGCACAGGGATCGAGCGCCGGTAATGCACACCATCACGTCCCCCGTGGAGACGGGCGCGAAAACGTCTCATCGAAGCCTCATGAGAATGGATGATTCAGGACGATGGTCTCGACCCGGTCCGGCCCGGTCGAGATGATGTCGATCGGGGTCTCGACCAGCGACTCGATGCGCTGCAGATAATCGCGCGCGGGCTGTGGCAGGTCTTCCATGCGCTGCACGCCGGTCGTCGATTCCTTCCAGCCCGGCATGTCGACATAGACCGGTTCGTAGTCGTCGAGGGCCGAAGCGCCAGCATACGACGCTGCGTTCATCGGCTTGCCGCCCTTGTCCTTGTAGCGATACTCAGTGCAGATACGGATCGTGTCGAGGCCGTCGAGGACGTCGAGCTTGGTGATGCACAGGCTGGTGACGCTGCTCAGCTGCACCGCGCGCCGCAGCGCGACCGCGTCGAACCAGCCACAGCGGCGCGGCCGACCGGTCGTCGAGCCGAACTCGTGGCCCTTGCTTGCGAGGTGCATGCCGACCTCGTCGGCGAGTTCGGTCGGGAACGGTCCCGAGCCGACCCGTGTCGTGTAGGCCTTGGTGATGCCGATCACGCTGTCGAAGGCGAGCGGGCCGAGGCCGGTACCGGTCGAGGCGCCGCCGGCGATCGTGTTCGACGAGGTGACGAACGGATAGGTACCGTGGTCGATGTCGAGCATCGTCCCCTGCGCACCCTCGAACAGTAAGCTCGCGCCCTGCTTGTGATAGCGGTGCATCAGCTCGGCGACGTCAGCGACCAGCGGTTCGAGGCGTTCGCGCAGGGCCATGACCTCGTCAAGCACCTTCTGAAAGTCGACCGGTTCGGCCTTGTAGTACTCCTGCAGCATGAAATTATGGTAGTTCAGCAACTCCCCGAGCTTCGCCGCGAACAGCTCGCGGTGGAACATGTCGCCGAAGCGCAGGCTGCGGCGCGCGACCTTGTCTTCATAGGCCGGGCCGATGCCGCGCCCGGTCGTGCCGATGGCTGCGGCGCCGCGTGCAATCTCGCGGGCGCGATCGAGTGCGACGTGACAGGACAGGATCAGCGGACACGCGTCGCTGATCCAAAGACGATCCCTGATCGAGATGCCCTGCTGCTCGAGCATGTCGAGTTCCTCGACCAGCGCGGTCGGCGACAGCACGACGCCATTGCCGATGATGCACTGTACGTTGCCGCGCAGGATGCCGGACGGGATCAGGTGGAGGACGGTCTTCTTGCCGTTGATGACGAGGGTGTGGCCGGCGTTGTGCCCGCCCTGGAAGCGCACGACGGCGTCGCTGCGCTCGGTAAGAAGATCGACGATCTTCCCCTTGCCCTCGTCGCCCCACTGGGTCCCTATGACTATGACTTTCTTGCCCATGTCGTTTCCGGTATTAAGACGCGTTTTCGACTGTCCAGCGGTCGTTGATTTTAACAATGATGCGGTCGCAGTTCATTTCACTCACCCCCCCGCCCTGCCCCGGCAGCGTGTAGACCACGCGCTCGCCCTGCTTGCGCAACTTGCGGATCAGCTCGCGCAATTCATTGTCGGTGCTCCAGGGCGGCGCGAGGATACCGGTCCTGCGATCGGCGACGGGTGGGCCGAGGGCGAGCAGCGTCTTCAAGTCGGTGCTGAAGCCGGTCGCCGGACGGGTTCGGCCGAAGAAGCGGCCGATCTCGTCATAGCGGCCGCCGCGAGCAATCTCCCAGCCATGCTCCGGCACGAAGGCAGCGAACACAACACCGGACTGGTAACGATAGCCGCGCAACTCGGCAAGGTCGAAATGCAGGTTGATCGTCGCCAGCTGGCATTCAGCGGCCTCAGCCATCTGCGCCAGCGATTCGAGCGCCGCACCGACTGCCTTTCCCGCCCCCTTCAGCACGCTGCGCGCCTCGTCGAGCACGTCGCTGTGACCATTCAGCTCGACCAGCGCTGTCAGTCGGCGGCGCTGGGCGGCGCCGATATCGAGGCCGCCGAGAAAGGCCTCGACCTCCGGTTTCGCCTTGCGTTGCAGCGCGTCGAACAGTATCGACTCCTGGGCCGCGTCCAGACCGGCGTCGCTCGCAAGCGTGCGGAATATGCCGACATGACCGAGGTCGATATGAAACATCTCGAGCCCGGCGACCCTGAGCGTGCGCACCATCAGGCGCAGCATCTCGATGTCGCTCTCGTTGCCTGCATGACCGTAGAGTTCGGCGCCGAGCTGGATCGGGTTGCGTGAACTGGCGAAGCCGTTACGCCGGGTGCGCACGACCGGATCGAGGTAGCACAGGCGCGTCGGCCCCTCGCGCAACAGGCGGTGGGCGTCGATGCGGGCGGCTTGCGGGGTGATATCGGCGCGCAGCCCCATCAGGCGGCCGGTGGCCTGGTCGATCAGCTTGAAGGTCTCGAGGTCGAGATCATTGCCGGTGCCGATCAGCAGCGATTCGAGATACTCGATCAGCGGGGGGATGACCAGTTCATAGCCCCAACTGAAGAACATGTCGAGCAGGTCACGGCGCAGGCGTTCGAGCGCCTCCGCCTGGGGCGGGAGGAACTCGTCGACACCATCCGGCAGCAGCCACCGGTTCGTAATCGCGTCGAGGCGGGTCTTTTTCATCGCGTGCTTACCCGCCCCCCCCGCGGGCCCGGCTTATCGACCGCCCTTGGGATTCCTGAAGTACTTGAAGAAGTCGCTGTCGGGCTCCAGCACCATCAGGTCCGACCGGTCCTTGAAGGAATTCCGGTAAGCGTTGATGCTGCGATAGAACGAGTAGAATTCGGGATCCCGGCTGAAGGCGCCGGAGTAGATATCCGCCGCTCCGGCGTCGCCGCCGCCGCGCAGGTCTTCCGACTCGCGGTAGGCCTCGGCGAGGATGATCGTGCGCTGACGATCCGCATCGGCGCGGATACGCTCCGCGGCCTCGGCGCCGCGCGCGCGCAGATCCGTCGCGACGCGCACACGTTCGGCCTCCATCCTGCGATAAACCGATACGCTGACGTCCTCGGGCAGGTCGACGCGCTTCAGGCGTACGTCGACGATCTCGATGCCGAAACTGGTGGCCTGGCTTTCGGCGCTGGCCTGCAGTACTGCCATCATCGAGGTGCGGTCGCCTGAGACGACCTCCTGCACCGTGCGCTTGCCGAACTCGGCACGCAGGCCGTCCTTGATGATCTGCGACAACCGGTCTCGGGCGCGAAACTCATCGCCACCCATCGCCATGTAGTACTGGCCGACATCGCGTATCCGCCATTTGACGAAGGCGTCGACATGCAGATTCTTCATCTCGGCCGTCAGGTAGCGCTCCGGATCCGCGTCCATGGTGTTGATGCGGCCGTCATACTTGCGCACGTTGTTGATGATCGGAATCTTGAAGTGCAGCCCCGGATCGTAATCGGTGCGCAGGATCTCGCCGAAACGGAACAGGATCGCACGCTCGTATTCCTTGACGGTGAACAGTGACATGGATGCGAGCACGCCGACCGCGATCAGCACGACAATACCGATTGATTTCATCTGGCCCATCAGCGCATCCCTCCTCTGTCACGCAAGGCGGAGCGCGTGCGATCGACGACATCGTCGAGTATCAGCGGCGTGGGCGTGCGCGAGGCATCCCTGGCCGAGGAAAGCGAGCGCTGATCTCCCAGATCGCCTGACATCATGCGATCGAGCGGCAGAAACAGCAGGTTGTTCCCGCCTTTGACATCGATCATGACCTTGCTGACGTTCGACATGATGGATTCCACGGTTTCGATATACATGCGCTCGCGCAGGATGTCCGGCGCCTTCTTGTACTCGTCGAGGATCTGCACGAAGCGGCTCACGTCACCTTCGGCCTGCGTGATCACCTGGGCCTGGTAGGCGTTTGCTTCCTCGATCACGCGCGCCGCCTGACCGCGGGCGCGCGGCAGGATGTCGTTGGCGTAGGTCTGCGCCTCGTTGCGGAGTCGCTCCTCGTCCTCACGCGCCTTCACCGCGTCGTCGAAGGCGTGCTGCACCTCTTCCGGCGGTTGGGCGTCCTGGAGGTTGACGCTGCTGATATGCAGCCCCGCCTCGTAGTTGTCGAGGATTTCCTGGATCAGGCCGCTGACCCTGGCGACGACCTCGGCGCGGCCCTCAGTCAGCACGAAATCGAGCGTGCTCTTGCCGATGACCTCGCGGAGCGCGCTTTCCGATGCCTGCGCCAGCGTCATGTCAGGATTCAGAACGTTGAAGAGGAATTCGCGCGAATTCTTGATCCGGTACTGAACCGCAAGCTTGACGTCGACGATGTTCTCGTCCTGGGTGAGCATCAGCGACTCCCGCAACACCGGACGCGCAGTCTGTCCGGCAGTCGCCGAGCGATATCCTATTTCAGAGGTGCGTATCTCCTGGACATTGACGATCTCGACCGTTTCGATCGGGTACGGGATGTGCCAGTGCAGACCGGAGCCTACCGTGGCCTGGTATTCGCCGAAGCGCAGGACGACGCCCTCACTGCCCTCGTTGACGATGTAGAGCCCGGACAGCCCCCACAGACCGACGACGACCAGCAGGATCGTACCGATGCCGAACGAGGCCATGCGACCCGGTCCGCCGCCCTTGCCGCCCGCGCCGCGTTTGCCGCCCGCGCCGCCGAACAGGGCACCGAACTTTTCCTGCATCTTGCGAACGACTTCATCGAGGTCGGGGGGCTTGCCGCCGCCACCGCCCTGGCCGCCACCACCGCCCCAGGGATCGTTTCCGCCGCCGCCCGGTCCACCCGGTTCATTCCATGCCATTGGTAATCCCGTTTTTTTGTGCATCTTACAATATCACGCTCATAAACCGACAGATTTTAGGGTGCCGGGGGGCTCATCGCAAGCGCGGTCGCCGTCGGCGGCGCCCGTCTGGGCCATTACCGTGCAATCGTCGCATCCCCCCAGATACTCGAGCATGCCGGGCCGCATCACCACGTCGACGATCCACTCGCCATGCTCACTGATGCTCTCATGGCGAACGACATCCCATTCGAATAGCTGGGCCCGCAACCGTCCCGCGCTTGGCTGCAGACAAAGGCGTTTGAGCGGCATAACCTGCCCGATGGTCCCGGATATCGGGACGCCGCGTAGCGATGCGACCTCCTCCGGCAACCCGGATGCGCGCTCACCGCTCCGCAGCAGCAGATTCGCGATCGCGCTCTCCAGCAAATCGATGCCGCGTCCGTCGTGCGCGGAAATCCATACCCGCCTCGGCAGCCCTTCGGCATCGTAGTCTATGCGAGGACTGTCATCCTGCCTGAGGTCTATCTTGTTGTAAACCTCGAGCTGCGGGATCTCGCCGGCGCCGATTTCGCCCAATATCCGGTTCACTTCCGCGCGTTGTTCCTCGTGCTGGTCGTCATATGCGTCGACTACGTGGAGGAGGAGGTCCGCGTCGACCGTCTCCTCGAGCGTCGCGCGGAACGCGGCAACGAGGTCGGGAGGCAGGTCGCTGATGAATCCCACCGTGTCCGCCAGCACCGCATGCCCGAGACCCGGCAATTCCAGCCTGCGCAGCGTCGGATCGAGTGTCGCGAACAGCTGATCCGCCTGATAGACCGCCGCACCGGTCAGGCGGTTGAACAGGGTCGACTTGCCGGCGTTGGTGTAACCGACCAGCGAGACGCCGGGCACGGTCGCCTTGTGGCGTGACCGCCGGCTCAGCTCACGATGCTTGCGCACCCGATCGAGCCGCTTGTCGAGTTGCCGGATCCGCTTGCCGACCAGGCGGCGATCGGTCTCGAGCTGGGTTTCACCCGGACCTCTGAGGCCGATACCGCCTTTCTGCCGCTCGAGGTGAGACCACCCCCGCACCAGACGCGTTGCCAGGTGATTCAACTGCGCGAGCTCGACCTGGAGCTTGCCTTCGAAGGTGCGCGCCCGCTGGGCGAAGATGTCGAGGATCAGGCCGGTGCGATCGAGCACCCGGCAACTCAGGTGGCGCTCGAGATTTCGCTCCTGCACCGGACTCAGCGCGTGATTGAACAGGACCAGATCGGCGTCGTGTGTCTTCAGCGTATCGAGGATCTCGTCGGCCTTGCCGGATCCGATGAACAGGCGGGGATCCGGCCGACCCCGGCTGCCGCCGATCGCGGCGACCGGCTCCACACCGGCGGAAACCGCCAGTTGCCGGAATTCCTCGCGACTCTCCTGTTTTTGGTTCGAGCGAAAAGCCAGATGAACGAGGATCGCCCTGGCGCCGGATTGCGGTCTTTCAAACAATGGCGCGGCGACCCCCGACGGGTATGTCAATCATCGGCGCCTGACTGGGCATCATCCTGCAACAATGTCTTGATGTTCCTGGCCGGGACGATCGTCGATATCGCATGCTTGTACACCATCTGGCTGACGGAGTTCTTGAGCAGTACGACGAACTGGTCGAAGGACTCGACCTGACCCTGCAGCTTGATGCCGTTGACCAGATAGATTGAAACCGGCACGTGCTCCCTGCGCAATGCGTTGAGGAATGGGTCCTGCAAGCTCTGCCCTTTGGCCATTGGGGTTCTCCTTGTTGTTTATCGCCTAAATTGATGAAATTGTTGTCAGGCAACCAGAGCACTCGCAGCCAACTCTCCCTGTCTGCAAGCCATTCTCTCGCAGGCCATTGTATCATTTATGACTCATGGCTGATAATGGGTGACGTCCGCCACGAATTTCAAGATCCTGTCCATGTTTTCAGGACCATACCCCTCGAAGCGCACCGCCGCGGTGTCGGACCTCATCCAGGTCATCTGTCTCTTCGCAAGGCGGCGGGTCTCGGTGATCGCTTGCTCGACCGCTGCTGCGTAACTGGTCTCCCCCGAGAGATGGCGCCAGAGTTGGCGATATCCGACGGCCCTGACCGACGGAAACCCCGGATCGAGATCCCCTCGCTGGTACAGGGTTTCTACCTCCCGCAGCAGGCCTGCCTCAATCATTCGGTGGTAACGCTCGTTGATGCGTGCATGCAGTAAACCACGGTTATCCGGCATTATGTGCAATTTGACCATCCTGAATGGCAACGGTTCAGCATATTCGTGACCGATCTGATCGCTCATCGGACGGCCGGTGAGCTCGAGGATTTCGAGCGCCCGCTGGATGCGTTGCGGATCGTTGGGATGGATACGGCGGCCTGCGGCAGGATCCCGTGTCGCAAGGCGCGCATGCATGGCCGGCCAGCCGAGCGCCCGCCCTTCCGCCTCGAGGCGCCGCCGGGTGTCGGCGTCGGCGCCCGGCAGATCGGACAGGCCCTGTTCGAGGGCGCGGAAATAGAGCATGGTCCCGCCGACCATGAGCGGCGTTCGCCCCGCCGCAGTAATCGCCGCGATCTCGTGCAGGGCGTCGACACGGAACCGCGCAGCAGAATACGGCGCTGCCGGATCGCAGAGGTCTATCAGGCGATGCGGCGCGACGGCCCGCAGGGCGGCATCCGGCTTCGCAGTTCCGATGTCCATGCCGCGATAGACCATCGCGGAATCTACACTGACGATGTCGAGTGGAAATCGTTTGACGAGTTCGACAGCGACCTCGGTCTTGCCGACAGCGGTCGGCCCGATCAGGGCGAGGACGAGTGGACGGTGTATGGTTTTCAAAGGGTCGATTCTGTTTGGCGGAGAGGGAGGGATTCGAACCCCCGGACCCTTGCGGGTCAACGGTTTTCAAGACCGCCGCTTTCGACCGCTCAGCCACCTCTCCTGGCGCTGACGCGTGGCCATTCTATATCAAAGCCCCGCCCGGGTGAGACCGGAAGTTCTGACCCTACACCTCGCAGGGTTGTGTATGCGGCGTCCAGACACTATATTCAACCAGGTACAATTTCCTGGAGGTTGCAACAAGTCGATGAATCCCGTACAAAACGCCTATTCTCACGCGCCGGTCTCGACACTGGCCGGCAACAAGCTGATCCGCAACACCTACGGACTGTTGTCGCTGACGCTGTTGTTCAGCGCCGCGATGGCCGGGGTATCGCTGGCCTTCAACCTGCCGCACCCGGGACTGCTGCTGACACTGGTCGGCTACTTCGGTCTGCTGTTCCTGACCTACCGCCTGCGTAACAGCGCCTGGGGCCTGCTGTCGGTCTTCGGTTTGACAGGGTTCATGGGCCTGACACTCGGCCCAATCCTGGCCCATTACCTGGCCGTCCCGAACGGCGACCAGGTCGTCATGACCGCTTTCGGTGGCACCGCGGCGATCTTTCTCGGACTTTCGGCCTATGCGCTGACCACGCGCAAGGACTTCAGCTTCCTCGGCGGCTTTCTCGTCGTCGGTATCCTGGTCGCGTTCGTCGGCGCGATCGCCGCGATCGTGTTCTCGCTGCCGGTCGTCAGCCTCGCGATGTCGGCGATGTTCATCCTGCTGATGTCGGGACTGATCCTGTACCAGACGAGCCAGATCGTCCATGGCGGCGAGACGAACTACATCCTCGCGACGGTCACGCTGTATGTCAGTATCTACAACTTGTTCACGAGCCTGCTGCATATACTCGGCGCCTTCAACGGGGATGACTGAGGGAAATAGCCGCACGACCCCGCAGCCCTCGGGCCTCGCGGGGTTTTCTCTAATAATCAATTAGTTGCTTTACAAACCTGATAATATGAATAATTATTGATAACCTCATAATTATGAGGTATCCTCGTTTCATGCATATCCATGGAGGATTGCCTCATGAAACGTTTCCTCAGACGTTTTTTCCCCGGGACGCCGGCCGCCGGATCGGGTCATCGTGATCGCAGCCGAGCACACTCCCAGGACGAATCAACGCACCACAGCTTCAAGACCCCGCGCGGACAAGGCCCATTCCTGCATTCCTGCGACGGCCGCGTAATTCCCCTGCGCAAGTCAAGCTTATTGAGAAACCGCTGAGATCGTACCTCACCATCACCATTAAAAGGAGATTCATCATGGGTGACCATTCGCACAAGCACGACCATGACCACAAGCACAAACACGAGCACGAACACCCGCATTCCCATAAGGACGGCACCCAGCATGCGCACAAGCATGACCATGAGCATGCGCATGGCCACGAACATGAGCATACGCATTCACATGATCACGGCGCAGGTTCAGGCCACGATCACACGCATGGCGAAAGCGAACTCGGCAAACACGAGCATTCGCATCCCGGTCATGACAAGGAGCCGCATAACCACGATCACTGAGGACTTGTTACATGCAGTCCGGCACAAGGATGTGCCGGTTCTCCCTTCCCGGATTCCCGCCGGCATTCACCGTGATCCCCAGCTGATAATCACGATACTGGAACCTCGGCCGGCTTTCAGTGTCATTAATTGAGGTATCACCGGACGCGATAATTCAGGATAATCGACGCAATCCGATAGCCATCCACCTTACAGTCGTTACAATACAATCTGCACAATCCGTCGATTAGCCCCAGTCAGGAGACAGTCGTGTTCAAAGGGATCCGCCCTGCGGCGATGACGCCGTCCGTACCCCGAATAACGTTGCTTTCGAGTTTGTTGCTGCTGCTGTCGGGCATCACCCATGCGGCAGCACCGGTCATCGTCTCAGAGGCGAGGATCGACCGCTTCGAGGATCGCATCGAGGCGCTCGGCACACTGCGGGCAAACGAATCAATCGTCATCTCGACGACAATCACCGAGATCATCAGCGCCATCCACTTCGACGACGGCGATGTGGTCAAGGCCAGGCAGCTGCTGGTCGAGATGACCAGCACCGAGGAGCGCGCGCTGCTCGAGGAGGCCAGGGTCACGGTCGCCGAGGCGAAGCGGCAATATGAACGCGTGCAGTCTCTGCACGAGCAGCGCCAGGCGCCGTTGTCGCTGCTCGACGAACGCCAGCGCGAATGGGAGGCGGCGCAGGCGCGGGTCAAGGCGATCGAGGCGCGCATCTCGGATCGCACGATCCGGGCGCCCTTCGACGGTGTGCTCGGCCTGCGCAATGTCAGCGTCGGCGCACTCGTGGAGCCCAACGATGTCATCACAACGCTCGACGATCTCAGCTCGATGAAACTCGAATTCCCGGTACCGAGCCGGTTCCTCGGCATCCTGCGCATCGGCCTGCCGGTCGCCGCGATGACCGAGTCGTTCCCCGATCAGGTCTTCAATGGACTGGTCACGGCGATCGGTACCCGCATCGATCCGGTCACACGTTCGGTCATGGTGCGCGCACAGCTGCCGAATCCTGACGATCTGCTGCGACCCGGTCTGCTGATGAATATCGAACTGACGCGCGACGTCCGGGAAAACATCGTTATGCCGGAGGAAATCCTGATCCCGCTCGGTGACCGGCACTTCGTCCTGGTCGTTGACGAGGGGAACGACAACACCGTCGTCCGGCGCGAGGTCAGGATCGGTTCGCGCCGACCCGGAGAGGTCGAGATCCTGGAGGGCTTGACGCCCGGCGAGAAGGTCATCACCCATGGCGCGACGCGGGTCCAGCCCGGGCAGAAGGTCGAAATTGCCGCCGTCGATGACGGCAGCGTGCCGTTGCGGAAGCTGCTGGAGCGCATGCCCTGATGGTTCTGTCCGACGTCTCGGTCAAGCGACCTGTACTTGCGACCGTCCTGTCCCTGCTGCTGATCGCCTTCGGTCTCGTGTCCTATGAGCGCCTGCCGCTGCGCGAATATCCGGATATCGATTCACCGGTCGTATCGATCGACACCACCTACCGCGGCGCCTCCGCAAACGTCGTCGAGACGCGTATCACCCGCCTGATCGAAGACCGCATCGCCGGCGTCGAGGGAATACGCTTCATCGAATCGAACAGTGAGGACGGACGCTCACGCATCAACATCGAATTCGAGATCGACCGCGACATCGACGGCGCCGCGAACGACGTCCGCGACCGGATCGCCGGCATTCTCGGCGATCTGCCCGACGAGGCCGACCCGCCCGAGATCCAGAAAGTCGACAGCAATGAAGACGTGATCATGTGGCTCAACCTGCAGAGCGACCGCATGACCGTGCCGGAGCTGTCCGACTACGCCCGGCGCTACCTGGTCGACCGCTTCTCGGTCCAGCGCGGCGTCGCCCGGGTGCGCGTCGGAGGCGAGCAGATCTTCGCGATGCGAATCTGGCTCAATCGACAGGCCCTGGCGGCCCGCAACCTGACCATTAACGACGTCGAGGACGCCTTGCGGGCCGAGAACATCGAACTGCCGGCGGGGAGTATCGATTCCGGCAACCGCCAGTTCACGGTACGCGTGGAGCGCGCATTCTCGACGATCGACCAGTTCAACCAGCTCGTCCTTGCGCGCGGCGACGACGGCTATCTCGTGCGACTCGGAGACGTGGCGCGGGTGGAACGTGGTACCGAGGAGGACAGGCTGTTCTTCCGCGGCAACGGGGTGCCGATGGTCGGAATCGGCATCATCAAACAATCGACAGCCAACACCCTGGAGGTCGCCCGCGGGGTCAACGCCGAGGCCGCGCGCATCAATCCGACCCTGCCGGACGGCATGGCGATCCTGCCCAGTTTCGATTCCTCGGTGTTCATCGAAGGCGCTATCAAAGAAGTCTACAAGACCCTGTTCATCGCGATCGCGCTGGTCATCGGTGTCATATATCTTTTCCTCGGGAGTGCGCGCGCGATGCTGGTGCCGGCGGTAACGGTACCGGTTTCCCTGACCGCGACCTTTACCGTGCTTTACATGCTCGGTTTCTCGATCAACATCCTGACCCTGCTCGCGCTGGTGCTCGCAATCGGACTCGTCGTCGACGATGCGATCGTCGTGCTCGAAAATATCTATCGCCGCATGGAGCAGTATGGCGAATCCCGCCTGGTCGCGTCTTACCGCGGCGCCCGCCAGGTTGGCTTCGCGGTCATCGCGACGACGATCGTGCTGGTCGCGGTGTTCGTGCCGATTTCTTTCCTGCAGGGCGATCTCGGCCGGCTGTTTTCCGAATTCGCGCTGACGATGGCGACCGCAGTGGCATTTTCGAGCTTCGTCGCGCTGTCACTGTCCCCGATGCTCGCGTCGAAGGTGCTCGGCGGTACCAAACGCAGCGGCCTGACGCGCGCGATGGACTGGGGCTTCAACAAGGTCCGTCGCGGCTATCGCGTCGCGCTCGATGCCAGCCTGAGACACAGCTGGGTCATTGGCCTGGTATTCGCCGCGATCTTCGCGGCAGCGCTGTGGATGATGAAAGAGATCCCCAGCGAATACACACCGAGCGAGGACCGTGGCGCGTTCTTCGTCATGGTCACTGCGCCCGAGGGCGCCTCCTATAATTATATCGCCCGTTACATGGACGAAGTCGAACGCCGGCTTATGCCGCTGGTCGAGGACGGCGAGATAACGCGGCTACTGGTGCGGGCGCCGACCGCATTCGGCAATGTCGAGATCTTCAACCGCGGTATTGCGATCGTCGTTCTGAACGACTGGGCACAGCGACGCTCTGCCTGGGCGATCATGGACGACGTGCGCTCGCGCCTGACGGGACTGACCGGCGTCCAGGCATTTCCGCTGATGCGCCAGGGCTTTGGTGCGCGCACCCGCAAACCTGTGCAATTCGTTATCGGTGGCGGCACCTATGAGGATCTCGCCGAATGGCGAGATATCCTGCTCGAGAAGATCGGTGAGAGCAATCCCGGCCTCTCCGCCATCGACTGGGACTATAAGGAAACCAAGCCGCAGATCGGGATCGTGATCGACTACGACCGCGCCGCCGACCTCGGCGTCACGATCGGCACAGTCGGCAGGACGCTCGAAACCCTGCTAGGATCGCGCCGCGTCACGACCTACATCGACGACGGCGAGGAATACGACGTCATTCTGCAGGGGGAACGCGAGGCTCAGCGCACGCCGACGAACCTCGAGAATATCTACGTCCGCTCCGAACGCAGCGGCGAACTGATCCCGCTCGCGAGCCTGGTCAAGCTCGAGGAATTCGCGGACTCCATCACACTGAACCGCTTCAACCGCGTACGCGCAATCACAATCGAGGCCAATCTCGACGAAGGCCTGGTCCTGGGCGACGCGCTGACCTATCTCGAAAACCTGGTCGAGGAACACCTGCCCGCAAATGTCATCATCGACTATAAGGGACAATCGCGCGACTTCAAGCTGAGCGGCGAGTCGATCCTGTTCATCTTTGCGCTCGGCCTCGCGGTCGTGTTCCTGGTGCTGGCTGCACTGTTCGAGAGCTGGATCCATCCTTTCGTGATCATTCTGACCGTGCCGCTCGCGATGGCGGGCGCTCTGCTGGGGCTCTACCTGACCGGGCAGACACTCAATATCTACAGCCAGATCGGACTGATCATGCTGGTCGGGCTGTCGGCAAAGAACGGCATTCTGATCGTCGAGTTCGCGAACCAGTTACGCGATGCCGGCACGGAGTTTCACGAGGCACTGATCGAGGCCTCCGAGACACGTCTGCGTCCGATCGTCATGACCGGACTCACGACCGCGGTCGGCGCGACCCCGTTGCTGCTCTCCGCGGGCGCCGGCTCCGAGACCCGCACCGTCGTCGGCACCGTCATCATCTGCGG
>CAZJKV010000020.1:0-9551 GCA_964546765.1 uncultured Chromatiales bacterium
GTCGCCGCCACCTGCTCGGTCCGGGCCTCTGCGACCGGCGGCGTCGGCGCGGCATCTGCCTCCGCCTTGCGGGCGACGGCCTCGGCCTCGGCCTCGCGTGTCTTCGCCGCTTCGGTTTCGGCGGCGACCAACTCTCCACGCATCGCATAGGTGCGCTTGCGGCGATACTCGACGTTGACCTTGCGGGTCCTGGCCGCCTTGATGCGGCCGGGGGACGGCGTGCTCTGCTTGAGCTCGCTGACGGTCTTGCGACGCAGCGTGATCTTTTTCGGATCGCCCTTGACCGGCTCGCCGCCGCCGCGCGCGTTGCGCAGGTGCGTCAGCAACTCCATCTTGTCCTTGTCGCTGATGGTCTGGTCTTCGTCCGTTACCGCGAGACCGGCCTCGCCGAGCTGGGAGATCAGCCGGTCCACCGGTATGCCGACGACATCGGCCAGTTGTTTTACCGTTACATCCGCCATAGGTTCACTGCCTGTCTGTCTTTGCCTGGTTGATACTGCCTCGCAGTCGCTGTGGTGTTCACTCGGCGACCTGCTTCTCCTGCTCCTCGGCGAACCATGGGGCGCGCGCCGCCATGATCAGGCTGCTGGCGCGCTCGGCGCCGAGATCCGCGTCGATTTCCAGCAGGTCGTCGACCGCCTGTTCGGCGAGGTCTTCCTGGGTCACGATGCCGTTACGCGCGAGCTTGTGCGCCAGCGCATCGTCCATGCCGTCGAGATTCAGCAGGTCCTCGGCGGGTTCGCCGCCGCCTCCCTGCTCTTCGCCGGCGATCGCGCGGGTCAGCAGCACGTCGCGCGCGCGTTCGCGCAGCTCCTGCACGATGTTCTCGTCGAATTCCTCGATCTCGAGCAGCTCCTTGGTCGGGACGTAGGCGATCTCCTCGATGCTCGAAAAGCCCTCCTGCACGAAGATCAGCGCGATGTCCTCGTCGACGTCGAGCTGTTCCATGAACAGCTTCTGCAGGGCGGTCGCCTCGGCCTCGCTCTTCTCCTCGGCCTGCTCCTCGGTCATGATGTTGAGATCCCATCCAGACAGCTGGCTAGCGAGGCGGACGTTCTGGCCGCCGCGTCCGATGGCCTGGGACAGGTGCTCCTCCTTGACCGCAAGATCCATGCTGCCGGACTCCTCGTCGACGACGATCGACTCGACCTCGGCCGGCGACATCGCGTTGATGACGAACTGGGCCGGGTTGTCGTCCCACAGGATGATATCGATGCGTTCGCCGGCGAGTTCGTTCGAGACGCTCTGCACCCGGGAACCGCGCATGCCGACGCAGGCGCCGACCGGGTCGATGCGATCGTCGTTGCTCTTGACCGCGATCTTCGCCCGTGATCCCGGATCGCGGGCGGCGCTGACGATCTCGATCAAGCCCTCACCGACCTCCGGCACCTCGAGCTTGAACAGCTCGATCAGCAAATCCGGCGCGGTGCGGCTAACGTGCAGCTGTGGGCCGCGCGTCTCGGAACGCACCGCCTTCAGATAGACCCGCAGCCGATCGCCGGGGCGTACCGACTCGCGCGGGATCAGATCCTCGCGCGACAGCAACGCCTCGGCGCTGCCGCCGACATCGATGATGACATTACCGCGATCGACGCGCTTGACGACGCCGGTCAGCAGTTCGCCGATGCGATGCTCGTATTGCTCGACGATATGCGCGCGCTCCGCCTCGCGCACCTTCTGGATGATGACCTGCTTCGCGGCCTGGGCGGCGATGCGTCCGAAGGCCAGCGACTCGATCGGCTCCTCGACGTATTCGCCGGGCTGGATGTCCGGATTGCGCTCGCGCGCCTCGGCGAGCGTGAGCTGTGCGTCCGGATTCTCGATTACGGTCTCCGGATCGGATTCGTCGATGACCTGCCAGCGGCGAAAGGTGTCGTAATCGCCGGTCTCGCGGTCGATCGCGACCCGGACCTCGATGTCGCCGTTGTAGCGCTTCTTGGTCGCGGCGGCCAGCGCCGACTCGATCGCGCTGACAATCACGTCCTTGCCGATGCCCCGTTCATTGGACACCGCATCCACGACCATCAGTATTTCCTTGCTCATATCAACCGCCTCTGCAAATAACCCGTTATCCGTTCGTCACAGTTCCGGCACCAGGCGCGCCTTCTCGATCCTGTCGAGCGGCAGCCGCACCTGCCTTCCATCCACCTCCAGCAACACCAGCCCGTTGCTCAGGCCCTGGAGAAGCCCCCTGAAATTGCGCTGCCCGTCGACCGGCATGTCGGTGCGCAATTTGACCTCGTGGCCGCTGAAGCGTTCGAAATCCCGCGCCGCGGTCAGGGGTCGATCCAGCCCCGGCGACGAGACCTCGAGCGTGTAATGCCCGCTGATCGGGTCCTCGACATCGAGGACGCCGCTGACCTGGCGACTGACCCGCTCGCAATCGTCGACCGTGATCCCGCCCTCCTTGTCGATGTACAGCCGCAAGGTCTGGCCGGCGCCACGCGGCACATACTCGATCGCGACCAGCTCGCAACCCGACATCGTCACGGCCGGTTCGAGGATCTGCCGCAATCTCGGGTTGCCTTCCATCTCCTGACCCCGCCAAAAACAAAAAATGGGCCAAAGGCCCACTCCGACTCACCGCCCGCGCCAGAACAGCGCCGGCTTGTTAGATACCAGGGTCCGCGACCGGCCGTAACTCGAACATCCCGGGTCGACCCCTGCTGAAGGTGCACTATTATAGAAACATGATTTCCTTTTTTCAATAAGTACTTACCCGGCGAGGCCCAGCCTGCCCCACCGGGGTCGTACCACCACAAGCGGCTGATCAAGCTTCGTTTTCGCGTGCCAACCGGGTACACCCGGCCCGGGCGCGATGCTTCAGGTCTCCCGGCGCACGAGGCGTGCTAGCCCTTGCCGAGCACCTTCTCCAGCGCAACCACCGCAAATTCGGCGGCGTCGGAAAACGGGGTCAGGATCAGATTGACGCCCTGCCTGCGCAGCATGTCGGCGTCGGACGGCGTATGCATCGCAACGGCGACATGGCCGGCGTAACCCTGGCTGCGCAGGCCGTGCAGCAACGCGAGGCGCGGATCGGTGTCGGTCAGGCCGACCGTGTTTCGCGGGATCGCCGAGATGACTGCCCGGACGTTCGCGAGTGGGAGATGACCGACAAACTCGGGGTCTGTCGCGTCACCGAAGGTACCGTCATGGCCGTCCTCGCGCCAGGCATCCAGCACCTCCGGATCGAAGTCGACGCCGTAGACCGAGAAACCATGCTCGCTCAGACGGCGGCCGATCTCGCGTCCATACCTGCCGAGGCCGAACAGGATGAAATCATAGCGCGCCGTCGATGAGGTTTCCCTGGTCGCATCCTCGCGATGCGCGGCGCGGCGCTCAAAGACGCCCAGCCAGGATTCGACCCATCCATAGAGTTGGTGGGAATAGGTGATCATGTAGGTAGACAACGCGATCGTCACCAGGCCGACCAGTGTCACCAGTCCCATTGACTCCTGCGTCACATGGCCGATCGTCACACCCATCGCCATGAAGATCAGCGAGAACTCGCTGATCTGCGCGACCGTCAGCCCGGCGAGGAAGCCGGTGCGCTTGCGATAGCCCATGTAGCCCATGATAGCGAGCACGATCAGCGGATTGCCGATCAGCACGAACAGCGAAAGCACGATCGCGGGCCCGACCTGGTTTCCGAGCGTCGACAGGTCGAGGCTGATTCCGAGGCCGATAAAAAAGAACAGCAGCAAGAAATCCCGCAGGCTGCTGAGCCGCGAACCGATCGCGTCGCGGAACTGCGTCGACGCCAGCGACACCCCGGCGAGCAGCCCCCCGAGCTCGACGCCGAAGCCGAGCCAGTGTCCGACCGCCGCGAGCCCGGCGGCCCAGCCCACCGCGAAGATCACCATCAATTCCGGCGAGCGCGCGATCTGACGCAGTACCGGATCTGCCGCGTAGCGAATGAACAGGACAATGAAGCCGACCACGGCGATACCGCTGAACAGCACCTTGAAGATATCGCCGGCGCCGGTCTCCTCCGCGATGCCGACACCGAGGGCCGACAGCGTCACCATCGCGAACACGACGACGATGTCCTGGACTATCAGGAAACCGAGCGCGATCTTGCCATGCAGGGAATCAATCTCCTTCTTGTCGGATAGCAGCTTGACGATGATGATCGTGCTCGAGAACGTCAGCGCGACGCCGACGTAGACCGCGGTCAGCCAGTCGATGCCAAGCGCGACGCAGATCAGGAAGCCGAATACCGCGGTGAAGACCACCTGGCCAAGCCCGGTCGCGAGCGCGACCGGGCCGAGTGTGCGCACCAGTTTCAGGTCGAGCTTGAGTCCGACCAGAAAGAGCAGTACCGCGATGCTGATCTCGGACAGCAGCGCGATGTACTCGGTCGAGCGCGCGACGCCGAGCACGTCCGGGCCGGCGAGGATGCCGACCGCGATGAACGCGACGACCAGCGGCTGGCGCAGCAGCAGGCCGATCAGCCCGACCGCCGACGCGAGCAGGATCAGCGCGGCGATTTCGTAGAACGTGTGTTCGAAGGAAAAATCCATACCTGGCCCGACAGTCCCGACGCAAGAGACTCGCATCGCGCATGCGGAATAGCAACCCGCGCACGAAAAGTATGGACATTATCCAACTGATTCTGTAGGGTCATATACCGTTAATAATTGCATGGTTATTAACTGACAATTTTAATAAGGCATTTGCCTTGCTTGCGGGCTGGACCGGGCCCCGACAAGCGCGCGCCAGGCGCTGGCGGTACACCCGGATTCGAAAATTATCCTTAATTAACAGATGGAAAGGAGCTTACCATGGTAAAGATGAACCACTACACCCTGCTGGTCACGCTGTTCGGTACCGCGATCCTGCTGTTCGTCGTGCTGCCGATCGTCTCCGGCGTCTGATTGGAGCGTTGTCCCGCCCGTGGTGGCGCGGTTCCCGCCGCGCCAGCCGCGGGCGCAGCCTCCTGTCGGGGGCTGATGGCTTCCCGTCGTCGACTTGACTAATACCTGATTAGTATTCCCCGGGCGGACAACGGCAAGCCCCGGGCCATGCAGCATCCCCCATCATTTATGCCTCTCCCTGGCGCGGCCGATATGTTACTGGACGCCATGCGGGGGGCCCTGGAGTGGTTCGACCGGTACTGTATTGGGTGGATCGATGCATCGTCGGCGCTGCCGAGCAACCTGCGGCCGCCTTCGAAAGCTATTGCGAGATTCGCGTCACGGCGGGCGAAGTTCCGCCGGTCTCGGAGACGAGTAACCGCCCCCAGATCATCTGTTTCAATTTCGACTTCCCCGACATGACCGGGCTGAAGGTGCTCGCCGATACCAAGAAGCGCTATGCCTCGATACCGGTATTGATGCTGACACTGCAGCATTCCGAGGAGCTGGCGGTCTGGGCATTTCGGTCACGCGTGTTCGACTACCTGCTGAAACCTGTCCCACTCGCGGAGATAGATCGCTGCATGAACAACCTGCTCGACATCCTGAAGATCCGGGACCGGCAGCAACGCCGGCTCGCCAGGGTGCGGTCCACGCCCCTGCCGCGCGAATCGCGCTACCGCTCGGTGACACCCGCCACGGCGCAGCTACAGTCGGCGCTCGCGCATATCTCCGCGCACTTCAGCCAGCCGATTCCGGAATCCAAGGCCGCGGCCCTGTGCGGGATGTCCCCGTACCGGTTCAGCCGCACCTTCAAGGCCACATATGGCGTGACGTTCCAGAACTACCTGATCGATTACCGGATAAACCGGGCCAAGCACCTGCTGGCAAATCCCGGGATGTCGATCATCGATGTCGGCCTGAGCGTCGGTTTCAACGATCCTTCGTATTTCTCCCGCGCATTCAAGCGTCGTACGGGCATGTCCCCTTCGCGCTTCCGCGATACCTGCATCACCGCATCCGCTTCCACCGACCAGGGCCTTGCGCTGCTGCGCGTCGCGTCGACCGGGTCGGCGGGACACTAGTCGATCGTCAGACTATCCGTTAACCCGTTGTCTGCCTCGCCCCTGCGCAGCTCGCGCAGGCGATCGTAGTTCCGGTGCGCGAGACGATAGTAGGTAGGCGAGTTGGAGATCGCCTCGGACAGGTAGCGTTCGGCAACATCATAGCGTCCCTCGATCATCGCGAGGTAGCCGATGTCGTTCAGCGCCTTGGTCTCCTCCGTGACTCGCAACATGACCTCCAGCGCTTCGTCGTAGCGGCCCTGGCGGACCCTGACCAGGGCCAGGTTTCGCCAGGCCCGCTCCAGGTCCGGCTCGATCTCCACGGCCATCATGAAATCCTCAGCCGCGCTGTCGAGATCACCGGACAGATAACGGGAATAGCCGCGATTGTTGTAGAGGCGAGCGGCGCCGGGATGGACCTCGAGGGCCGCGCTGTAATGCCCGATCGCGCTTTCGTAATCACTGCGCAGGTCCGCCATGACTCCGAGGGCATCGTGGGACTGCCAGAGCCGCGGCTCGATCGAGACCGCGCGCGTGAGCATCTCCCGGGCGCCGGTGGTCTGCCGTGTGCGAAACATCACCAGGCCCGCGCCTTCGAGCGCGGCGACGTTGTCGGGCTCCTCGGCCAGTACCATGCGGTAGGCGGTCAACGCGAGCCGGTCGTTGCGCCGTTGGGTATGAATCGCGCCGATCTTCAGTATCGACGAGATATCTTCCTGGTCCAGGCTCACGGCCTCGACGTAAAAATACAGCGCGCGATCCAGATCCCCCCTGCGCAGCGCCTGATCGCCGCGGGCAGCCGCCTCGGCGCCGGAGCCCGGCGGGAACTCGGTCGCGAACACCGTGCGGGGCTGCCCGTCATACAACTCGTGGGATTGCGCGCGCACGGGTGTGGCGGGATTTGACGCACAGGCCGCCAGGAGCATCACGATCAGACAGAAGGCGGACGTCCGCATGACGACATTGCCAGGATTATTGTGCAACATGATTTCCCTCAATTGATCAGGCGTCCGCCCATTTGACCGAAGACCTCCATCAAACGCAGCACGGCCGGACCGACCGCGACCAGGAAGAAGGCCGGGAACATGCAAAACACCAGCGGGAAGATCATCTTCGTACCGACCTTTGCGGCCTGCTCCTCAGCGGCCTGCGTGCGACGGTCACGGAACTCCTCCGAATAGACGCGCAGCGCGTCCGCGACGCTGGTGCCGAAGCGCATCGTCTGAACCAGCAACCCAACGAGACCGCGAACATCATCCAGCCCGGTGCGATCGGCAAGATTCTTGAGTGCCTGGCCGCGCTCGACGCCCGCGCGCATCTCGACATTGACGAGTCCAAGCTCACCCGCCAGTTCCAGATGACTCACCGCGAGCTCGTCCGAAACCCGCTGTATCGCCGCCGCGAGACCGAGGCCGGATTCGACGCACACGACCATCAGATCCAGTGCATCGGGAAACGCAACCCGGAGCTTCTTCTTGCGCTTGACGACCAGACGGTCGAGCACCGCACCCGGCAGGATCATGCCGAGGTACGCCGCCACCCCGATATACAGCACGATCAGAACGGTGGAAACATGCGGCATCCAGAGCCATGCGAGCAGCACGATGACGGGGAGCAGCACCATCAGCATCAGCTTGCTGGCGTAATACACCTGGACGGCATTCGGTGAACGGAAACCGGCGTGCACCAGTTGCCGGCTGACCTCGGTCCGCTGCCATTCCTGCCTCGGTATCATATAGTTGGAAAATGGCTGCAGTGCCGAGGCGATATTCTCGGCCGCCGACGAATCGCCGCCTGCCTCCTTCGCGGTCAGACGCCGCAGGCGCCGGCGCAGCGGGTCAGCGACCCCGACGACCATCAGTGAGATCCCCAGGCTGAAGACGAAGATCGACGTCGCGGCAACGGCGACGAATATCATCGTCGAATACTCGTCCCCGGTATGATTACGGATTAGATGCAGCAGTGTTTCCATCGCGGACCTCGCTTAAACCTCTATGCGGATGATGCGGCGTATCCACCAGATCCCCACCACGCTCATCATTGCGGCCAGAACGATCAGTTGGCGACCCAGCGGATCGTCGATCAGCGTCGGCAGGTAGTCAGGACTCGTGATCCAGATGACCCCGAACAGCACCAGCGGCACGAGCGCCAGTATCCACGCGGACAGACGCCCCTCGGCGGACAGGGTGCGCACCCGTCTGTAGAAGCGGAAGCGGCCGCGGATGACGTTACCAATGCGGTCCAATACCTCCGCGAGGTTGCCGCCGGTCTCTCTCTGGACGAGCACCGAGGTCACGAAGGCCATGACCGTGACGCTCGGCACCCTCTCCAGCAGGCCCAGCATCGCCCGGCGGGCGTCGTTGCCATAGGTAATGTCGGCGAATGTCAGATCGAGTTCACGCGCAATCGGGTTGTCCATGTCCTCCGCCGCGAGCTTCAGCGCCTGACTGAAGGGATGACCGGCCTTGAGCGCGCGCTTGATCATGTCGATCGCCTCCGGCAGCTGCTCCTCCATCTTAGCCATGCGACTGGCGCGATCGCGCGCAATCTTCAGGCAGGGCAGCATGAGGCCCCCGATCGCGGCCAGCGCCGTGACGTGCACCATCTGAGTCAGCACCCAGGCGACCGTGCCCGAACTCGCGGCCAGGACAAGCGATAACGTGACGACCTGGTAGGCCGGGATCGTCCGTCCGGCCTGATCGATCATGCGCGCCAGAGATGCCATCAGGGGCAGGGATTCCAGCGCCCGCTCCAACGGCGTGAGCTCCTTCAGGTACTTCTCGCGCAACAGCGACGCCAGTGGCGGGGCGTCGCCCCCACTGGACACCGAGTTCAGCCTGGCCTGCAGGCGCTTGCGGACCTTGCGGCCTTCACCGAACACCGGGACGATCATCCCCTGCGAGAGGAGAAAGACCGCGACGAACACCAGCCCGATGAAGATCAGCATTCCATCTGTCATTGCCATGCTCCCGGCATTCCGGATCGATTCGCGCAACGCGCGGGATCCGGGTATGTTATCCCTGCCATCACCACTGTTCGCCGGCCGGCCGGAACAGCTCGATCGGCAGTTCGATGCCGCGCTGCATGAGGCGTTTGCGGAACCCCGGCACGACCCCCGTGGGGCGGAACTTGCCCAGCACCTTGCCGTCCTGGTCGATACCCTTGCGCTCGAACACGAACATCTCGGACATCGTGATGACATCGCCTTCCATGCCGTCGATCTCCTGCAGGCTCACGACACGCCGGCAGCCGTCTTCCTGGCGCTCGACCTGGATGACGACATCGATCGCGGACGCGATCTGTGCGCGCATCACTTTGACCGGAAAGTTGATGCCGCTCATCGACACCATGTTCTCGACCCGGCCCAGCGCGTCGCGCGGTGAGTTCGCGTGAACCGTGGTCAGCGACCCGTCGTGCCCGGTGTTCATCGCCTGCAACATGTCGAGCGCCTCGGCGCCGCGCACCTCGCCGACGACTATCCGGTCCGGGCGCATGCGCAGGGCGTTTCGCACGAGGTCACGCGCCATGACCTCTCCCTTGCCCTCGATATTCGGCGGACGTGTTTCAAGACGCACAACGTGCGGCTGCTGAAGCTGCAGCTCGGCCGAATCCTCGATCGTGACGATGCGCT
>CAZJKV010000020.1:9561-23825 GCA_964546765.1 uncultured Chromatiales bacterium
TTATGCGGAATGTAGCCGGACAGCAGGTTCAGCAGCGTGGTCTTGCCGGCGCCGGTGCCACCGGACACGAGCACGTTCAGCCGCCCGCGTACTACCGCCTGCACGATCTCGGCGAGCTCGGCCGGCACGCTGCCGAGGCGTATCAGGTCGTCCATTTGCAGCAGTTCCACCGCGAAGCGTCGTATCGACAGTACCGGACCGTTGAGGGCGAGCGGCGGTATGATCGCGTTGACGCGAGACCCGTCCTTCAGGCGCGCATCAACCATCGGCGACGATTCGTCGATACGGCGTCCGACGGCTGATACGATGCGGTCGATGATGTTCATCAGGTGCGCGTCGTTGTTGAAGTGAACGTCGGTCTGCTCGAGACGCCCATGCCGTTCGACGTAGACCTGGCTTGCGCCGTTGACGAGGATGTCCGATACAGTCTTGTCCGCGAGCAGCGGTTCCAGCGGACCGAGTCCCAGGACCTCGTCCTCGATGCGACGGATCACGCGTTGCCGCGCTATCGAACTTAACGGCGCATTGGCTTCATTCATGAGGCGTTCGCAGATCTGGCGGATCTGCTGCCTGGCCTCCCGGTCTTCAAGACTGTCGATCAGCGACAGATCCATGACCTTGAGAAGCCTGTCGTTGAGGGTTTCCTTCCACTCCTTCTCGACCAGGGTCAGCGCGCGCAACTCGCTGTCGTTAGCGGCCTGGGCAGCTTCTGCGTTGCGCATCACCACGGTCTTGGCAAGGGTTTCCTTTTTCTCTGTCATTGTGCTTACCTCGATTTAACCAGTCCGGAAAGCGCGCGTGCGAACAGACCGCCTCCAGGGCGCTCGGTCGCGGAATTCCCGCCGAGCCTGGTCTCCAGCGTCATCAGCGCGCGGGTTATCGCCGAGTTGCGGGCCCGGTCGTAGAGCAGACCGCCAGTGTTGATGGATTCGGTCACCGTATCGAAGGCGTTTGGAACCAGCACCGGATCGCCGCAACGCAGGGTCTTTTCGATATCTGCAAGCGTGACCGGGGCGTTCTTGTCGTAGCGATTGACGACGATGCAAAGATTGCCGCGCGACAGGCCAATGTCCCGGCACAGGACCTGCACCAGACGACCCGCGTCACGCAGCGTGGTCAGGGCCTGCTGCACGACTATGACGACGCGGGTGGCATGCTCGAGCACGGAAACCGAGATATCATCGATACGCCGCGGCAGATCGACGACGATCTGGTCGTGACTGCGTTCGGCAATGTCGAGCAGGCGGATGATCTGTCCTCCGGTCGCATCCTGTACTGCGAACGGATTGTCCTCGGTATTGCCGAGCACATTCACGCCGCTCTCGTGCCTGGTCATGTAACCCTCCAGCGCGACCTCGTCGAGTTCGTCGAGATTGGCCAGCGCCTGGCTGATCCCCCGGCTCGGTGTCAGATCCATATACATAGGCAGGGTACCGAACTGCAGATCAAGATCGATCAGGGCGACACGCTGCTTCGAGGCCGCCGCCATGATATGCGCGACGTTACAGGCGAGCAGGGTCGCTCCGGATCCGCCCTTGCCGTTCATGAAGACCGTCAGCGCGGCCCTTCCGGATGCGGAGGGATGGATGTCTTTCACCAGGCGCGTCAGCGCCTCCAGCAGCTCGGCGTCAGCCACGGGTACGGAAAGGAAGTCGCGCGCGCCGGCACGGATCGCGTGGCGCATCACCTCGGGGTCCGCGCCCGACCCGAGCACGATGACATGGGGACGGGAATCCAGCGGCCGGCGCGCGAGGGACTCGAGCTCCGCGCGCCAGTCCTCACTCAGGTGCAGGATCAGGATGTCCGGCAGCTCGTCGATGCCCTGCAGCGCATCGGCGTATCCACTGACCATCTGCCGCCGCTTGATGCGTACGCCCTCCTGCCGCGCCAGGCATGACTCGAGGGTAACGAGCATCGCCTGGTCCCTGGAGGCCAGCAGTACTTTTTGTGTGTAGAGCATCACCTGTTCCTCTCTATATTGGTGCAGTAATCAACAGGGTTCCACCGCGCCTTCGCGCGGGACGCCGAGACTCTCGCGCGGCAACGTCGCCGCGAAGGGCGGCATCAGGATAGTTGGCATCGCGACTGGAATGATCAGGTCGTGGGTGAAATTCACGATGCGGGTACGGACGAAACGGATATCGCCGAAATTAACGCCCGGATCGCCAACCACCCCGCCCGTCGCGTTCAGGTACTCGATCACGATGTTGTCGACGCCAAGTCCCCTGATGATGCGACTCTCACCCGAGCCGTTCGCGAAGACCGCTACCCGTGCCGGCGCGGGATCGTTCACGGGACAGACGACGGCCACGCGCACGCCGCGGCGGGTTGCCTCCGTGAGCGTGTTCATGACGAACATGGCCCGCCCGAACTCGATGATCGCAAGCAGGAGAATCATCAGGAGCGTGCCGATGATCGCGAACTCGACGGTGGTCGTGCCCCGCTGCGTCCTCATCACAAGGCCCTCATCACAACGGACGCCCGCAGCGGGATGGTCATCCTGATCGGGGCAGTCAGGCCGAACGTCGTCAGTTCGCTGCCCAGTATCGGACGGTAGCTCCACGCGGTCGTGACCGAAACCATGCCGCCACCCGCGTTGCTGACGGTCACGTCGGCCGTGGACAGTCCGGGCAACTGCGCCGAGCCGGCGCCCGTCGTGTTGCCGTAGACCACGACATTGCCGGTCTCGTTTCTAAGGCGGTCAGTGATCGCGATCGTGCCCGTAGAGCCGAGCAGCGCATTGGCGGCAGCATGGCGCGCACCGCTCTGCACCGCCTTATTGAGGGCGTTGTACTGAAACAGCGCGCGCCCCAGTTCCGCGGTCACGACCATCAGGAACAGCAGTAGCGGCAGCGCGACGATGAATTCGACGATCGCTGCGCCGCGCTGTGATCCGGACCGTCCCGTCCTGTGCCCCATCTCAGGAGTCTCCGCTGTCCGGATCTTTGTAGAGCTGGATGATATAGGCACCGGGGCCGGATGCCGGCGCAGGGCCCGGCGTGCCACTGACTGTGCACCTGCCGACGAACTGGCCGAAGACATGGGACTGGTTGCCCTGTTGCGAAACCGGCTGCAACAGGAAGAAGCAGCCGAAGCCGAGCAGCGGCAACTGCCCCTGCCCGTTTATCGCCGAGGAACAGTCGCTGAAGGCGACCGCGAGTACACGGCGCTCGAACGCGCCGATGCCGCCCTCGGAAATCGGCTCATAGTCGTAACTCGCCGGATTCGCCATATCCGCGACATAGTCCTGGTAGTTATAGATCTGGTCGATGTTCGCGGCCGTGATCTGCGTGCCGCCCTGGTAGACGGCGGATTCCTGCGCAGTCAGCGACGGGGTCTGGCGAGTGACGATCACATCCGGGGGAAACTCGGCCTCCATGCCTCCCATCGGTCCCTGATATTGCCCGAAGCGGGTGTTGAGCCCCTGGGCGACCGGACCGACCGTGTTGCCGGGCTCGGTCTCGACCAGTTGGTCGTCGTCCATGCAGGCGTTGTAGGCCCCCGCCATGTTCCTGCGGATCTCCGCAGCGCCCTGGCCGCCGCCGAGCCGGGTCAGCAGGAAGTTGCCGGGGCCCGGCGTGGAATCCCAGGATCCGTTTGCGGATGTCTTCAGGACCGCCGGAGCATACAGGTCGTAGCCATACATCGAGGTCTCCGTCGCACCGGCGTCGGGATTGCCGCATATCGCCATCGGCGCGAGGTTGCAGGCGCGGATATTGATCGTCGGACTCGGACCGGCGACCGCCGAGGCAGCGACCCGCTTCTCATCGATTCCGACTACCTGGACCAGCCAGGCCGGCAGCGTGAAATCCGTAGCGATGACCCGGACATACGGGCCCGGTCCATCGGGGACGAAGGGGCGGAGGCTTTCGGAGAACTGGATCGTCAGCCGGATGTCCCCGGCGCCGTTGGCATAACCGGAGTTGAGTTCCGCGTTGCCGGTCGCGGCGGCGTTGCTGCCGAAGGCGGCCCTCGCTGCAACGGTCGCCTGCGCAACGTCGCCGGTCTCGTCGAGGGTCTTCGCGGCGGCAAGGGCTGCAGCATCGACGGTGTTCTGCAGACGGGTCTTGTTCAGCATCGTATGTCCCGCATCGAGCGCCAGACCGACCGTCGCGAGCAAGGCCACCATACCGGCGACGATCAGGATCAGCGCCGCCCCACGCTGCCGGCGTGGCGCGGCCGTCAGCATGATTCGACGCGATACCGTTTGCCGTTCGATGACCATTGCCGGTCTCCGCGCGCCGCCCTATTTCCCGACGTTGACGACGATGTCTTTTCGCACTTCGGATGTGCCGGAGCTGACGTCGGCGCGGTAGCGTTCCATCACCGCCTCCGTGCGCTGTCCGTCGCCTTCTGCGACCTCGCCTGCCCGATTCCCGGCGTTGGGGTCGAGGGTCTGACCGGCCTTTATCATGTTGACGGCCTTGCCATAGTGTCGATCCGCGACCGGCGTCTCCGCACAACCTGCGAGCAGGCCGAAGGCGAGCAGGACGGCGGCGGTGATAATTGTCTGGAATTTCATGGACCTTCTCCTCGACTCAGTTTCCGCTATGACCGAATGTACCTTCCGCGCCACCGGCGTTCCTGCCGGTCGTGACGTTGGACTTTTTCTTCTTCTCGCGGCCCTCGATCCTGCCGAGCAGATAGAATTCCGTCTGCGTCGGTTCGACAAACGTGTCTGTCGGCAGACGGATGCTGTCCGGAGCGAGCGGCTTCGCGAGTCGCGGCGTGACCAGGATCACGAGCTCGGTCTCGCCCTTCTGATAGCCCTGGCTGCGGAACAACTGCCCGAGGATCGGGATGTCGCCGAGGAGCGGGAACTTGTTGACGACGGCCCGCATGTTCTCGTTGATCAGACCGGCGATGCCGATCGTCTCGCCGTCGGCCAACTCCACGGTCGAGATCGCACGCCGCTCGGACAGGCGCTCCGGAACGCGGAATACCGAACCGGCGCCGGTCTGCACCAGCGTGTCCTGGCCGATTTCGCTGACGCTTATGTTGAGCTTGAGGTTGATCCGGTTGGAATCGAGGATCACCGGCAGGAAGCGCAGCGCGACGCCGAAGTCATGGAATTCGATCGAGTTCACGCCATTCTGCTGCGGCACCGGTATCGGGAAGCTTCCCCCGGAAAGAAACTGCGCCTCCTGTCCGCTCAAGGTCGTGAGCGTCGGCTCGGCGAGTACCTTCGCGAGCCCGCGCTCGCGCGCGACGTCTATGACGAGGTTGGCCATGAAATCCTTGCCGAGGAATGCGGCAAACAGGCCCGTGCTCTCGATGGACTGGGGATTCGGCATGAACTCGTCGAACACCGGCCCGATCGGATTGCCGCCCGCGGAGGTGCCGTCGCCGAATATCGGGACACGGACGTCACCGGGCTGGAAGACGGCATCCGGGAAGCTTGCGCCGCCCTGTGCGCCGCCGATGACCCAGGTGTTGCCGGTGTTGCCGCGCATATGCCATTGAGGGTTCAGCTTGCGCATCTCGCTTCGCTGCAGTTCGGCGACCTTGACCTCGAGCATGACCTGCTGCGCGCCGCCGATGCTCATCAGGTTGATCACCTCGCCTGACTTCTGATCCTCGCCGCCGCTGCCGCCCTTCTGCTCGAACATGATCGTTTTCTTTGCGGTAGCCGCCTGCTCGAGGTAGCTCTCGGCGACCTGCAGCGCGGCGGTCATCCGGGTCGGACTCGATACCTGCCCCGAAAGGACAATGTTGCGTTGTGCGCTGTAGACCTCGATCGGCTCGCCGGGCAAGATGTCTGCAAGTTGCCGCTTCAAGGCGTCGAGGTCATGCGTCACGTGCACCGTGATTGTGCTGATCAGCCTGTCCTCCTTGTCCCAGAGGATCACGTTCGTCGATCCGAGATCCTTGCCGAGCACGTAGATCTGGCTCGCGCGCAGGATGACGATATCGGCGATATCCGGATTGCCGATTGATACCCGACTCGCCGCCGCGACAAGTTCGACGAGCCGACTCTTGTACACCGGCACCGTGAGGCTGACGCTGCGATCCGCGCGGATGACCTGCTCGCGGACATCCTGGGCTCCGGCTGTGCCGGCCAGGAGCAGTCCCAGTATTCCGGCCATCAAGGCCTGGTAACATTTTGGTCTCGTATGGAACATGGCATGGATCCTTCTGGATGGCCCAGTCATTGTTTGGTCTTGGTTGTGTCGACGTTCGTGCCGCGGATGATCGTCACGGTCGCCGACGTATCCGGCGGCGGCGCGGGACGTCTCACCGGCGCCGGCCTCGGCGCGGGTTTGGGCGGCTCGGGCGCCTTGACGACGGGCGGTGGCGGAGGCGGCTCGTCTTCCAGCGGATTGCGCAGCGTCAGCTGGATCGTACCCTCCTCGCGCGCCTTGACGAGCACCTCTGCCTGCGCCGGCGTCATCTCCAGCGTCACGGCGCGCACGAGTACGGGTTCATCGCGCTCGGCCGACGCCTTCTGGTCGACGGCCAGCACGTTCATGTCGCGCAGGATCGTCTCGGTCACCGCGCGACGGTCGACCATGCGGGTTGCGAGGACATCGACCCGGTTTCCGGGGAGCAGGAATCCCGCGAGCCCGATGACATCGTTGACACGCACGGTGATCGCGCGCATGTTCGGCTTGACCATCGCCGCCAGCGTACTGCCGCCTGCATGTTCCGAGAAGCGCTGCCTGAGCAGGATCTCGCCGGGCAGGACCGCAGCCATCGAGATCTGCCCTTCCGCTTCCACAATATCGGTGAAATGACCGGATGGCGCGGAGCCGGCCGGCAGCGTGATCAACTTCAGGTGTCCCTGCTCGACCTTGGCGCCGAATGGAATGGCCAATGCTGCGGCCACCACCTGGACACTGTCGTCCTCGGCTGCGTCCGCGGCCATCAGGCGTTGCTCCACCCATTCATTGGCCAACCACGCCGCCGCCAGACCGAGCACCAGCGAGATTGCGAACAGATATAATCCACGTCGTTTGATCATGGCGTTTCCTTCCTTACTCGATCCGTTACCTGGGTTAACTCACGTCCACGAAATACGTCCGCCAGGCCCAGCTCAGGGTCTCCGGCGTCAGGCGCGTCCCGCTGTCAAGATAGTCCGCGCGATCGAGGGCGATGCCGATCAGGTCGCGCGGGTGACACGGCAGCAGCGGAATGCCGCCGGGTATATGCAGCTCATCGATGACGTACCGGCACAGCGCGTCGTCGTCGGGTAGGCCGCGTTCCGCGCAGACCTGTCTCCAGATCGCCAGATAGGCATCGGCAGGCAGGGGCTGGAAGTGAACCTTGTAGCCGATACGGCGCAGGAACGCGTCGTCCGCAAGCTGCAGGGGATGAATGTTGGTCGAAAACACGAGCAGCAGGTCGAAGCTCACGGTGAAATGCTGGCCGGTACCGAGGGTCAGATAATCGCGCCCCTCTTCCATCGGCACGATCCAGCGGTTCAGCACCGCTGCCGGCTCTGCGCGCTGGCGGCCGAGATCGTCGAGGATGAACATGCCGTTGGTTGCCTTGAGCTGCAGCGGTGCGCGATACTGGCGCAGCGCCGGATCGTACTGGATCTCGAGCATCTCGGTGCCGAGTTCGCCGCCGGTCACGACGACGGGCCTGCGGCACAGCACGAAGCGCGGGTCATGGCCCTCCTCGAGCATCAGGCCGGGTCCATCGACCTCGATCGGCCGGTGCAGGGTCGGATCGAAGAGCTGGATGATCGTCTCTCCGACGGCGATCGCGTGCGGCACCAGCGCCGAGTCGTCGAGCAGGCGTGCGAGTCGCTGGGCGATATAGGTCTTTCCGGTCCCCGCATGGCCGTAGATGAACAGCGCCTTGCCGGAATTCAGCGACGGACCCAGCTGGTCCAGGATCTTCTCGTCGAGCACGACGTCGGCGAAGGCCTCGCGCATCTGCGCGCGGCTGATGCGTAGCTCGCGCACCGACTGGGCATGCACGACCGCCGTATATTGCGCCAGCGGGACCGGCGCGGGCCCGATATAGCCGCTGCGCATCAGCGCCTCCATCGCGGCGGCGCGCCCGCGGTCCGTCAGTGCGTAGCGCAGACTTGTACCCTCGGTCGTCCGGCCACGGACCTCGATCTTCCCTTCCTTGCGCAGAAATGCGAGGACTTCTTCGATAATGACGCCGGACAGCGCGAGCCGGCGGGTCAGTGCCACGATCGTCAGCACGCCGCCGTCGAACAGGTGCTTGGCGACGAGGTCCACGAGCAGTCCCTCGCTCAGTCCAGTCTCGGTGACGTTCCTCGGACGCGGGGCGATGCGCGCCGCACGCAGCAACGCTTCATCTTCCGGGTTATCGGATACCTGGTTGACAGCGAGGCCATGCGTCATATCATTACTCCTCCGGTGAATCGTTCCAGTGCGTCTACCCCCCAGACCGCCAGCAGCGTGCCGACAGCAATCGCGAGCCCGAAGGGAAAGCGGCGCTGCGTCGCTTCGACCGCATGCTCCGAAGCGCCGGTCGCCTGCCCCACCGTGCGTCGCCCGATCACTCGGTCAAGTACCGGGACGGGGAGGAAATACGTCAGCATCGGGCGCAGACCGCTGTTTACGGCGAGGATCACCAGTCCCATCACCGCGCCGACCGCGAGGATGCATGCACCGGCGAGTATCGCCCCGACGGGGCCGAGGAAGGCGCCAACGGCAGCCATCGCCTTGACGTCTCCGGCGGCAAAGCCGCCGACGAGATATAGGGGCAGAAACAATGCAAAGCCGAGCAGCAGGCCCGCGACTGCCACGAACAGGACACCCGCGAGGCCGTCACTCGCTGCGTGCAGCGTGATCGCCAGACCCGCCGCGGGCACCGTGAGCACGTTCGGGATACGATGCCGGGCCAGGTCGATCACCGCAACCGCGGCAATGAAGGCCAGCAACAGGTATATGGGCAGATCCGGCATCATGGCTCGAGATCGGGTTGTCGTGTATTCAGGTGTCGAAGATTGCGCGGAGGCGTCCGTGACGCCTCCGCGCCAATCACTCAGATGGTGACGCCACTGAGCACACTGACGATGCCGTCGATGATGCGACCGACCTCACCACCGAGCGCCATGAATGCGGCGATGACCGCGGCCCCGACCAGGCCGCCGGCGATCGCATACTCAACCGTGGTCAGACCCTCTTCGTCCTTCCACAACCTGACCAGCATATGCTTGACTCTGTTCATCTCAATTTCTCCCAATATTTCCGATCGGTTGATCCAATCCCGGCCATTGCCATAGCGGCATCATTGGCCAGTAGCTAAATGCCTGTCCTGCAGACGATTGAAGTATGGCAGCGGGACGGGGTGTCATCATGGACTCCCTTGCCGTCTGCTAGGACGATCCGGGGACTATGGCTCAAGAATCGCCCGGAGTAGCAGCGGACGCCGGCGGCAGGGCCGGTCGCGCGCCACGATCGGGGGCGCGTACATTGGTATCTGAAAGGAGGGTCCAGGGACGGTAGGGACAGCTGCAGCCATCCATGAAACGAAGAAGGCCAGTGTCTATGCTGGCCTTACTTTTTGATAGCGGGGTGTGAGTTCAAAATATCAATGCCGATACGGTCGTTTACATTCGACTGTAGTGATCGGAATCGCGATCTCTGGATTCCGGGCTGATTCTGATCAGTAGAGATAGACTGCCCCGCTGTCTGAGGCAGCATTGTTGGCCTGGTCGCTGCCGATGCCGGTCGCGTTGCTATCCTCGCCAATAGCCCCGACCGCGAGCGTGTCCCCGTCGGCGGATAATGCAACTCTGTAACCGAACTGATCCCCTGCATCGGTGTTCGACGCCTTGATATAGGCCTGCTGGGTCCAGCTGGCGCCGGCGCGCGTGAAAACATACACCGCGCCGCTGTTTGAGGCACTATTGTCGTTCTGGTCGTCGCCGATGCCGGTCGAGTTGCTTTCCTCGCTAATTGCCCCGACCGCGAGTGTGTCCCCGTCGGCGGACAGCGCGACGCTCCAGCCGAACCGATCCCCTGCCCCGGTGTTCGACGCCTTGATATAGGCCTGCTGGGTCCAGCTGGCGCCGGCGCGCGTGAAGACATACGCCGCGCCGCTTGCTGAGGCAGTATTGTCGTCCTGGTCGCCGCCGATGCCGGTAGCGTTGCTTTCCTCACTGGACGCCCCGACGGCGAGCGTGTCCCCGTCGACGGACAGCGCAACTCTGTAACCGAAGTTATCACCTGCCCCGGTGTTCGACGCCTTGATATAGGCCTGCTGGGTCCAGGCAGTGTCGGTGCGTATGAAGACATACACCGCGCCGCTTGCTGAGGCAGTATTGTCGTTCTGGTCGCCGCCGATGCCGGTCGCATTGCTGTCCTCAAGGTACGCCCCGACTGCGAGCGTGTCCCCAACAGCGGACAATGCGACACTGTAACCAAACTGATCCCCTGCATCGGTGTTCGACGCCTTGATATAGGCCTGCTGGGTCCAGTCGGCGCCGGTGCGCGTGAAGACATACACTGCACCGCTGTTTGAGGCACTATTGTCGTTTTGGTCGCCGCCGATGCCGGTCGCGTTGCTTTCCTCATTGAACGCCCCGACCGCGAGCGTGTCCCCGTCGACGGACAGCGCGACGCTCCAACCGAACCGATCCCCTGCCCCGGCGTTCGACGCCTTGACATAGGCCTGCTGGGTCCAGGCAGTATTGGTGCGCGTGAAGACATACACAGCGCCGCTGTTTGAGGCACTATTGTCGTTCTGGTCGCCGCCGATGCCGGTCGCGTTGCTGTCCTCGCCAATAGCCCCGACCACGAGCGTGTCCCCGTCGGCGGACAGCGCGACGCTCCAGCCGAACTGATCTACTGCCTCGGTGTTCGACGCCTTGATATAGGCCTGCTGGGTCCAGCTGGCGCCGGCGCGCGTGAAGACATAGACCGCGCCGCTTGTTGAGGCTGTATTGTCGTTCTGGTCGCCGCCGATGCCGGTCGCGTTGCTGTCCTCCAGATCAGCCCCGATCGCGAGCGTGTCCCCGTCGGCGGACAGTGCGATGCTGGAGCCGAACCGATCATCTGCCCCGGTATTCGTCGCCTTGACATACCCGACCGCCTCGGCCAGCGTGCCTGCAACATTGACCGGGGCCGAATCCGCACACCCCCCGGCATTGCAGGCCTGCAGGAGATAGCGCGCGTTGATCCGCGCCGGCAGGAACACGACATGATCGTGGGTTTCGGTGTCGGCGGCAAGGCTTGCGATCTCGGTATAACCCGAGATGCCATCCGGATCCTCGAGCAGCCGGTACTCGGTCTCGCCGTCGCCGTCGTCCCAGCTGAAACGGAAGGTCTTGATCGCCTGCGGCGTGAGGCTGAGAACCGGTGCATCGGCAGGAGGCGCGACTCCGCCACCGCTACTGTTGCAGCCTGACAGAATAAAAACCAGGAGCAAACCGATCAGGCCTACCCAATGGCGGGAAACAGGGGACTCCGCCTGAAAGCGCATTGCACACCCCTCTATTTTTATCGCCTGTTCATTATGATCTGGAACCCGGCATGCTGCAATGAGAAAGGCCAGCAAGATGCTGGCCTTTCTCATTGATTTGGTTGGTAGCGGGGGCTCGGTTTAGCGATATTTACGCCGGGGACCCTGTTTCTATTAGGCAGTACTAAGAGCGGTTCACGGCCCGTTATGGCCCCGCCCTCCGATCAGAGAATCTTCCAATACAGTCGGCGCACATGGAGGCGGGGCTCAGTCGCCGTCTTCATTCTCCATCGCCAGTTGCGACTTGAGTTTATAGGCATCGATGTCGAAGTCGGTGCTGTCCGCGACCGCGGCCTGGACCAGGGGCGGGACGCGCTCCCGCTCCTCCTCGATCTCGAACTTTGAGAAGCCGGCCGCGGCCGCCTCGGCGTACAGTTTCTCCGTCAGCCGCTCTGCCCGCGCCTCGTTGCTCTCGATGTCGGGATTGGCGCCGGGAGGGATGTTATCCTCGATCCAGGTCTCGACCCACCTCAGGAAGCGCTTGCTCATGACTGCCCACCCATCTCCTGCGTCGTATTCGGGGTCGGTTTCCCGGCCCACTGTGACCCACCCGATATTTCGGTCCAAGTGAATAGAAGCTTACTGCATAGCAGCAGGTTGCTCAAATGCTGTCCGAGCCAGCGTAATTGCTTGAAGCCCGGATACGATCACCCAGCGAACATGGGCTCGGTTTCGCACTGCGCGAACTGGTAGGCGGCGAGGTACGGCTGGTGGCGGAGAAGAAGGGGCTGGTGGCCGTGCTACGGGGCGACTCCGCCGGTATGCTTAAGCTGGCGGCGCCTTGTAAAAATATAAAGGAAAACAATTGGATATATAAAGTGGTAGCGGGGGCAGGATTTGAACCTACGACCTTCGGGTTATGAGCCCGACGAGCTACCAGGCTGCTCCACCCCGCACCGGAACTTTGGACCGCTCATAGTAGCGAACACGCGGGGAGTTAGCAAGGATTGATGGTGGCGGCCGGGGCTGATGCGGTTCGCTGTGCTACCTCATCCTGCGATTCTTCTTCACATTTCCAAAGTGACGTAGGCGATGGCGTAGTCGGTTTCATCGGAGATGCTGAGATGGCTGGCATGGATGCCGGCCTCGGCGCACAGGTCGCCGGCCCGGCCGGTGTATTCGAGCAGAGGGCGGCCGCGAGCGTCGTGGCCGACGCCGATATCGTGCAGGCCGAGGCCGTCGCGAAAGCCGGTCCCGAAGGCCTTGGCCGCGGCCTCCTTCGCCGCGAAGCGCTTCGCGAGGAAACGGCCGCGCTGGGCCGGCGCCTGCGCCCGGTATTCGCCCATCTCCGCAATGGTCAGGATGCGCTCGGCGAAGCGGTCACCGAAACGCTCGATGTTCGCCTCCATGCGCGCGACGCGCACGAGATCGACACCGACACCGAAGATCATCGCGCCCTCATCCGCGCCGTGCCTCGAGCATCAGCCGTTTCATCTCGCGCACGGCCGCGCCGAGGCCGGTGAAAAGCGCCCGTGCGATGATCGAATGACCGATATTGAGTTCACGTACTTCCGGCAACGCGGCGATCGCCTGGACGTTCCGGTAATGCAGCCCGTGCCCGGCGTTGACCTGCAGGCCGGCCGCCGCCCCCCGACAGACCGCATCGACGATGCCTCCGAGCAGTGTTTCCGCCGCCGGCGTACCCCAGGCTTCTGCATAGTGGCCGGTATGGATCTCGATCGCCGGCGCGCCGGTGCGCGCGGCCGCCTCGATCTGGGCCGGCTCCGCGTCGATGAACAGCGATACCTTGCAGCCCGCCGCCGCGAGCCGTTCGCTCGCGGCGCGGATGCGGTCCTCCTGGCCGACGACATCGAGGCCACCCTCGGTGGTCAGTTCCTCGCGGCGCTCGGGCACGAGGCAGCAGTCCTCGGGGCGCACGCGCTCGGCAAATGCGACCATCTCGTCGGTGACCGCCATCTCGAGGTTCATGCGTGTCCGCAGGACGTCTTTCAGCTGCAGGACGTCGCGCTCCTGGATGTGGCGGCGGTCCTCGCGCAGGTGCAGCGTGATGCTGTCGGCGCCGGCCTGCTCGGCCTCGATCGCGGCCTGCACCGGATCGGGATAGTTCGTCAGCCGCGCCTGGCGCAGCGTCGCGACATGGTCGATGTTGACGCCCAGGAGTAGCGGGACTCGGGTCATGTCAGTTCCTGTTGTTTCACGTCGGCCGCGGGCGGCTCGCCAGCAGCTCCGTCCGCCTGCTTGCCGCCGGACGCGGCCCGGAACAGCTCCCTGCTGCGCAGCGGCTGACCCCCGAGGCAGATCGCAAGCGCCATGCGCATCAGGTTCCGGACCTCGCGCAGACCCTCGGGATCGCGCAGTTCGCCGCGGGAGAGATCGAGCAGGCTGCTGCCGCGCAGGCGCACGCAGGCACCAATCGGGCGCGGCGTCTCCACCTCCCGTACGCCGTTGTACGTCGCGACCGCGACGGGCCCGCGTTCAGGATGATAATCATACTCCGCCGCAGCGTCGATCGGTGCGCCGGTCGCGACATCGTGATCGAGCACGAGCCCATAGCCGATCTCGCTCAGCAGGATCTGTTCGAAACCCCGCAGGGCCTGCTGCTCGGTGACCGTGTCGGGTGCCGGATCCCCTGCCCCGAGCGTCGCGAGCGCCGCGTCGTAGGCATCGAACAGGCGCGGATGCGGGTCGTGGCGCGCAAGCAGCTTCATCAGCAGCTCGTTCAGGTAGAAACCGCTGATCATCGTACGTCCCTGCAGCGCGAGCGGCCTGCCGCCGGGCAGGCGCAGCTCGGCGCCGCTCAGGGTGGCGAGTTCACCGCGGCCCGCAGCGCTGACCAGCAAGGGCCTGAACGGCTG
>CAZJKV010000021.1:0-23761 GCA_964546765.1 uncultured Chromatiales bacterium
GCAATGACGGGCGCGGTCGTCGCGGCGACCGACGGGACGCAATCTCGGGACTCCGATACCGAGCGGGCGGCCTACCAGCGCGCGTTCGACAGCCTGCAGGCGGGTCGATACGAAGAATCGATCGCATCGTTCAGAAACTTTCTCGCCCGATACCCGGACGGCCAATACTCCGCGAACGCCCAGTACTGGCTCGGCGAGGCCAAGTATGTGAACCGGCAGTTTTCCGATGCGGTCGCGGAATTCGGCAAGGTGCTGCAGCTTTACCCGGATAGCGGCAAGGTGCCTGATGCGATGCTGAAGCTCGGATTCAGCCACTACGAGTTGCAGGACTGGGGCGCGGCGAGCGATACGCTGACCCGGCTCGTCGAAAAATATCCGGGCAGCACGGCGCGCCAGCTCGCCGAAAACCGCCTGCACCGGATGCGTGTCGAGGGACGATAGCCCCGGCCATGCGCAATGAAGACCGCAACCATGACCTCCGGCGAGACCGCCGCGCCTGACAAGGCGACACTTCGCGTTACCGAAATCTTCTATTCGATACAGGGCGAATCGCGTACCGTCGGATGGCCGACCGCATTCGTGCGCCTGACCGGGTGCCCGCTGCGATGCGGCTACTGCGATACCGCCTACGCGTTCACCGGCGGCGAGACGATGGCGCTCGGCGCGATCCTCGCGCGTGTGCAGGCAACGCCCGCGCATCATGTCACGGTGACCGGGGGCGAGCCGCTGGCCCAGAAGAACTGCCTGCCATTGCTGTCGCTGCTGTGCGATGCGGACTATGAGGTCTCCCTCGAGACCGGTGGCGCGCTCGATGTCGCGGCGGTCGATCCGCGGGTCGTGAAGGTCATCGATTTCAAGACGCCGGGATCCGGCGAATGCGACAGGAATCGTTACGAGAATCTCGCTCACATCGGCCCGCGCGACCAGGTCAAGTTCGTGCTGTGCGACCGCGCGGACTATGAGTGGGCACGCGACCAGATCCGGCAGCGCGGCCTGCCGGCGCGCTGCGAGGTCCTGTTGTCGCCGGTCTTCGGGGAACTCGACGCCGGCCGGCTCGCGGACTGGATCCTCGAGGACGGCCTGCGGGTACGCCTGCAGGTCCAGCTGCACAAGCTCCTGTGGGGCGACGTGCGGGGGAGGTGATGGCGACACCGGAATCAACGCTGGATTCAACTCAGGGGCGCGCGGTCGTGTTGCTCTCGGGCGGCCTCGATTCCGCGACGCTGCTCGCGCTCGCGATCGAGCGTGGTTACCGGTGCCATGCCCTGAGTATCGCCTACGGGCAGCGACACGATGCGGAGCTCGAGGCGGCGCGACGCATCGCCGTGCGCCTCGGCGCCGTCGAACACCGCATCATTGCCTTGCCGGCGCTCGGCGAGCACGGCGGATCGGCGCTGACCGATGCCGGCATTGCGGTGCCCGAGGCGCCGACCGAGGGCATCCCGGTCACCTATGTGCCGGCGCGCAACACCGTGTTTCTCTCGCTCGCGCTCGCCTGGGCCGAGGTACTCGACGCGCGTGACCTGTTCATCGGCGTCAATGCCGTCGACTATTCCGGCTATCCGGACTGCCGTCCCGAATTCATCGATGCGTTTGAACGCATGGCGAATCTCGCGACGCGCGCCGGCATCGAGGGACGGCCCTTTACCGTGCACGCGCCGCTGATCGCGCTCGGCAAGGCCGAGATCATTCGCGAAGGCACGCGCCTCGGCGTCGATTACGCGCAGACGGTCTCCTGCTACCAGGCCGACCCGTCAGGCCGCGCCTGCGGCCGCTGCGACGCGTGCCGCCTGCGTGCCGCCGGCTTTGCCGAGGCCTGCCTGCCCGACCCGACGCGTTACCGCTGACCTCCCTGATCAGTTGGCGGCCTGCAGACATAACCGCTACAATAAGCCTCCTTTTACGGGCCGTTAGCTCAGTTGGTAGAGCACCGGACTTTTAATCCGTTGGTCCCGCGTTCGAGCCGCGGACGGCCCACAAAAACCATTGCGAAACATGCCGCTGATATCCGTAACGCGCCTGCGCGTGCGATCTTACCGATTCATGCCGGGTTTCTTCTACTATGCGATGCGCTCCGCGCGCCAGGCGCAGAGCGCGAACGGCAATATCGGGATCAACCTGACGCGCGACACCCATCTGACCTTCTGGACCAGCACCGCGTGGGCGGACGAGGAGGCGATGCGCGCATTCGTGCTCGCAGGTCCGCACCGGAAGGCCATGGGCCGCCTGCCGGAATGGTGCGACGAGGCGCATGTCGTACACTGGAGCCAGAAGGATGCGAAGCTGCCCGACTGGCATGAGGCCCACCGCAGGGTGGTCGCGCATGGCCGCGCGCTCAGGGTCTATCATCCTTCCCGCAATCACGAGAATCGCAATCTGCCGCCGCCGCTGCTGAAATAGGGCGGGCTTTTCAAGCCGGCAAAAATCCGCAAGAATGAACCCCTGCGCGTCACATTGATAAGAACAATCGGGGGGATCCGCCATGACTCAGTCAATCGGTCGTCCGTCTTCACCGCTGTATCCGTTTCGTCACGCGATGGTACTGATGGTCGTCGCGATTTCTGCGTTCGCCGCCGCGACGATGTCCGGGCGTGCCCTGGCCAGTGATTACGAAATCTGGGCCATCGACCAGGGCACGCATATCGTGCATATCTACGACCGCGAACTGACCGAGGTCGACCGCATCGATCTCGGCGCTCACGGCGCGAAGGTCCCCCACATGATCGATTTCACGTCCGATCATGCCTATGCCTTCATCGCGAATCTAGGTTCCGGCGACGTCGCGGTGGTGCGAACCGCTGACCGCGAGGTGCTGGACATCATCAGGACCGGGCCACGCACGCACATGGCCGGCGTGATGCCCGACGACAGCGCCGTCATCGCCGATGTCATCGGCGCAGCCGACCAGCCGCGCGATGGCAGGCTCGTCGAGATCCTGATCGACCTCGAGAGCGAGACCTTCACGATCGGACGCACCCTGATCGTCGCCGATGATCCGGAGGTCAAAAAGGTCGCGGACCGATTCCCGGAGACCGCGCCGATCTGCCATGAGTACACGCCCGACAGCCGTCACGCCTACGTGACCCTCGGGCCGGGGCTGCATCACGGCGGCCTGGTGATCGTCGACACCGGCAGCTTCACCGTCACCCGGGCGTTTCCGCCCGATGAACTCGGCGTCAATTGCGGCACTGCGCTGACTCCGGACGGTCGTCATATGCTGGTCAATGGCGGCGACAAGGAGGTCGGTGTCTGGTATGCGATCGACACCGCGACTCACGAGGTCGTTCGAGAGAGCAGCAGCCGCGGGCACGACGCTCACGGCGTCTGGACCACGCCTGACGGCCGCGAGATCTGGATGATCAACCGGGTCAGCGACGACGGCATTATCATCGATCCGCAGTCGCTCGACATCATCGAGGAGATCGACGACGTCGGCGAGACGCCGGACATCATTGCGATGTCGCCGGATTCCCGCTATGCCTTCTTCAGCCTGCGTGGCCCAAATCCAAAATCGGCGCCGCATGTCGCGGTCGGCGCGACGCCCGGCTTTTCGGTCGTCGATATCGCCGCGCGCCGCATGGTTCGCTTGATCGAGCCTGCAAAGGGCAATCCGGACAGCGACTTCCACGGCATCGGCGTGCGCGTGCTGCACTGAGTGATTCGCGGCCGGCGTCAAGATGTCTCCCGTTGCGCCGATACAAACGGTGCAGGTCCGTATCGCGACCTGCACCGCCCCGGCAGTCGAGAGAGGACCCATGTTCGGACTGAACAGGCAACGTGAAGGCCGTGGTAACCCGCGCTGTCGTATTGACCGCTTTCTGGCCGTCTACGACCACGACAAGTCGACCTTTCTCGGCCGGGTGCTCGATCTCAGCATCAGCGGCATGTGCGTGCTGAGCAGCGAGACCCTCCCAATCGGCAATCACGTCCGCTTCGCGATCGAGATCCTGCAGGAGGGCGGTGCCGTCAAAACCTTTCACTTGCGCTGCCGCGTGCTATGGACCCGGCCGGACGGAGAGGGCGGGCTGTATCGCATCGGACTCGAATACTCCGGTATTTCCCCGACGATCATCGAGGAGATCGAGCGCATCATCCGGGAACAGGACCTGTCCCGCTCCGGGGCACTGCCGCAGGCCCACCCCCCGGGATGAGCCCCTGGCCCCGGATACAGCCGCTTCAGGCGCTGGCTGTGGTCCTCGCGGCCTTCCCGGCGGCAGTTGCATTCCACCGGGGGTGACTCTACAGTATCTGGCTGACGCGCGGCGGGGGCGGAACGCGCCGCGTTCCAGGCCCCGCTGCAAGGTTTGCCATCGATCGCTTCCTGTATGTCGTTTCGTCTGAAAATCGTCCTCGGACTGGTGCTCATCCAGATCCTGCTGATGCTGATCCTGGTCTGGAGCAGCCTGAACTTCCTGCGTAGCTCGAACGAAGTCGAGCTGTCCAACCGGGCGGCGTCGATCGTTTCCATCCTCGCGTCGACGCTCGGTCCGGAGGTCGCCTCCGGCAACGTTGCGGTGCTGAATGCCATGATCAACGACGTCCTGACCCAGCCGGACATCATCTATGTCAGGATCAGGGGGAAAGACGGGCTGCTGGCCGCCGGCGGCGATGCCGGCGTACTCGCGCGCCCCTTCGCTGAGGATTTCCTGTTCGAGGATATCACTGACGGCGTCTACGACATCTCCGCCAGTATCCGGGAGGGCGGTGTATCGGTGGGTGAACTCGAGATCGGCCTCTCTTCCAGCGAGATCCGCAATGTCATGGCCGCGGCGCGGCGCGAGATGGCAACGATTGCCGTCATCGGCCTCGGCCTGTCTTTCGTGTTTTCACTGATGCTCGGCAACTACTTCGCGCGCCAGCTGACGCGGCTCAAGGATGCGACCCGCCGTATTGCCTCCGGCGACATCGGCTACCAGCTCGCGGTCGCCGGAAACGACGAACTGGCGCAGACTGCGAACGCCTTCAACACGATGTCGCGCAAGCTGGCGATGCTCTATTCCGAGAAGCAGTCTGCGTTGAACCGCGCCCGCCAGAAGGCCGACGAGCTGCACGAGAGCGAGCGCCGCATACATGCCGTCCTGCATCATGCGATGGATGCGATCATCACCTTCGACGAGTACGGAGTGATCGAGAGCTTCAATCCGGCCGGCGAGCGGATCTTCGGCTGTACGAGCGCCGAGTGTATCGGGCAGGAGCTGGCGATACTGATCCCCGAACCGTACCTGTCCGAACACCGGGCGGAGATGAAGGCGTTCCTGCGCAGCCGCGATGCCGGCGGCTTCGGCGCGACCCGCGAGATCGAGGGCCTGCGCAAGGACGGAAGCGTCTTTCCGATGGAGATCGACATCAGTGAGGTCAGCATCGAGGGGCGCCACCTGTTCATCGCTATCGCGCGCGATATCACCCGCCGCAAGAATGACGAGTACGCGCTGCGCAAGGCGCAGGAGGCCGCGCTGGAATCCAACCGCAGCAAGTTCGAGTTCATCGCCAATGTAAGCCAGGAGATCCGTGCTCCGGTCAACGAGATGCTTGGTTCGCTGAACATACTTGCCGCGAGCGGGCTCGAAGCCGGGCTGGAAAAGCGTGTCGATGACATCAGGGCTTCAGGAAATTCCCTGATCACGGTCATCAACGACATGCTGGATTTTTCCAGGATCGAGGCCGGCAAGCTCGAACTCGAGACGATCGATTTCGACCTGTGGCGGACCGTCGACACGGTGTACCGCATGTTCCGGGACGCTGCCGCGGGCAAGAACGTCAATCTTGCCTATATCATGCCGTGCCGGGCGCCGACGGCGTTGCGCGGCGACCCTACCCGCCTTCGGCAGCTGCTGATCAACCTGCTCGACAATGCGCTCAAATTCACCGACAAGGGCGAGGTGACCCTGCGCATCGAGGTGACAGGGGAGACGGAGGCATATGCGATGCTGCGTTTCGAGGTCGTGGATACCGGTATCGGCATCGCGCCGGCGGTGCAGCAGCGCATCTTCGAGCTGTTTGCGCATTCGGACCGGTCTGTGTCCTCGCCCTATAACAGGAGTTCCGGACTCGGTCTGATGATCTCGAAACGCCTCGCCGAGATGATGCAGGGCACTATCGGTGTCAGCAGCGAGATCGGTCGCGGCAGCGCATTCTGGTTTACCGCCCGTTTCGAGAAGCAGCCGGGCGTGCAAAAGGCGTCCGGGACGTTGTCCCGGGACTGCTCGCATCTGAAGCTCCTGATCGTCAATCCGGACGGCGCCGCCTGCGAGACGATGCGGGCGATGCTCGAGGTGTCCGGTCTGCGTTCACGCTGCATCGAGGACGGCATGAAGGCGCTGGGCGAACTCGGCGCCGCCGCAGAACGTGGCGAGCCTTATGACCTGGTGGTCTTCAACCGGGAGATCCCGGGGATGAACGGTCTGCAGTTTGCGCATGCGGTGCGCGGGGACCGGCGGATCGCACAGACCCGCATGATCATGATCGCGGCGACGGGTTATCGAGGCGATGGCGAGGAGGTGCGTCAGGCAGGCATCCAGGGCTATCTGACGACGCCGGCCGACCATGCGCAGCTCCCGGAGTGTATCGCCGCGGTCGCGAGCGGTGAGGATGGGGAGGGCGAGATCTTTGTGACCCGGCATACCCTGGACGCGTCTCCACTGCGGCAACAGAAACAGGATCGCGCGCTGGTCGTATCGGCGGACCGGCATCGCCAGCAACAATTGCTGGGCCGGCTCGAGCGCCTCGGGTTCAGGACCAGCCTCGCGCTCGACGCCGCGGAGGCGCTGGATGCGACGGACCACGCGGCGTGGCGCATCATTGTCGTCGACAACGAGGCGCGCGAACTGGTCGGCGCCGACGCGCTGCAGAAGATCCGCCGCCGCGAACAGGACGGGGGCGCGCATGTGCCCATCGTCGTCATCGTCTCGCCGGGCGCGAGCCGCGATGAACGGCAGGCATGGTGCAGTGCCGGCGCCGACGAGTGTCTCGCCGGCATGGCCGGAATCGACATGCTGAGGCGGCAGGTTACCGGCAGGACGTGACCTCGCCCGGGGCGGCTGCTACTGCGCCGCCTCGCCGATGAGCTTCGACTTGTTTCTCCACATTTCCTCGAGCAGCTCGATGCGGGCCCGCAGCCGGGCCTCGCGATGGCCGTCCTGGGCGCGCATCGTGCGCAAGGCGAGATTCAGCTGTTCGATCGCCGCACGGGTCTCGCCGAAGGTCTGGTGATAATCGGCGATCGCCTCGTGCGCCTCCGATTGTTCTCCTTTCATGTTTCTGGCCTGCGCCAGGAGCTGGTAGAGCTCGGCCCTCGGGCTGCGCGACCGGTGGTAATCGTTGATCACGTCGACCGCTGCGCTTGCCTGTCCATCCTGCAGCAGTGCGTGAACATAATGGATCGTCAGCGGGAGGTGCCATGGATAGATACCGAGATTGTGCCGGTAGATCCCGAAGGCCTCGTCGATATCGTCCGCGAGCATCATGATCTCCGCGAGCGCGATCTGGAACGCGACGCGTTCGGGTTCACCGGCGATCAGCGGCGCGAGTTGCGCGCGCGCCTCTTCCAGCTTCCCCGACGCCCGCAGGGCGAGGGCGTAGCCGTAACGTGCGGCCTCCTGCTTGTCTTCGGGGATTTCCCGCAACGCGGCTTCATAGTATTCGATGCTCCGGCGCGGGTCGTCCTGCTGGATGACGCGGAGCTTTTCCCTTACCAGGTGATAGTTCCGGTTCTGGGTCTCCTCCATTTCCGGGTACTGCGCGGCGCGGTTTCCGGTGTCAGAGATGCGCGAGATGGTGACCGGATGGGTGCGCAGGAATTCCAGCTGCAAATTGTCGTAGAACTGGCTGGCCTGCTGCAGGCGCTCGAAGAAGCGCGGCATCGCGCGCGGCTCGAAGCCGGAGTCAGCGAGGATCTGCAGGCCGATACGGTCCGCCTCCATTTCGTTGGTGCGGGTGAAATTGATCTGTTGCTGGATGCTGCCCGCGGTCGCGGCCGCGATCGCCGCCTCGCCGAACTGGCCGCTGCCGCGGGCGCCGAGGATGATCGCCGCGATGATCGCCGCGGTCACCGGTACGCTCATTCGTGAAGCCGCCTCGAACGCGCGCGCGATGTGGCGCTGGGTCACGTGAGCGATTTCGTGCGCAGCGACCGAGGCAAGCTCCGCCTCCGTGTGCGTCGTCAGGATCAGTCCGCTGTTGATGCCGATGTAGCCGCCGGGCCCGGCGAAGGCGTTGATCGCAGGGTCATTGACCACGAAGAAGGTGAACCTGCGGTCACGCACGCCGGTATTCGCCGCCAGGCGGTTACCGAGCAATTCCACATATGCCTGGACCTCGGGGTCCCTGACGAGGTCCAGCGAGCCGCGGATACTGCGCATGAAGGCCTCGCCGTAATACTGCTCCTGTTCGATCGACAGGAAGCTCTCGGTCGCCTCGCCGATGCTCGGCAGGTCGACGATCGCATGGCCGATCGTGCTCTGGCCGAGGAACAGGACCAGCGTCAGGATCGCTAACGGTCGTGTCAGGAAGCGGGGCGTCAAGTAGTGTGATCCATTATCGGCGCGGCAGGCGCGTCAGTTACCGCGCGCCTGCTGCCGGGGCGGTGCGAGGTCCTGGCGGGCTTCCGGCCTGCGCTGCAGCACCGGCCTCAGGAACTGCCCGGTATAGGAGCGGGGGTGGGCGGCGATATCCTCGGGGGTGCCGGCCGCGATCAACTCGCCGCCCCGGTCGCCGCCCTCCGGTCCGAGGTCGACGATCCAGTCGGCGGTCTTGATGACGTCGAGGTTATGTTCGATGATGACGATGGTGTTCCCCTGGTCGCGCAGCCGGTGCAGGACCTGCAACAGCTGCCGAATGTCGTGGAAATGCAGTCCTGTGGTCGGTTCGTCGAGGATGTACAGCGTGCTGCCCGTATCCCGCTTTGACAACTCCCGCGACAGTTTTATCCGTTGCGCCTCGCCGCCGGACAGCGTCGTCGCGTTCTGTCCGAGACGGATATAGGAGAGTCCGACGTCCATCAGGGTCTGCAAGCGGCGCGCGACCGGCGGGATCGCGTCGAAGAAGTCGTAGGCCTCCTCGACGGTCATTTCCAGCACTTCATGGATATTCCTGCCCTTGTAACGGATTTCAAGAGTCTCCCGGTTGTAACGCCGGCCCTTGCAGACGTCACAGGGGACATAGATGTCCGGCAGGAAGTGCATCGCGACCTTGATGACGCCGTCGCCCTTGCAGGCCTCGCAGCGCCCGCCCTTGACGTTGAAGCTGAAGCGTCCTGGCCCGTAACCGCGCATGCGGGCATCGGTCGTGATCGCGAACAGGTCGCGTACCTGGGTGAACAGGCCGGTGTAGGTCGCCGGATTCGAGCGCGGTGTGCGTCCTATCGGGCTCTGGTCGATGTTGACGACCTTGTCGAAGTATTCGAGCCCGGTGACCTCGCGGCACGGCGCCGGATCGTCGGAGCCGTCGTTCAGCAGCCGCGCGGCATATCGATAGAGCGTGTCGTTGATCAGTGTTGATTTGCCGGAACCCGATACGCCGGTGATGCATGACATCAGTCCGACCGGGATCGCGATGTCGATGTCCTTTAGATTGTTTCCGGTCGCGCCGAGGATACGGCATTCGCGCTCCGGATCGCGCGGCGCCCGCTCGTCGGGGATCCCGATCGCGAGACTGCCGGACAGGTAACGACCGGTCAGCGATTCGGGCGCCGCGGCGATCTCTTGCGGCGTCCCCTGGGCGATGATGCGGCCGCCGTGCACGCCGGCACCGGGGCCGATGTCGACGACATGGTCGGCGGCGTTGATCGCGTCCTCGTCATGCTCGACGACGATGACGGTGTTGCCGAGGTCGCGCAGGTGATTCAACGTGTTCAGCAGGCGCTGGTTGTCGCGCTGATGCAGGCCGATCGACGGCTCGTCGAGCACGTACATGACGCCGACCAGGCCGGCGCCAATCTGGCTCGCAAGGCGGATGCGCTGGGTTTCGCCGCCGGACAGCGTGTTGGCGCGGCGGTCCAGCGACAGGTAGTCCAGCCCGACATTGACGAGAAACTCGAGGCGCTGGTTCAGCTCGCGCACGATCTTGTCGGCGATCTTGCCGCGCTTGCCGCCGAGCGACAGGGTCTCGAAAAAACCGTGCAGACGGCCGACCGGCAGCGCGGTCAGTTCCGGTAATATCCTGCCGGCTACGAACACGTTGCGTGCCTCTTCGCGCAGGCGGGCGCCCGCGCAGTCCGGGCAGGTGCGCTGGTTCAGGTATTTCGCCAGCTCCTCGCGCACGATCTGCGACTCGGTCTCGTGATAGCGCCGCTTCATGTTTGGCAGTATCCCTTCGAAGGCGTGACGCCTGCGGCTGTTCCGGCCGCCTTCCTCGCGGTAGGAAAACTCGATCAGCTCATCGCCGCTGCCGTGCAGCACGATTTCGCGGATCGCTTCCGGCAGTGCCTCGAACGGGGTATCGATGTCAAAGCCGTAGTGCGCAGCGAGCGACGACAGCAGCTGGGCGTAATAGACGTTGCGGGTGTCCCAGCCGCGCACCGCGCCGGCCGCGAGACTGAGTTCCGGGTGACGCACGACGCGCGCCGGATCGAAGAACTCGATGACGCCGAGGCCGTCGCAGCCGGGACAGGCGCCGGCCGGGTTGTTGAACGAGAACAGCTTGGGCTCGAGTTCGGACAGACTGTAGCCGCATTCGGGACAGGCATAGCGCGACGAGAAGGTCAGTTCCGGGTGTTCGGGTTCGTCCATGAACGCGACGCGTATCGTGCCTTCGCTCATGTGTAGCCCGGTCTCGAGCGATTCGGCGAGGCGCTGGCGAATATCCGCGCGGATCTTCAGCCGGTCGACCACGGCCTCGACGACGTGTTTTTTCTGAGGGTCGAGCGCGGGCCGGTCGTCGAGCTCGACGACGCGCCCGTCGATGCGGGCGCGGATATAGCCTTGGGCGCGCAGTTCCTCGATCAGCTGCTGATGACCGCCCTTGCGATCCTGGACCACCGGCGCGAGCAGCATCAGCCGCGTCCCCTCCGGCAATTCGAGGATGTGATCGACCATCTGGCTGACGGTCTGCGCCGCCAGCGTCGCGCCGTGCGCCGGGCAACGCGGCTCGCCGGTGCGCGCGAACAGCAGTCGCAGGTAGTCATAGATCTCGGTGACGGTGCCGACCGTCAAACGCGGGTTGTGCGAGATCGTCTTCTGCTCGATCGAGATAGCCGGCGAGAGGCCGTCGATATGATCGACGTCCGGTTTCTCCATGATCGACAGGAACTGGCGCGCATAGCTCGACAGCGACTCGACATAGCGTCGCTGCCCCTCGGCGTAGATCGTGTCGAAGGCGAGGGATGACTTGCCCGAACCGGACAGCCCTGTAAATACGATGAGTTTCGAGCGGGGCAGGTCGAGATCGATGTTCTTCAGGTTGTGGGTCCGCGCCCCGCGGATGGAGATCTTTTCCACGATGTTCCCTGTGTTGAAAGCAACCTGTTAATATAGCCGCTTTGCCCCCGGTAACGCAAAACAACCCTATGTCCCGTCAGGCTATGTCCCCGGAGGAACGCCGTGCAGCGTTCTCGCTGGCCAGTATCTTTTCGTTCCGGATGCTCGGCCTGTTCATGATCCTGCCGGTGTTCGCGCTCTATGCGGAGACGCTCGGCGAGATCGAACCGGTCCTGATCGGCCTCGCGATCGGCATCTACGGCCTCACCCAGGCCCTGCTCGCGGTCCCCTACGGCCTGTGGTCGGACCGTTTCGGTCGCAAACCGGTCATCGCGCTCGGCCTCGTCGTATTCGCGCTCGGCAGCGTCGTCGCCGCGACCGCGGACACCATCACCGGCATCATCATCGGCCGCGCCCTGCAGGGTTGCGGCGCGATCGCTGCTGCGGTCATGGCCTTCGCGGCCGACCTGACCCGGGAACAGCACCGCACCCGGGCGATGGCGATGATCGGCATGAGCATCGGCCTGTCGTTCGCGCTGGCGCTCGCGCTCGGGCCGGTGCTGAACCACTGGATCGGCGTGCCGGGCATCTTCTGGCTGACCGCGGTGCTCGCGGTCGTCGGGATCGGGATCCTGTATCTGGTGGTACCGGACGCGCCCAGGGTCCGCTCGCACCGGGATACCGGCGCGGTGCCCGGGTTTTTCGGCGACGTGCTGCGCAACCCGCAGCTGACGCGGCTCGACGTCGGCGTGTTCGTGCTGCATTGCGTACTGACGGCGAGCTTCGTCGCGCTGCCTTTCGCGCTGCGGGATTTCGCCGGACTCGACGCCGCGCGGCACAGCCTCGTCTACCTGCCGGTGCTGCTCCTTTCGCTGGTCCTGATGCTGCCGCTGGTCATCATTGCCGAGAAGCACCGGCGACTGAAGGAGGTATTCGTCCTCGCCATCCTGATCCTCGCGCTCGCCGAGGCCGGGCTGATCTTCCTGTCGGCCTCGGTCGCCGGCATCGTGCTGATGCTGGTGCTGTTTTTCATAGCGTTCAATGTGCTGGAGGCGCTCCTGCCGTCGCTGCTGGCCAAGTTCGCCCCGGCAGACCGCAAGGGGACGGCGATGGGGGTATTTTCGTCCAGTCAGTTTATTGGCGCTTTCGTCGGCGGCATCGCCGGGGGGTTCATGTACGGGCGATTCGGTCTGAGCGGCGTATTCGGCTTCTGTCTGATTATACTGATCGGCTGGTTGCTGCTGGCGCGTTCGATGGCGCCCCCGCCGTATCTGAGCAGCTATATGATTTCCATGGAAGATTTCGACGGGACCGAAGTCGGCGCGCGGGAGCGCGAACTGCTGGCCATGCCCGGCGTCGCCGAGGCGGTTATTGTGGTCGAAGATGCGGTGGCGTATCTTAAGGTGGACAGCCGGACGGTGGATTATGACCGCATAGAGTCCCTGGTCGGGACGTGGCGGGCAGCCGAGCGGTGATGACGAATAATCAAGCATTCCCGGGAGAAGAACATGGCAAGAGGCGTTAACAAGGTCATCCTGATCGGCAATCTGGGCAAGGATCCGGAGGTCCGCTACATGCCGAGCGGATCGGCGGTCGCCAACGTCACGATCGCGACCTCCGAGCAATGGAAGGACAAGCAGAGCGGAGAGCGCCAGGAGCGCACCGAATGGCACAACGTCGTGTTCTTCAATCGCCTCGCGGAGATCGCCGGGGAATACCTGAAGAAGGGATCCAAGGTCTATATCGAGGGCAGCCTGCGTACTCGCAAGTGGCAGGACAAGAGCACCGGCGCCGATCGCTACACGACCGAGATCGTCGCGAACGACATGCAGATGCTGGACAGCCGCGGCGGCGAGGGCGGCGGACAGCAGCGGCAGTACCAGCCGCGCGAAGATGCGATGGCGGAACCCGTACTCGACGACGATATCCCGTTCTGACCCTGATGCCGTATGCCGGATGGCGCCCCGATGGACGGGGCCGTGCGGATCGCGTCCCTGTCACACCTGAATCCCCGTTGTCATTGATTCCCGAGTCGCCCTGCGGGTCGCCGGAGGTGTCATGAGCGGACGGCTGCGCATCGTGCTGGCCCAGCTCGATTTCATGGTCGGCGACGTGCAGGGCAACGCAGTCCGCATCGTCGAGGCCGCGATCTCCGCGCGTGACCGCGACAAGGCCGGGTGCATCGTTTTCCCGGAACTGGCGTTGACCGGATATCCGCCCGAGGACCTGCTGCTGCGCCCTGCGCTGATCGACCAGGTCATGCGCGGCCTGATGCTGATCCGCAATCAGGTGCAGGGCATCGATATCGTGCTCGGCTGCCCGCTGCTGCATGAAGGGCGGCTGTACAATGCCGCGGCGCTGCTGCGCGGCGGTGCGGTCGTCGCCTCCTATCACAAGCACCGCCTGCCGAATTACAGCGTGTTCGACGAGCTGCGCTATTTTGCACCGGGCGCCGACCCGTGTGTCGTCACGATCGGCGGGGTCCGGGTCGGGCTGACGATCTGCGAGGACATCTGGGAGCCCGGTGCGGTCGAGCAGGCCGCGGCGGCGGGCGCGCAGTTGATGATCAATATCAACGCCTCGCCATATCATGTCGCAAAGCGCAGGGAACGCGAGGCGGTGCTGCGCCAGCGCATCGCGGCGTGCGGGATCCCGATGGTGTATCTGAACACCGTCGGCGGGCAGGACGAGCTGATCTTCGACGGGGAGTCCTTCGTGATGGATGCCGGCGGTGCGGTCACGCAACGCGCACCTGCCTGGGAAGAGGCGTTGATCCCGGTCGACTTCGAGGCCGGCGACGACGAGCGGGTGCGGCCGCTGCCGGGCGATATCAGCGTGCCGCTCGACGACGACGCGGCGATCTATAGTGGCATCGTGCTCGGCGTGCGTGACTATGTCGACAAGAACCGCTTCAGCGGCGCGGTGATCGGTCTGTCGGGCGGCATCGATTCGGCGCTGACGCTCGCGATCGCGGCCGATGCGCTCGGCGCCACGCGCGTCACAGCGGTGATGATGCCGTCGCGCTATACCGCCCGGATGAGCACAGACGACGCGCGTGCCGAAGCCGATGTGCTCGGCGTCGCGTATCACCTGATCCCGATCGAGCCGGCGTTTCAGGCCTTTCTCGACATGCTTGGCGAGGTCTTCGCCGGACTGCCCGCGGACACGACCGAGGAGAACATCCAGGCGCGGTGCCGCGGCGTGATACTGATGGCGATTTCGAACAAGCACGGTAAAATTGTGCTGACGACGGGGAACAAGAGCGAGCTTGCGGTCGGCTATGCGACGCTCTACGGCGACATGGCGGGCGGCTTCGCGCCGCTGAAGGACGTGCCGAAGACCATGGTCTATCGCCTGGCGCGCTGGCGCAATGCGCGCTCGCCGGTGATCCCGGAACGGGTGTTCGAGCGGCCGCCATCGGCGGAGCTTGCGCCGGACCAGCGTGACGAGGACAGCCTGCCGCCCTATGCGATGCTCGATGCGATCCTCGAGAGGTATATCGAGAAGGACATGAGCCCGGAGGAGATCGTGGCAGCCGGCTTCGACCGGGATATGGTCAGGCGTACCGTCGACCTGGTCCAGCGCAATGAATACAAGCGCCGGCAGGCGCCGCCCGGGGTGCGCATCTCGCGCCGCGCGTTCGGACGCGACAGGCGCTACCCGATCACCTCAGGGTTTTACGGTGATTACGCAGTGAATCAGAAACCGGGTAAGGACCCGGGCAAAGGAGGCAGCAAATGAAGCGAGTCGAGGCGGTTATCAAGCCGTTCAAGCTGGACGAGGTGCGCGAGGCGCTGTCCGAGGTCGGCATTACCGGAATGACGGTAACCGAGGTCAAGGGCTTCGGGCGTCAGAAGGGGCATACCGAGCTGTATCGCGGCGCGGAATATGTCGTCGATTTCCTGCCCAAGGTCCGGGTCGATGTCGTCGTCGCCGACCCGCAAGTCGATATCTGCATCGAGGCGATCACGAAGGCGGCCCGTACCGGCAATATCGGGGACGGCAAGGTCTTCGTCAGCGACGTGCTGAAGGTCGTGCGTATCCGCACCGGCGAAGAGGACGCCGAGGCCTTATAGGGAATCCGGAGGTCCCGGCAGCAGGCCGAGTTGCGGCTCCGGGGCATTGCCGTCGGCGCGGGCGTCCGGGTAGTTCGCCTCCAGCACCCGGCGCGCTGCGGCCGCGAGATCGTCGAGTCCGAGCCGGTCGTAGGCCCGCGCCATCAGCGCCAGCGCATCCTCGACCGCCGGAGCTCGCGGGTAGGTCTCGATGATATACCTGGCGCGGTTCGCCGCCGCGACATACGCCCCCCGTCTCATGTAGTAGTCCGCGACATGCAGCTCGTGACGCGCGAGGTAGTGCCGCAGGTGTACCATGCGCTGCACTGCGTCTGGCGCGTAGCGGCTGTCCGGATAGCGCGTCACCAGTTCCGTGAAATAGCGAAACGAGTCGAGCGCGGAGCGGGGGTCACGCCGCGCCGGGTCGGCGCGCAGCCAGTCGTCGAGGGCGCCGCGGGTCTGGCCGAAGTTCGCGAGGCCCCGGACGTAATACGCGTAATCGACGTTCGGGTGTCGCGGGTAGGTCTTAATGAACTGTTCGGCGGTCGCGATCGCCGATTCCGGCTGGTTCAGGCGGTGATACGCATACGCGGTGTCGAGCTGGGCCTGCTGCGCATGGTCTCCGAACGGGAAGCGTGTCGAAAGCTCCTGGAAGTGCCCGATGGCCGTTTCATAATAGCCGTTGTCGAGCGACGTCTTGCCGCGCTCGTAGAGCGCTGCGGGGTCGTCGCTGTCGACCTGCTTTTTCCAGGAAGCGCAGCCGCCGAGCAGCAGCAGTGCGATCAGGGCAATCAGGGTTATGATCAGGTTTCGCGGCATCGTCTGTGAGCGGTGTTGAAAGGCGCCAGTATAACCGCTGGCGCCGTCGCCCGGCCAATTGTCACTGCGACGAGTTCTGCTCGAGGTCTTCCAGCGTGATGATCGCCTGCACGCCGGAAAAGTTGCGGATCCACGGACGCTCGCCGAGAACGGCCCTGGGCAGGCGTTCCGCGGCGGCGCGCGCTGCGTCGATATCCGTGAACGCCCCGTAGATCAGTGAGTACCAGAGTTTGTCGTCCCTGGTAACACGGTAGTACGCCGCGTCCTCGAGCTTGTGATGCTCGACGAAGTTCAGCAAGGCCTGCTCGTTCCCGGTGCTGAATAGCTGGATGGTCCAGGCATCGGCGTTCTGTTGCGCAATCCAGTCCTCGCGGTGCGGCCCGTCATTCCTGGGCTCCGGGGCCGCGCCGTCTGTAATCGCTTCGGCCGGGGGGGGCGGCGCGGGGGCGGGGCTGGTGTCGGTGTCAGGGGCGGTGCCGTCGTCCGCCTGCCCGGCCGGATGCGCGCCTGCCTCGATAGGTGCCTGTGGCAACGACTCGCGCGCCGCGCCCTCGAGATTGAGCATGCGATTCGCCATGTTGACGACGGTCGCCGCATCTGTCGCGAGCCCGGTGTCCGGGTAGTGCTCGATCACCGAGCGGGCGCGCAGGCCGGCGCTGGTATACTCGCCGCGATTCAGGTGCTGCTTCGCTGCCTCGAGTTCGAAAGTGGCAAGCTGTTGGCGGAGGTGTCTGATCCGGTTGCGCGCATCGTCGCTGTAGTGACTCCGGGGATAGCGCCCGATCAGTTCGCCGAAATACTGCAGCGCGAGGTCGACCGTCGGGGGTCTCGGGCTGGTCGTCCCCTCTATCGCTGACAGATCGAACATGGCCTGGTCGAAGCGGGCTAGGCCGCGCAGATAATAGAGGTAATCGATATTCGGGTGATCCGGGTGGGCCCGAATAAAACGTCCGGCAGCGGCGATAGCGGACGCCGGGTCGCCGGCCTGGTAGTACGAGAACACGAGCTCCATCCCCCCCCGGGCCGTGTATCGATCATTCGGAAACAACGCCTCGAGATGCTGGAAATGCCGGATCGCCTCCGGGTAATCACCGCTCTCGAGCGCCTGGTTTCCCGCTTCGTAGAGCCCCCTCGGACTGTCCTGCGCAGCCCCCCGGTCGGCGGGAACGGTCGCGCAGGCGGACAGCAAGATAAGCAGTGCGGGCACGGCGCCGATCCGAAGCGCGCTGCGATCGGGTAGAATCCGGGGTGTGAACATGCCGGTATTATGGTCCGATGGACTGCTGAAAGAAAAGGAAATTCCCGGGGCGCCGCGATGAAGGCAACGGAGATGCGCATCGTCCTGCAGATTCCCGGTGAAATGTCCGGCATGCGACTCGACCGCGCACTCGCGGAACTCTTTCCGGACTGGTCGCGGGCACGCCTGCAGCAATGGCTGCGCGACGGGCTGATCACCGTCGACGGCGCCGGGCCGCGGCCGCGCGACAAGGTGCGGGGTGGTGAATGCGTCGAACTCATTGCGCGTCCCGAAGTGGAAACCGCATGGGATGCGGAGGCTGTGCCGCTCACAGTCGTCCATGAGGATGCGGCGCTGATCGTCATCGACAAGCCGCCCGGCATCGTCGTCCATCCCGGCGCCGGCAATCGCGACGGGACGCTGGTCAACGGCCTGCTGCATCGTTACCCGGAACTCGAAAATATCCCGCGCGCCGGTATCGTCCATCGGCTCGACAAGGACACCAGCGGCCTGCTGGTCGTTGCGCGCACGCTCGCGGCGCACAAGTCGCTGGTCGAACAGTTGCAGGCGCGGACGATGGGACGCGAATACGAGGCGGTGGTCTGCGGCGTCATGACCGCGGGCGGCGAGGTGCGGGAACCGGTCGGGCGTCATCCGACCCAACGCACGCGCATGGCGGTGCGCGAATCCGGCCGGCCCGCGGTTACGCATTACCGCGTCGTAGAGCGCTTCCGGGCGCACACCTGGATACGGGTCAGTCTCGACACCGGGCGGACGCACCAGATTCGCGTGCACATGGCGCATATTCGCTACCCGCTGATCGGCGATCCGGTCTATGGCGGTCGTCTGCGCATCCCGCCGGGCAGCGCGCCGCAATTCGAGGCGCTGTTGCGCGAATTCCGGCGCCAGGCCCTGCATGCCGGCCGGCTCTCGCTGACCCACCCGCTCGATGGCGAGCCCCGGTCATGGGATGCGTCGATACCCGATGACATGCGCCGACTGATCGACGGACTGCGCGCGGACCGCGATGTCATAATTGTGTAACAATGAGGCCTTAGGCTACGGTCGACTGATACCGTCAGGGTGATCCATGACTGTGACCAAGCTGTTGCTGGTGGAGGACGAGGGGCCGGTTCGCGAGATGCTGAAGTTTGCGCTCGGTGACGACGAGTACGAGATCCTGGAGGCAGCCGATGCGAGCGAAGGGCTCGCGATCCTCAGAACCCAGCACCCGGACCTGATCCTGCTCGACTGGATGCTGCCCGGCATGAGCGGCGTCGACTTCGCGCGCCGGCTCAGGCGCGACGCCGCGAACCGGGACATCCCGGTGATCATGCTGACCGCGCGTTCGGAGGAAGACGACAAGGTCAAGGGGCTGCAGGACGCCGACGACTACATCACCAAGCCGTTTTCGACCCGCGAACTCAAGGCGAGGATACAGGCGGTGTTGCGCCGCGGGAAGGACGACCATGCCAGCGACCTGCTGCAGGTGGACGGCCTCTGCCTTGACCCGGTTGCGCACAGGGTGACCGCGCATGGCGAGCTGCTCGCATTCGGCCCGACCGAGTTCCGCCTGCTGCATTACTTCATGTCGAATCCCGACCGGGTCTACAGCCGGGAACAGCTGCTCAACAATGTGTGGGGCGCAAACGTCTACGTCGAGGAGCGCACTGTCGATGTGCACATCCGGCGCCTGCGCAAGATCCTGATTCCGCATGGGTACGATCGCAACATCCAGACGGTGCGCGCGGTGGGCTATCGTTTCTCCAGCCGGGTGTGATCTTGGCCGGACTCTGGCTCAAGGAGTTCTGGCGCCTCGTGGCGGTGATCGCGGCCGCCCTCCTGATCGGACTGGTCTTCGGACATCTGCCTGCCATACTCGCCGCCGGGTTACTGGGCTGGTTCCTGTGGCATGTCTACAGGCTTTACCGCTTCGCGCGCTGGCTGATCACCGGCCAGGAGCCCGTGCCGCGCTACGGCAACGACCTGTGGGGCGAGCTCTTCTACCAGGTCCACAAGCTCAGGAACCAGACCCGCCGGCGCGAGCAGATGCTGCGCGAGGCCATCGAGCAGTACCGCGCCTCGGCGGAGGCCCTGCCTGACGCGACGCTGGTGCTCGCTCCGGACAACCGGATCGAATGGATGAACCAGTCCGCTGCCTCGCTGCTCGGTCTCGACGCCGTCAACGACATCGGCCAGCGTGTCCATAACCTGGTCCGCCATCCCGACTTCATCGCGATGCTGGATTCCGGCGACTACACCGAGCCGCTCGAATTGAGCTCGCCGACCGAGGACGGCCGGATGATGGAGATACACATCGTTCCGTACGGCGATCGCCAGCGCCTGCTCGTCGCGCGTGACATAACGCGCCTGCACCAGCTCGAGGTCATGCGCCGCGATTTCATCGCGAACATCTCGCATGAACTCAGCACGCCGCTGACGGTCATCAGTGGCTATCTCGAAAATCTGTCCGGCAGGCAGCACAAGCCCGGACAGATCGAGAATGCGCTCGGACAGATGCGCCTTCAGGCCGAGCGCATGCGCTCTCTGGTCAACGACCTGCTGCAGATTTCGCGCCTCGAACTGAACGAGACCCAGGAGGCGGAATCGGAGCTCAATGTCGCGGCGATGTTGACCGGTCTCGTCGAGGAGCTGAAGCATCCCGGTCAGCCGCGCAGTCACGAGATCCTGCTTGAGGCCGACGCGACCCTGCTGCTGCGCGGCATTGGAAAGGACCTGTACAGCGCATTCTCGAACGCGATCCGGAATGCCGTGCAGTACACCCCGGATGGCGGCCGCATAGAGATACGCTGGTACGCAGATAACGGCGCGGCCTGCTTCTCGGTGCACGATACCGGCATCGGCGTGCCCCGGGAACTCATTCCGCGCCTGACCGAACGTTTCTACCGCGTCGACGCGGGACGCTCACGTGCGCTCGGCGGCACCGGGCTCGGGCTGTCGATCGTCAAACATGTGCTGCGCAATCACCAGGCGACGCTGCACATCGAGAGTTCGGTCGGCAAGGGCAGCCTGTTCCTGTTTCGGTTTCCCGCCGAGCGTGTCATTGTCCACCCCGACCGCCAGCAGGCGGTGTGAGCGGAGTCGCACGGGATGCGCTAGAATCGGTATTTCAGGCTTGCCGATTGCCCTGCTGAACCCGAATGCACCCGACCCAGGCTACATCGATATCGCGAAGGGAAGCTGTCGCCCGTGACCGCCTCGTCACACGGCTCCAGGCACTGGTCCCGCCGGCCCGGGTGCTGCATACCGACGAGGACCTGCGCCCGTACGAGTGTGACGGTCTGTCCGCGTACCGCCGCTTGCCGCTGGTTGCCGTGCTGCCGGACAGCGTGGATCAGGTGCAGGCGATCCTGCGCCTGTGTCACGAACTCGGCGTGCCGGTCGTCGCGCGCGGCGCCGGCACCGGCCTGTCGGGCGGCGCGTTACCGCACGAGCAGGGCGTGCTGCTGAGCCTCGCCCGCTTTACGAAGATCCTCGAACTCGATCCGCGCGAGCGCATCGCGCGGGTGCAGCCCGGCGTGCGCAATCTGGCGATATCCGATGCGGCCGCCCCACATGGCCTGTACTACGCACCCGATCCGTCATCGCAGATCGCCTGCACGATCGGCGGCAATGTCGCCGAGAATGCCGGCGGTGTGCACTGCCTGAAGTACGGGCTCACCGTGCACAATATCCGCCGGCTCCGTATCGTCACGATCGACGGCGAGCTGCTGACGATCGGCGGCGGGGGACTCGACGCGCCGGGCTATGACCTGCTCGCGCTGATGACCGGCTCCGAGGGCATGCTCGGCGTCATCGTCGAGGTCACGGTCAAGCTGCTCCCGAAGCCGGAGCGCGCGCAGGTCATGCTCGCGGCCTTCGATGATGTCGGCAAGGCCGGCGCGGCAGTAGGCGCGATCATCTCGGCCGGAATCGTCCCGGCCGGGCTCGAAATGATGGACCGGCTCGCGATTCGTGCGGCGGAAGATTTCGTTCATGCCGGATACCCGGCCGATGCCGAGGCGATCCTGCTATGCGAGCTCGATGGCGCGAACGAGGAAGTATCGATCCATGTGCTCAGGGTGCGCGAGATCCTGAAGCAGAGCGGCGCCACCGAAGTGCGCACCGCGCGCGACGAGACTGAGCGGCTGCTGTTCTGGAAGGGTCGAAAGGCTGCGTTCCCTGCCGTCGGGCGCATCGCGCCCGACTATTACTGCATGGACGGCACGATACCACGCAGGCGCCTGCCGGAAGTGCTGCGCGCAATCGCCGACCTGTCGCGCGACTATGGCCTCGCGGTCGCGAACGTGTTCCACGCCGGCGATGGCAACCTGCATCCGTTGATCCTTTACGATGCGAACCGGCCCGGCGAACTCGAGCGCACCGAGGAATTCGGCGGCAAGATACTCGAGTTGTGCGTCGCGGCCGGCGGCACGATCACCGGAGAGCATGGCGTCGGCATGGAAAAGATCAATCAGATGTGCGTGCAGTTCGATGCGTCCGAGCTGACGCAGTTTCACGCGGTCAAGCATGCCTTCGATCCGCGCGGTCTGCTGAATCCGGGAAAGGCGGTGCCGACGCTCGCTCGTTGTGCCGAGTTCGGCGCGATGCATGTGCACCGCGGCCGCTTGCCGTTTCCCGAACTCGATCGGTTCTGATCAGATGCAGGACGACATCGGCGCAGAGTTGCAGGAACGTGTGCGCGCGGCGGCGCGTGACGGCGTCGCGCTCGCGATTCGCGGCGGCGGCACCAAGTCGTTTTATGGTCATGATGTCGCGGGTGAGCCGCTTTCATTGTCCGAACACCGCGGCATCGTCAATTTCGAGCCGACCGAGCTTGTAATCACCGCGCGCGCCGGGACGCTGATGAGTAATATCGAAGCGGCGCTCGCCAAACACGGACAGATACCGGGCTTCGAGCCGCCGCATTTCGGCGCACAGGCGTCGCTCGGCGGCACGATTGCATGCAACCTGTCCGGACCGCGGCGACCCTACACCGGAGCCGCGCGCGACTTCGTCCTCGGCTGCCGCGTGATCAATGGCAAGGGTGAGATCCTGTCGTTCGGCGGAGAGGTTATGAAGAACGTCGCAGGCTATGACGTCTCGCGGCTGATGGCCGGCAGCCTCGGCACCCTCGGTGTACTGCTCGAGGTTTCTCTCAAGGTGCTGCCGGCGCCCGAGGCGGAGATGACGCTGGTGTTCGAGTGCGATGCCGACGATGCGCTGGAGCGGATGAACGACTGGGGCGGGTTGCCGCTGCCGCTGTCGGCGACTTGCCACGACGGCGAGAATCTCCATGTACGCCTGTCCGGCGCCGAGGACGGGATACGCGCGGCACGCAAGCGCATCGGCGGCGAGCCGCAGGTTCGGGCCGGCGAGTGGTGGCACAAGGTGCGTGAGCATGACCATGGCTTTTTCAGCGGCAATACTCCGCTATGGCGCCTGTCGCTCGCGTCGAACACGCCGTCGCTGCCGCTCGCCGGCAGATGGCTGCACGAATGGGGCGGCGCGCAGCGCTGGCTGCTCAGCGACGAGCCGGCAGCGCGTATCCGCGCGATCGTCGCGGAGGCAGGCGGGCATGCAACGCTGTACCGCGGCGACCGTGACGCGATCGACGTCTTTCATCCGCTGTCCAACGGCCTGAAGTCCCTGCACGGGCGGCTCAAGGACGCCTTCGACCCCGCCCGTATCCTGAACCCTCGTCGCATGTACCGGGACCTCTGATGCAGACCCGGCTCGAAAGTAATCTGCTCGAAACCCCGGAGGGACAGGAGGCCGACGCGATCCTGCGCAGCTGCGTACATTGCGGTTTCTGCACCGCAACCTGTCCGACCTACCAACTGCTCGGTGACGAGCTCGACGGGCCGCGCGGCCGGATCTACCTGATCAAGGAGGCGCTCGAGGGCAGCGAACTCAGCGCGAGGACGCAGCAGCATCTCGATCGCTGTCTGACCTGCCGTGCCTGTGAGACGACCTGCCCGTCTGGCGTGCGCTACGGCAGGCTGATCGAGATAGGACGGGAGTTTGTCGACGCGCGGGTTCCGCGCGGATCCCTCGATCTGCTGAAGCGCGGCGCACTGCGTCTGATCGTGCCGTGGCCCCGGCGCTTCGGCTTTTTTCTGCGGATCGGGCAAACGCTCATGGTGTTGCTCCCCGCGGCGCTGCGCCGCAAGGTACCGCGGCCGCAAACGCCCGGTCCGTGGCCGCGTACCATGCACTCGCGGCGGATGCTTGCGCTC
>CAZJKV010000022.1:0-23733 GCA_964546765.1 uncultured Chromatiales bacterium
ATCTACCGCCAGCAGCTTATCGGCCGGAACCGGCTGATCATGCGCTGGTTGTCACATCGTGGCGGCGCGCTCGACTTCCGCGACTGGCAGCTGAAGCATCCGGGGAAGCCGTTCCCGCTCGCCGTCGCCTTGGGGGCCGACCCTGCCACCATCCTGGGCGCCGTGACGCCGATCCCCGACACGCTGTCCGAGTACGCTTTTGCCGGCCTGCTGCGCGGCGGGCGGACGGAAGTGGTGAAGTGTGCAGGCTCCGAACTGGAGGTCCCTGCGAGCGCGGAGATCGTCCTGGAGGGCCACCTGGCGCCGGGCGACAACGCGCCGGAGGGCCCATTCGGAGACCACACCGGCTACTACAACGAGGTCGAGGAGTTCCCGGTGTTCACCGTGGACCGGATCAGCTGGCGCGATGACCCGATCTATCACAGCACGTACACCGGCCGGCCTCCCGACGAACCGGCGGTGCTCGGCGTCGCGCTGAACGAGGTGTTCGTGCCGATCCTGCAGAAGCAGTTCCCGGAGATCACCGATTTCTATTTGCCGCCGGAGGGCTGCTCGTACCGCCTTGCCTGCGTCAGCATGCGCAAGCAGTATCCCGGCCACGCCAAGCGCGTGATGCTCGGCGTGTGGTCCTTCCTGCGCCAGTTCATGTACACCAAATTTGTCATCGTTACCGACGACGATGTCGACGTGCGCGACTGGAAGAGCGTGATCTGGGCGATGACGACGCGCATGGACCCGCGGCGGGACATGGTCTTCGTCGACAACACGCCGATCGATTATCTCGACTTCGCGTCGCCGGTGTCGGGGCTCGGATCGAAGGTCGGGTTTGATGCGACGAACAAGTGGCCGGGGGAGACGCAGCGTGAATGGGGGACGCCGATCGAGATGGATGCGGAGGTCAAGCAGCGGATTGATGAGATGTGGGAATCTCTGGGGATCCCGGGCGCGGAATAAATGCTGAATAGCCGCATTGTGCGGCGGACGGCTGGGTTATACGTGAGAATTGATATCGAATTGTAGTTGGGCAGAATAGTCACGCTTGACGATAATCACGCAACGCGATACTATTTGGCATGATTAGATCGTTTAAGTGCTCCGACACAGAATCTTTGTCTAGAGGCATTCGCGTAAGGCGGTTTGTGAATATTGCGGCAGTGGCCCGACGCAAATTGCGGCAGATGGAGATCGCTAGCCGGTTGGATGATCTGAAGGTCCCGCCCGGGAACCGACTAGAAGCCCTTAAGGGCAAGCGTTCTGGCCAGTACAGCATCCGAATAAACGATCAATGGCGCGTCTGCTTTCGATGGACGGAGGCAGGAGCGGAAGAAGTTGAGATCGTCGATTACCACTGAGGTAAATAATTATGAGAAAACTTGAGCCCATTACCCCTGGTGAGCTTCTGTCAGAGGAGTTTCTCAAGCCAATGGCACTGAGCCAGTATCGACTGGCCAAAGAAATTGATGTGCCTGCGCAGCGTATCAGTGAGATTGTCGCAGGTAAGCGAACGATTACTGCTGACACTGATTTGCGGTTATGTCGGTTCTTTGGATTGTCTGCTGGTTACTGGCTTCGAGCCCAAGCAGCCTTCGATACAGAGGTTGCGGAGCGTCAGATGGGGCCAGTGCTGAGAAGAATTAAGCCTTGGGTTGAAGGTGCTGCCCAACAAGGCGCTCCAGCTGACGCCGCTAAGCGGCGCAGCTGACCGCTGACGTTCGGCATCATGGCCTTCACGGAGTTCGCGAACCATGCACGAGTTGCCTAACATCAAACGAGGGTCATCTGCATGAGCGCACCTCGCAGCCCGCTGGTCGGACTTGCGCTGGGCAGCGGATCGGCCCGCGGTTGGGCGCATGTAGGGGTCATCCGCGCGCTGGAGCAGGCGGGCATTCGGCCGGACTTGGTGTGCGGAACATCCATTGGCGCGCTGGTCGGCGCCGCCTACGCAGCCGGCGAGCTGGAACGCCTCGAGAAATGGGTGCTTGGATTGGGGTTCAAGGATGTAGTTGGATTCATGGATGTGAGTCTGAGCAGCGGCCTTCTAAAGGGCGAACGGCTGATGGATTTCTTCCGGCGCAACTTCGTGGACTGCCCTCTCGAGGAGTTGGCCATGCCGTTCGCCGCTGTGGCAACTTCTCTGCGCACCGGCGCGGAGGTCTGGCTGCGCCATGGCTCGACGCTCGACGCGGTGCGGGCTTCTATCGCCCTGCCCGGATTATTCGCGCCGGTGCTGCGCGAGGGATCGGTGTTGGTTGACGGCGGGCTTGTTAACCCCGTGCCGGTATCGCTAGCGCGCGCGATGGGTGCCGACGTTGTGATCGCAGTCGACCTTGGCTCTGACATCCTGGGTCGTCACCTGCGTGCCCATCCTCCAGTCGAAGCGCCGGCCGGTGAAGTCGGCGAATGGATACGCAAGCTGCAAGGCAACCTGGGAACACTCATCCCCGCGCATCCGCCTGACGATCCCAAGATGCCCTCCATGCTCGACGTGCTGACCACCAGCATCAATATCATGCAAGTGCGGATCAGCCGCAGTCGAATGGCGGGCGAGCCACCCGACCTGGTCGTGGCGCCGCGGCTGGCTCACTTTGGCCTGCTAGACTTTCACCGGGCAAAGGAAGCGATCGAGGAAGGCAAGCGCGCGGTGGAGCGAGTCGCGCACAATCTTCCTGCGCTCAGCAATCAAGCGCCATGAATGTGATAGCACCGAACCAAACGCTGCAGCAAGGCGGGGTGTTATTAGTTTCTGGGACTTCATAGATCACCGATGCCCCGCTGCTGCTGAGCCTGGTTGTTATGCGGTTTGAGGAGAAATCAAATGAGCGACCTTTATGCTCTACCCGGTTATCGGGGCGCCGGACGCTTCGATGGCAAAGTCTCGACGGTGCACTTCGGCTATGCGCGTCCATTCGCGGCCGCCTATCCAGGCGTGCCAATTCATCCGGAACGCGTACTGGTCATCTCCGGCCGACGCGAAGCGAGGAAATGATCAAGCACTCGCGGCTCGCCGAGCGCACTTTCAAGCGGCGCTTTACGAGCGCGACCGGCCTAACGCCGATCGAATACGTCCAGCGCTTGCGTGTCGAAGATGGGAAGCGCAGGCTGGAGCGGACAGAGGCCAGTATTGACGAGATCAGTTGGCAGGTCGGCTACGTGGATCCGGCTTTCTTCCGGCGCCTGTTCAAGCGCAGGACGGGACCGTAGACTGGTACGGCCTCGGCCCCCTCTCGGTCTTGCCCGAGTACCAGCGGCAGGGCATCGGCAAGGCGCTGGACAGGGAAGGCCTGTCGCAACTGAAGGCCCGGAATGCCCGCGGATGCTGTCTCGTCGGGCATCAGGGGTACTACCGGAAACAAGGCGCGGCTGCGACCTACGGGCAGGTCGCCCGGCTGGCGGGGCTGCCCGGGCAGACGCGGTGTCCCGGCACCTCTGGGAACCCATGGGGTCAGAGTAGACCGGGTCTACTCTGACCCCGCCAAACTTGGCCGATATATAGGGTATCAGCCGGGGAGATTGCGATGATCTGGCGTTTCAGGAGCCCACCGGAACCGAAGATCGGCCTGGTCCTGCCGGGCGGCGGGGCGCGCGCGGCGTACCAGGTCGGGGTGCTGCGTGCGCTGGCGCGGCTGTTGCCGAAGGACGCGCCTACGCCGTTCAAGGTCATCACCGGCACCTCGGCCGGCTCGATCAACGCCACCGCGCTTGCGATCCATGCCGACCACTTCCGCCGCGGCGTCATGCGCATCAGCCGGGTGTGGAAGAACTTCCACGTCGACCAGGTGTTCCGCGCCGACGCGCTCGGCGTCATGAAAAACGGCGTCCACTGGATGCTCGCGATGTCGCTCGGCGGGCTTGGACGCTACAACCCGCACGCGCTGCTCGACCGCCGGCCGATCGAGCCGCTGCTCCAGCGCTCGCTGCCGTGCGAGAAGATCCAGCAGATGATCGACACCGGCCACCTGCACGCGATCGGCATCACCGCGTCGAGCTACCGCACCGGCTTCTCGGTGACCTTCTACCAGGGACACGAATCGATCGAACCGTGGGGCCGCGAGCGCCGGGTCGGCCACCCCGAGATGATCACGGTCGACCACCTCCTTGCGTCCTCGGCGATACCGCTGATCTTCTCGGCGGTGAAAATAGGCAACGAATACTATGGCGACGGCTCGATCCGCCAGATCGCGCCGTTGAGCCCGGCACTGCACCTCGGCGCCGAGCGCCTGCTGGTGGTCGGCATCCGCCGTCGCACCGATCATGAAAAGCTGTCTGCAACCGATGATGATTACCCGACCCTCGCGCAAGTGTCCGGGCACATCCTCAGCAGCATCTTCCTCGACAGCCTCGACACCGACCTCGAGCGCCTCGAGCGCATAAACCGGACCATCAGCCTGATCCCCGGCCGCCGCCTGGTCCAGGGCGGCATCACGCTGCGTCCGGTCGAGGTGCTGACAATCACGCCGAGTCGCAGCATCGACGAGATCGCCGAATGTCACGCCCATCAGCTGCCGCGCGCGCTGCGTTATCTGTTCAAGGGCGTCGGCGGCCTGCGCGGACATGGCTCGACGCTGCTCAGCTATCTGCTGTTTGAACAAGCCTATACCCGCGCGCTGATCTCGCTCGGCTATCACGACGCGATGCGCCATCGCGACGAAATCATGCACCTGTTCGACCCGGACCGCAGCACCGAACTGTCGCGGATGCCTTGAACGCCCGCGCCTTGCTATACTGATCCCGCACCGCGCGACGCCGGCACTGGCCGAGCGCAGAACGGAACCAGGCATGCCCATTTCATTCAGCAAGATGCACGGCCTCGGCAACGACTTTGTCGTTATCGACGGCATACGACAATCCCTGTCCCTGACCCCCGAGCAGGTACGCCTGATCAGCGACCGGCACTTCGGGGTCGGCTGCGACCAGCTGCTGGTCGTCGAGCCGGCACAGGATGAGGCGGCTGACTTCTATTACCGGATCTACAATGCCGACGGCAGCGAGGCGGAGACCTGCGGCAACGGGGCGCGCTGTTTCGCGCATTTCATCCGGGACAAGGGGCTCACCTACAGCGACGAGATCGTGCTTGAGACCCGCGCCGGACTGCTGTGCACCCGGATCGAGGACGGCGGGCTCGTCACGGTCGAAATGGGCGTCCCCCGCTTCGACCCCGGCGTCGTCCCGTTCATCGCCGACGGCCCGGAGCCGGTCTACCGGCTCGATCTCGACGGCGAATCGGTCGAGATCAGCGTCGTCTCGGTCGGCAATCCCCATGCGGTGCTGCTGGTCGACGACGTGCTGACCGCGCCGGTCGCGAGCCTCGGTCCGAAGATCGAGTATCACGCGCGCTTCCCGCAGCGCGCCAACGTCGGTTTTCTCGAGATTGACGACCGCAACAACGTCCGTCTGCGCGTCTTCGAGCGCGGCAGCGGCGAGACGCTGGCCTGCGGCAGTGGCGCCTGCGCCGCGGTCGCGGTTGGGCGCAGGCGCGGCCTGCTCGACGAACGCGTCCTTGTCGAGCTGCCCGGCGGGCGTCTGCTGGTACAATGGTCCGGAGACGAATCCGGACCGATCCTGATGACCGGACCCGCCACCCATGTGTACGAGGGGACCATAGACCTATGACGCCGCCAAACGAATCCGGCACGGCCGATATCCGCGCACCGAGCGAAGACGCGATCGAGGACTATCTCGGCAAGCATCCGGAATTCTTCCAGGGACGCGACGAGCTGCTGACGAAGATCACGCTACCGCATGGCACCGGCACCGCGGTATCGCTGATCGAACGCCAGGTCGCGCTGCTCAGGGAACAGAATCGGAACTACCGCCGCCAGCTGCAGAACCTCGTGCACATCGGCCGGACCAACGACGAACTGATCGCCCGCCTTCAGCAACTGACGCTGCACCTCCTTGACAGCACCGGGATCGAGGACATCCTCGACCTGATCGAGGACAGCCTGCGCCAGGACTTTCAAGCCGAGGCGGCGACGCTCGCGCTATTCGGAGATTTTCCGGAATCCGATAGCGGGATCCGCGCGCGGGAATTCATGCACGTCGAGGTCGTCACCGACTTCGCCGGGTGCTGCGAGCTACGCAAGCTGCTCGCCATCGGCAAGCCGTTCTGCGGCACGCTCGATCGCAAATGCCTGACCACGCTGTTCGGTAACAGGGCCGAAGTCATTGCATCGACCGCAGTGGTGCCGCTGACTGCGGCCGGCGCGACTACCCGGCCCGTCGGATTGCTCGCGATCGGCAGCGAAAGCGCGGAGCGCTTCAATCCGGAGATGGGCACGACCTATCTCAGGCACCTCGGCGATCTGCTCGGCCGCCGGCTCGGACCCTGCCTTGTGCCGTTGCCCGGCTGATGGAATTCGCGGTCGCGATCGAAGGTTTCCTCAGCCACCTCCGGGTCGAACGCCGCCTCTCGCCGCATACCTGCGACGCCTATCGCCGAGATCTCGAAAGCCTCGTGGCCTATTGCGCCGGAGACGGAATCGAGGACTGGCGCACGCTCAACATCCACCTGATCCGCGCCTGGGTCGCGAGCCAGCACCGCCGCGGCCTCGGCGGCCGCAGCCTGCAGCGGCGCCTGTCCGCGTTGCGCGCGTTCTTCGACCATCAGGTCGCGAACGGCACGATCGCCCACAACCCGACCCATGGCGTACGCCCGCCGAAGTTGCAGCGCGCACTGCCGACCGCCCTCGACGTCGACCAGACCGCACAGTTGCTGGGCAACGACGCCGACGACCTGCTCGCCTCGCGCGACCATGCGATCATGGAGCTGATCTACTCCTCCGGCCTGCGTCTCGCCGAGCTCATCGCCCTCGACATCCCGGATGTCGATCTCGCGGACGGCATCGTCACCGTCTCCGGCAAGGGCGGCAAGACGCGCCGTGTCCCGGTCGGCCGCCACGCCCGTGCCGCAATCAGAAAATGGCTCGATCAATCCCGCGCGATCCGCCCCCCGACCGAGACCGCGTTGTTCATCGGCCGCCACGGTCGGCGCCTGTCCACGCGCAGCGTGCAGCAACGCATCGACGCCTGGGCCCGTCGCCGCGGCCTCGACATCCATGTCCACCCCCACATGCTGCGCCACTCCTTCGCGAGCCACCTGCTCGAATCGAGCGGCGACCTCCGCGCCGTCCAGGAGCTCCTCGGCCACGCCGACATCTCGACGACCCAGATCTACACCCACCTCGACTTCCAGCACCTCGCCAAGGTCTACGACGCCTCCCATCCGCGCGCCAAGCGCAAATAAAGTGGTGTACAATGGCAGGTCCATTTCCTCGGCAAGGAGCCTGATTTTGGAGCAGTTCCGGGGCACCACGATCCTCTCTGTCCGCCGCAACGGCCGCGTCGTCATCGGCGGCGACGGCCAGGTCTCGATGGGCAACACGGTCATGAAGGGCAACGCCCGCAAGGTCCGCCGCCTGTACAACGGCCGGGTACTCGCCGGCTTCGCCGGCGGCACCGCCGATGCCTTCACGTTGTTCGAACGCTTCGAGGGCAAGCTCGAAAAGCACTCCGGCAATCTCGTCAGATCTGCCGTCGAACTCGCGAAGGACTGGCGTACCGACCGCATCCTGCGCCGCCTCGAGGCCCTGCTCATCGTCGCAGACGCGACCGATTCACTGATCATCTCCGGCAACGGCGACGTCATAGAACCCGAGCATGATTTGATGGCGATCGGTTCCGGCGGACCCTACGCCCAGGCCGCCGCCCGCGCGCTGATGGAAAACACTGCGCTCGAGGCCCGCGAGGTCGTCGAAAAGGCGCTCGGCATCGCCGCCGAGATCTGCGTCTTCACGAACAGCAGCCTCGCGATCGAGGAACTGCCGGAAGGCAAATAAAGGCAAGCCGTCGATGTCTGAAATGACCCCGAGAGAGATCGTCCAGGAACTGGACAAGCATATCGTCGGCCAGGCCGCCGCGAAGCGCGCCGTCGCGATCGCGCTGCGTAACCGCTGGCGCCGCCAGCAGACCCCGCCTGAACTGCGCAACGAAATCACACCGAAGAACATACTGATGATCGGCCCGACCGGTGTCGGCAAGACCGAGATCGCGCGCCGCGTCGCGAAACTCGTCAACGCGCCGTTCCTCAAGATCGAGGCCAGCAAGTTCACCGAAGTCGGCTACGTCGGGCGCGATGTCGAATCGATCATTCGCGACCTTGCCGACATCTCGCTGAAGATGACGCGGGAACAGGAAATGAAAAAGGTCCGCCGCCAGGCCGAGGACCTCGCCGAGGACCGCATCCTCGAAATCCTGCTGCCGCCGGCGCGCGGGCGCGAGCCCAGCAGCGATGAAGGCGCGACGCGGCAGAAATTCCGCAAGAAACTGCGCGAAAGGGAGCTCGATGACAAGGAGATCGAAGTCGAACTCAACATGCACCCGGTCGGCGTCGAGATCATGGCGCCGCCGGGCATGGAAGAGATGAGCGGGCAGCTGCAGAGCATGTTCCAGAACCTCGCCGGCCAGCGCACGCGCAAGCGCAAGCTGCCGATCAAGCAGGCCTTCAAGCTGCTCGTCGACGAGGAGGCCGGCAAGCTTATCAACGAGGAGGACATCAAGACGCGCGCGCTCGAGAACGTCGAGCAGAACGGCATCGTGTTTCTCGACGAGATTGACAAGATTACACGACGTTCGGACAGCCACAGCGGCGGACCGGACGTCTCGCGCGAAGGCGTGCAGCGAGACCTGCTGCCGCTGGTCGAGGGCTGCACCGTCAGCACCAAGTTCGGCATGGTGAAGAGCGACCATATCCTGTTCATCGCGTCGGGCGCCTTTCATCTGAGCAAGCCGTCGGACCTGATCCCGGAATTGCAGGGTCGCCTGCCGATCCGCGTCGAGCTTAACGCGCTGACAATCGAGGACTTCGTACGCATCCTGACCGAGCCCGACGCGTCGCTGACCGAACAGTACAAGGCACTGATGGCGACCGAGAGTGTCGAGGTCAGCTTCACGCAGGACGGTATCGCGCGTCTCGCCGAGATCGCGTGGCAGGTCAACGAACGCACCGAGAATATCGGCGCCCGACGCCTGCATACAGTCATGGAGCGCGTCATGGAGACCCTGTCGTTCGAGGCCTGCGACCATCCGGGGCAGCAGGTCGTCATCGATGTCGGTTACGTCAACGATCACCTCGGCAAGCTGGTCGAGGACGAAGACCTGTCGCGCTACATCCTGTGACCCGCCGATGAGCGACAAACCGAGACCGACCGATATCCGCCTGCACCAGAAGTCCCGCGTGCTCGAAGTCGCGTTCGGCGACGGCGCGAGCTTCCGGCTGCCGTGCGAGCTGCTGCGGGTCTATTCGCCGTCGGCCGAGGTCCGCGGCCACGGACCCGGCCAGGAAGTCCTGCAGATCGGCAAGGAGCGCGTCAACATTCGCGCGATCGAGCCGGTCGGCAGTTATGCGGTCAAGCTGGTGTTCGACGACGGTCATGACACCGGGCTGTATACATGGGACCTGCTGTACAAGCTCGGCGCGCGTCAGGAAGAGTTCTGGGCGCATTATCTCGATCGCCTGAAACAGGCCGGCCATGAGCGCAGTCCCGTCGATGAAACCAGTGGAGCTGCGACGCGCTGATGGCCGCCCCGCCTCCGAAACCCGGCTCGACGCACTTCGGTTACGAGGAGGTCGCGGTCGAGGAAAAGGCGACCCGCATCAAGGGCGTGTTCGACTCGGTCGCGCGCCGCTATGACCTGATGAACGACCTGATGTCGTTCGGCGTGCATCGCATCTGGAAGCGCATCGCGACCGAGTTCGCCACGGTGCGTCCCGGTGATCGGGTGCTCGATCTCGCTGCGGGCACCGGAGACCTGACCGAACGCTTCTCGCAGCGGGTCGGCGATGCCGGACTCGTCGTCTCGTCCGACATCAACGAATCGATGCTCGGACTCGGGCGCGATCGCGCGCTCGATCGCGGAATCGCCGGTAACGTGCATCATGTACTGGCCGACGCCGAGCGCCTGCCGTTCGCCGACAACAGCTTCGCCTGCGTCTCGATCGCGTTCGGCTTGCGCAACGTCACCGACAAGGACCGGGCGCTTGCGTCGATATACCGGGTTCTCAAACCCGGCGGCAAGCTGCTGGTGCTGGAATTCTCGCATCCGACGCTCAAACCGATAGGGAAACTGTACGAGGCCTATTCGTTCCGACTGCTGCCCCTGATGGGCAGGCTCGTCACCGGGGACGAGAAGAGTTATCGCTACCTCGCCGAATCGATCCGCGTGCACCCGGATCAGGACACCCTGCGCGCAATGATGGAGCGGGCCGGATTCGAGCATTGCGATTACCTGAACCTCTCCGCCGGCATCGTCGCCCTGCACCATGGCTACAAGACCTGAGCGCCGCAGGGCATGAAGCGCCGTATAGGAGCATGGCTGTGAGTATCGATAGTATATTAAAGCAATCGGCGCTGGGTGGTCTCGAACGCACGCTCAACCATATCCTGCACATGGACCCCGACATCGACCGGCGGCTCGCGCCACTGGCCGGCAAGCTGATCGAGCTGCATGTGCGCGCGCTGGAGATCCGCCTCTACCTCGCGCCCGATGCCGGAGCCATACGCCTGCTCGCCGAAGCTCCGCGCATGCCGGACACGACGATCTCCGGTACGCCGCTTGGCCTGCTGCGCAACTCGCTGAGCCGCGATCCGCGCAAGGAGATGTTCGCCGGCGATGCCGACATCAGCGGCGACACCGAGACCGGAAGGTTGCTGAAGGCGCTTCTCGACGAGGTCGACATCGACTGGGAAGAACAGTTCTCGCGCCTGGTCGGCGATGTCGCCGCGCACCAGGCCGGAAACGTCGCGCGTGATTTCGGACGCTGGTCGTCGGATGCCCGACGCAGCCTCGAACGCAATCTGGGCGACTGGCTGCACGAGGAAAGCCGCCTGCTACCGAATCGGCACGAGGTCGATCGTTTTCTCGCGGCGGTCGATGTGTTACGTGCGGACGCCGACCGTATCGAGCAGCGCGTCCGACGCGTCGCGCAGGCGCTGGGGCGCCACGGTTCCGGCCCCGGCGGAGTGCAGGGCGAATGACGCAGGAGAGTTGACAGGATGATTCATCCCGCCCAGATCCTGCGGATAGTCCACATCAATTACATACTGGTCAAGCACGGGCTCGACGAGATCATTCTCGCGATGCATTTGTTCCGGCCGGTGCGCTTCGTGCTGTATCTGCTGCCGTGGCACTGGTTCCGCAGTATCGACGAGCCGCGCGCAGTGCGCATTCGAAAGGCGCTCGAGGAGCTCGGCCCGATCTTCGTCAAGTTCGGCCAGATCCTGTCGACGCGCCGCGACCTGCTCCCCGACGACCTCGCGGTCGAGCTCGCGCGCCTGCAGGATCACGTCCCGCCGTTTCCGGGCGCGGTCGCCCGCAGTATCATCGAGGACGCCTACAGTCACTCGCTCGCCGAGGCGTTCGGCTCGTTCGACGAAACGCCGCTCGCGTCGGCTTCGATCGCCCAGGTTCACGCCGCGACGTTGCACGACGGACGTGAGGTCATCGTCAAGGTCGTGCGCCCCGGCATCGCGAAGGTCATTCAGCGCGACGTCGCGCTGCTCAAGGTGCTCGCCGATCTCGCCGAACGTTACTGGTCGGAGGGACCGCGCCTGCGCCCGCGGCAGATCGTCGACGACTACGAGCGGACGATCATGGACGAGCTCGACCTGATGCGCGAGGCCGCGAATTCGTCGCAGCTGCGCCGTAATTTTCTCGACTCGCCGATGCTGTACATACCCGAGGTATACTGGCCGCTGACCCGGTTGAACGTCATGGTCATGGAGCGCATCCACGGCACGCCGATCAGCGATATCGAGTCGCTGAAGCGTCAGGGCATCGATCTCAAGCGCCTGTCCGAGCTCGGCGTCGAGATCTTCTTTACGCAGGTCTTCCGCCACAATTTCTTCCACGCCGACATGCACCCGGGCAACATTTTCGTGTCGCCCGAGGGGCGCTACATCGCGGTCGACTTCGGCATCGTCGGCACGCTCAGCGACGAGGACCAGCATTATCTCGCGTGTAACTTCCTCGCATTCTTCAACCGTGACTACCGCAAGGTCGCCGAGCTCCACGTGCAATCCGGCTGGGTGCCGCGGGACGTCCGCATCGACGAATTCGAATCGGCGATCCGGAGCGTCTGCGAACCGATCTTCGAGCGCCCGCTCAAGGACATCTCGTTCGGCCGCCTGCTGCTGCAGCTGTTCCAGGCCGCGCGGCGCTTCGACGCGCAGGTCCAGCCACAGCTGGTGCTGCTGCAGAAGACCCTTCTCAACATCGAGGGACTCGGCCGCCAGCTCTACCCGGAGCTCGACCTGTGGCAGACTGCGAAGCCGTTCCTCGAGCGCTGGATGCGCAACAACGTCGGACCGCAGGCATTCCTGACCAAGGTCCGCGAACGCGGGCCACAGTGGATGGCGCAACTGCCGGACGTCCCCGACCTCGTCTACGAATTCCTGGAACGGGTCCGCGAGGAACGGCTGCGTGTGCAGTGGCACTCGGAACAGATCGACGAACTGCAGACTTCTATGCAACACAATCACCGCCGGCTGTTCATCGGCATCGCCGGCGCGGCGCTGCTGGTCAGCGGCGCGATCCTCGCCAGCGCCGGCATAGGCGGACCGCTGCTCACCGGGATGCCGCTCCTGGCGTGGGTCGGGACGGGCCTGGGGTTGGCCTTGCTGATCCGCGCCTGGCTCCTGCGCTGACCCCTTCGTCTACCTGCGCTGCAGGCCGGCTTCGACCTTGTCGCGGGTCGCGCGTCCACTGAGTTTTTCGATCAATTCGAGCGCGAAATCCATCGCAGTGCCGGGGCCGCGCGAGGTGATGACCTTGCCGTCGACGACGACAGCGTCGTGGACCAGTGTCGTATCGTCGAGATCAAGGTCCTCGAGTACGCCGGGAAATGACGTCGCACGCCGTCCGGCGAGCAGGCCGGCGGCGGCGAGCACCTTGGGCGCCGCGCAGATCGCCGCGGTGTACTTGCCGTCCGCAGACATCTGTTTCAGCACAGCGTGGATGCGTGGATCCGCGTTCAGGTGATCGGCGCCCGGCAGCCCGCCCGGCAACACGATCATGTCATAGTCCTGTTCGAGGGCGCGCGCGAGTGTCGTATCGGGGATCAGCCGCGTGCCGCGGCTCGCGCGGACCGGCCGGTCGTCAAGGCCTGCGCTAACGACCTCGATGCCGGCGCGGCGCATCAGGTCGATGACCGTGACCGCCTCGAGCTCTTCACATCCCTCGGCGAGGGGTATTAGTACCCTGGGCATGGCTTGCCTCCGTTGATGACGGTGGCCGCCTGCGGCGCCTCCGGCTCAGTTGGCGATCTTGGCGGCGCCGGCCACCCCGGGTTTATTGTCCGCGCTCCGATGGTCGGCTGCAAGCACGACCCCTCCGCGGGGATCGTCGAGCGCATGCCTGCGCGCGATCAACGCCGAGACCGGCAGCAGTTCTATACCGTTCTCGGCGAGGCGCCAGAGATTCGCCTCGAGGAAGGCCATGGTTTCGGGATGGGGATGGCCGATCGCGATCGCAGCGCCGTTCTCGCGCGCGCGCCGGATCAGCAGTTCGAACTGGCGTTCGATGAAGGCGGGATCGCGCCGGGCATCGAGAAAGATATCGCGCCGCATGGTCGGCATCGCGTTCTGCGCGGCGACCGTGTAGGCGACGCTGTTGAAGGTCGTGAAGCTGTCGATGAAATACAGCGCTTCGCCGTGTTGCTTCAGTTCCTCCATCAGCCATTGCATGCGGGCCGGATACTGCGTCAGCAAGCTGCCCATATGGTTGTTGACACCGCGTACATGGGGCAGGGCCCGCAGGCTATCCTGCACCGTCTGCGCGAACTGGCGGCGCGACATCGACACGCGCAGGCCGCCCTCGTCGAGCAGCCGGCCGCCGATTGCCTGCATCGGCAGGTGCAGCATGACTTCCTTGTCCCGCGCATGCGCGAGTGCCGCGAGACGCCGGGCGTGCGGCGTGTGCGGGAGAAAGGCACAGGTCACCGGACCGTCGAGGCCGATCGCGCGCAGGTCCTGGTCAAGGCGATGCCCGAGATCGTCGATGATGATGCTGACCGCCGGGGCCACGGTGCCGGCGGCAGCGGCCGCCTCGACCTTGCCGTGCGCGAACGCGACGGTGAGGACGAGGAGAAATGCCAGGGGAGTCAGGCTGCGGGTGGTGAATGCCCGGGGATTCGTCCGGATGCGGTTACGGGGCCGGTTCCGGTGCCGGCCCCCCGTCAAACACGCATTCCTCAACGACTATCCTTCAGCCTGTACAAAGTGACATCGACGGGGCCAAAAGGCCTGCCCCAACGCTTACGATCGTTGCTGAAGGATATACAAGCCTTTGAGGAGATTCAATGCCTCGTACATCTGATAGTCCTCGACGGCGAGATTCGGCTTGTCCTCATCGCTCTTCTCCGACTGCTTCTCGCGGTCGTTCTGGCCGTTGCCGAGATGCCGGGTCAGATCGGATTCCTTGACCGCCGCGAAGCCTCCGTCGTCGATCGTCGCGAGGCGGACGTTCTCGAGCTGGATGTCCGGCACGATCCCGTCAGCCTGGATGGAACGGCCGGACGGCGTGTAATAGCGCGCCGTGGTGAGTTTGAGCGCGCTGCCGTCACTCATCGGCAGGATGGTCTGCACCGAGCCCTTGCCGAAGGTGCGGCCGCCCATGACGATCGCGCGCTTGTGGTCCTGCAGCGCGCCGGCGACGATCTCGCTCGCCGACGCCGAGCCGACGTTGACCAGCACGACGATCAGCGCATCGTCGAGGACATCCTTCGGCGTCGCCTTGAATTCGATCCGCGAGTTCTCGGTGCGGCCCTCGGTATAGACGATCAGGCCGCTGCGCAGAAAGGCGTCCGAGACGTCGACGGCGGCGTTCAGCACGCCGCCGGGGTTGTTGCGCAGGTCGAGCACAATGCCCTTGAGCTTGCCGCCGCTCTCCTTCTTGAGTGCCTCGACCGCCTCGAGCAGGTTGACGCCGGTGGTGGACTGGAACTGGGTGATGCGAAGATAGCCGAAGCCGTCCTCGAGCATGCGACTCTTGACGCTCTTGACCTTGATGACCGCGCGCGTGATCTTGGTCTTGAGCGGGCCCTCGTGGCCCTCGCGGACGATGGTCAGCGTGATATCGGTGCCCGGCTTGCCGCGCATGATGTCGACGGCCTCCTTGAGGGTCAGGCCCTTGACCGGGGTGTCGTTGAGCCGGACGATCGTGTCGCCCGCCATGACGCCGGCGCGCTGCGCCGGGGTATCGTCGATCGGCGCTATGACCTTGACAAAGCCGTCTTCCATGCCGACCTCGATGCCGAGACCGCCGAATTCGCCGGAGGTGCCGACCTGCAGATCCTGGTAGTCGTCGGAATCGAGGTAGGTCGAATGGGGATCAAGACCGGACAGCATGCCGCGCACCGCGTTGTCGATCAGGGTGCGGTCATCGACGTCTTCGACATAGTTGCCCTTGATATTCGCAAAGACGTCGGTAAAGGTGCGCAGTTCCTTGAGCGGCAGCGGGGCGACGCCCTCGTCGCGGTTGGCGAACACGCCTTGACCGATCGTCAACGACACGCCCAGGGCCAGGCCCAGGCTCAGAATCAGCAGGTTTCTCATCGGGATCCTCATTTGACTACCTCCACAGCCTGTATCGGCCATGCATCGACTACCTATCAATAGATCAGGCTACTTTACCAGAAATCAAGGGCTTTGAGGCCGGTACGGCGTCGGGAGCGGTTCAGCGGACATCGGCTCGACACCACAATTGCGGGTTGTCCGGCCGACCGTCGTGGCGGATCTCGAAGTAGAGGCCGGGGCTGTCGCGGCCACCGCTGTCGCCGACCGTCGCGATGACCTCCCCCTGCCGGACCTGATCCCCTACGTTCTTGTAAAGGCTCTGGTTATACCCGTAGAGGCTCATGTAACCCTTGCCGTGGTCAACGATGACCAGCAGCCCGAATCCGCGCATCCAGTCAGCGAACACGACCCGCCCGCTGTAGATCGCCCGGACCTCGCTGCCTTCGTCGGCGGCAATAACAACCCCACGCCAGGGTAGACTCTCGGCGCGTCGATGAGTTCCAAAACGGGCGACGACGCGGCCGTCGACCGGCCACGGGAGCTTGCCCTTCAGGGATGCGAACGGGGCGAGACCGGCCGGCTCCACCGGTTTCGCGGCCATCGCCTCACGTAGCTTCGCGACGAGTTCGGACAGCCCGCGCTCGTCCTGTAGCAGCCCTTCCAGGTCCTGTTCCCGGGTCTGGATCTCGTCTTCGAGTCTGGCGAGCACCTCGGCGCGCGAACGACGCGAGTTTTCGAGCGTCGCGATCTGCCCCGACCGTTCCGCATGCAGGCGTTCCAGGGCCACGGTCTCGCGCGCGATCGACTGCTCCAGCGTCTCGATCTCGCGCAGGCTCGCGTCGACCTCCGCAATCCTGTCGATGCGCGCGCGGTGAAGATAACGGTAATACGCCAGCATGCGTCCTGTCGTAGCCGGATCCTGCTGGCTCAGGATCAGCTTGAGATGGCCCTGGTGGCCGATCGCGTAACTCGCGACGATCTGTTGCTCGAGCAATTCACGGTGGCGCGCGAGCGCGGTGCGCGCCTGTGCCTGGCGCTGACGCAGGTTGCGCAGTTCCTCGGTCCTGGTATGCTGCTGCCGCTCCAGATCCCGCAACGCGCGGGTCACCTCGCCGATTGCGACTTCGCTGCCGCGCAGTTCATCGCGCAGGCGGGACTGGTGATCGCGCGCGCCGGTCAGCGCCTCGCGCAGTTCCCCGATCTTCTTTCTTACCTCTTCGAGCTTCGCGCGTGACTCGCCGCCGTCGCCGGCGCCTCCGCCGGCATGGACCGGCGCCGCCAGCGCCAGCGCCATCAGCAGCAGGATCGCGTATGGCATGGGCTCAGCCTCGCCGGACCGCGCCGGCGTCACTCCCGGTCCAGCAACACGACCAGCGGCCTCCCGTCCATCTCTGACGGCGCCGGGACGCCTATCAGATAGAGCATCGTCGGGGCGATGTCGGAAAGCGCACCCTCCCGGACGATGCGGGCCGGACGGCCGCCGACGTAGATGAACGGCACCGGGTTCGAGGTATGCGCGGTGTGAGACTGGCCGCTCTCTTCGTCGCGCATACGCTCGGCGTTGCCGTGATCGGCGGTGATCAGCATCTCACCGCCGGCCTTGCGCAAGGCCTCGTGGATGCGTCCGAGGCAGGTGTCGATGGTCGCTATCGCCTTGACCGCGGCGTCGAAGTTTCCGGTATGACCGACCATATCGGGATTCGCGAAGTTGCACACGATGATGTCGAAACGGCCGCTCTCGATCGCATCGACCAGCCGGTCGGTGACCTCGGGCGCGCTCATCTCCGGCTGCAGGTCATAGGTCGCGACCTTCGGCGACGGCACCAGGATGCGCTCCTCGCCATCGAATTCGCGCTCGGCACCACCGTCGAAGAAGAAGGTCACATGCGCATACTTTTCGGTCTCGGCAATGCGCAGCTGGGTCATGCCCAGGGATTCGAGATATTCGCCGAGCACGTTGTCGATGCGTCCCTGCGGGAACACGACCGGTATCTCGAACTGCTTGCCGTAATCGGTCAGGCTGACGAAGCGGCCGAGCTTCGGCACGCGCAGGCGCGGGAAGCCGTCGAAACCGTCCTCGCAAAAGGCCCGCGTCAGTTCACGCGCGCGGTCGGCGCGGAAGTTCATGAAGATCACGATATCGCCATCCTCGACCCGCACCGGCGCGCGGCCGGTGGTGATCGCGGTCGCGGCGACGAACTCGTCGCTCTCGTCGCGCGCATAGGCAGCCTCGAGTCCCGCAAGCGCGGACGCCGCCTGGTGTTCACACTTGCCGTCGCTGACCAGATCCCAGGCCTTGCGCACGCGCTCCCAGCGCTGATCCCGGTCCATCGCGTAGTAACGCCCGCAGATCGACGCGATGCGCCCGCCGCCGACCTCGCGAAACAGCGCCTCCGCCGCCTCGAGATTCGCGCCGGCGCTGCGCGGCGGCGTGTCCCGGCCGTCGAGGAAGGCATGGAGGTACACCCGGTCGCCACCGACGCGTGCGACGGCCAGCCGCAGCATCTCGTGGATATGGGCCTGGCGGCTGTGCACGCCCCCCTCGGACAGCAGGCCGAGCACATGGACCGCCCCGCCGTGCCGCGCCGCGACCCCGAGCGCGTCGTCAAGCACCTGATTCCTCTGAAATTCGCCGCCAGAAATCGCCTTGTCGATACGGGTGATCTCCTGGTACACGACCCGGCCTGCACCCATATTAAGGTGTCCGACCTCGGAGTTGCCCATCTGGTCGGCGGGCAGGCCGACATAGTGGCCCGAGCCCTGGATCAGGGTATGGGGATAGTCCCTCCAGAAATGGTCCCAGTTCGGGGTCGGCGCAGCGAGGATCGCGTTACCGGCGACTTCTTCGCTGTAGCCCCAGCCATCGAGGATGATCAGGGCCAGCGGCCGCGGTCTGTCTGTTGATTTCGTCATTGTTCTCAATTTAGACCAGGTTTAATGAAATGTACATCCCGGCCCGTGACGATCGCCGGGATATCTAATAAGCTTATGGCCCCCCAGGACCTCAAGACCGCAGGTATTCCCGGCAAGCACCCATGGACAGACTCGGAAGTTTCATCGCCGACCAGTGGTATCTGTTTCTGGCGCTTATTGTAATCCTTGCACTGTTGTTCGTGAATCTGGGCAAGAACCGGCTGCTCGGCTTTCGTGAGGTCAAGCCCCCAGACGCGGTGCGCCTGATCAATCACGAGGACGCGGTCGTCATCGACACGCGCGACGACGAGGCCTTCTCGAAGGGGCATATCGTCAACGCGGTCCATCTCCCGTACGAATCGCTGGAAGACCGGATCCGTGAACTCGACGAATACCGCGATCGCGCCGTCATCGTCTGCTGCGCGAACGGGCGCAAATCGGCGCACGCCGGCGCGATCTTGCGTGGAAACGGCTTTCACACGGTCTACAAGCTTTCGGGCGGGCTGATGGCCTGGGAGAGCGCCGGCTTTCCGCTGAACCGGCCCTGAGACCTGTGCTATCGTACACCCTGGCGGCCGCGTCCGCGCGCCCGTCGACCTGAACGAGTCAAACCACGAGGATTTTGCGGCAATGGCGGACAACGCACCGGAACAGGGCGCGGCCGGAGATGGAGCGGCCGGTCAACAGGCGACGGAAAATCGCGCATTCAGCATCAGGAAGATCTATACCCGGGACATCTCGTTCGAAAATCCCAACGCGCCGCTGATCTTCAGCGAGGAGAAATGGACGCCCGAGGTCAGCATCAACCTGACGAACCAGGTCGCGAAGGTCGCGGACAACCTGCATGAGGTCGCGCTGGGCGTCACGGTCACTGCGAAGATCGGCGACAAGACCGCCTACCTCGTCGAAGTCCAGCAGGCCGGCGAGTTCCAGACCACCGGCTTCGAAGGCAATGAGCTGCGCGAACTGCTCGGCGTCTATTGCCCGGGCCTGCTGTTTCCGTATCTGCGTGAGGCGGTGTCGACCCTCACTGCCCGGGGAGGCTTTCCCCCGCTGCACCTGGCGCCGGTCAATTTCGAGGCGTTGTATGTGCAACACATGAAGAACCTGCAGGAACAGCAGGCCCAGGCCACGAATTGAAGCGTCGCGCCTGAGCCCTGTCGGACAACCATGAATGCCGGTCATGACAATCCGGTCCTCGTCATCGGCGCCGGCTCCTGGGGCAGCGCACTCGCGATACTGCTGTCCGGCAATGGTGTGCCGACGCTTTTATGGGGTCGCGAGACCGAAGACTTGAAGGACTGGTCGGAGGCGCGCTGCAACACGACCTATCTCCCCGGTATCAAGTTTCCGCCGCTGCTCGAGATCGAGACCGACCTGACGGCGGCGCTGGCCCGCACCAGGGACCTGCTGGTCGCCGTCCCGAGCGCGGGCTTCCGCTGGTCGTTACAGGAGATCGCGGCACGGGAGCCGGGTCCGTTACGCATCGCCTTGGGTACCAAGGGATTCGACCCGGGCACCGGCAAGCTGCTCCATGAAGTCGTCGAGGAATTGTTCCCGCGCGAGACGACGATCGCGGTGATCTCGGGGCCGACCTTTGCGACCGAGGTCGCGAAGGGACTGCCGACCGCGGTCACGATCGCGACCGTCGATAGCGCCTTCGCCGACGTGCTGAGCCACCGGCTCGCCAACGAGCGATTTCGCGTCTACACCTCTGAAGACATCATCGGCGTCGAGGTCGGCGGCGCGGTCAAGAATGTGCTCGCGATCGCCGCCGGCATCGCCGACGGCCTCGGCTTCGGCGCAAACACGCGCGCTGCGCTGGTCACCCGCGGCCTTGCCGAGATCACCCGCTTCGGCGTCGCGCTCGGCGGCCGGCGCGAGACCTTCATGGGACTCGCCGGACTCGGCGACCTCGTGCTGACCTGCACCGACGACCAGTCGCGCAACCGCCGCTTCGGGCTCGCGCTCGGTGAAGGCCTGACGACGACGCAGGCCCATCGCTCGATCGGCCAGGTCGTGGAAGGCGAAAAGACGGTGCTCGAGGTCGTCGCAGTCGCACGCAGGCTAGGCATCGACATGCCGATCTCACACGAGGTCAATCAGGTGATCTATCACGGCAAGCCGCCCCTCGCGGCGGTCAATTCCCTGTTCTCGCGCGAGCCGAAGCCCGAAGACGACCTGTGACGGCGCCGCCGCGATGAAGGCGATGATCCTGGCCGCAGGCCGCGGAGAACGCATGCGCCCGTTGACCGATTCGGTGCCGAAACCGCTGCTCGAGGCCGGCGGACGCAGTCTGATCGAGCATCACGTTGACGCGCTGGTGAATGCCGGCGTCACCGACATCGTCATCAACCATTCCTGGCACGGCGCGCAGATCGAGGCGCACCTCGGCGACGGCGCGCGCCTCGGCGCGCATATCCGTTATTCAGCCGAAACCGCGCAGCGACTCGAGACCGGCGGCGGGATCCGCAAGGCGCTGCCGCTGCTCGGAGACGCACCGTTCATCGTCGTCAACGGCGACATCTGGACCGACTTCCCGTTCGACTCCCTGCCCCCCGCGCCGGACGGGCTCGCGTATCTTGTACTTGTACCGAATCCGCCGCGCAACCCGGGCGGCGATTTCGCGCTGGCGGGATCACGGGTACGCAATTCAGGCGCGATGCGCCACACCTACAGCGGTATCGCGGTGCTCCGCCCTGCGCTGTTCGAGGGCCAGATGGCCGAGGTATTTCCACTCGCGCCCCTGCTGCGCGCGGCGGCCGATCGCGACGAGGTCAGCGGCGAACTGTACGGGGGCGCCTGGATGGACATCGGCACCCCGGAGAGCCTCGAGGCCCTGCGGCAGTTGTTGGGTTCGGCGAAGTAACCGTTCGCAGGTCGGCAGGGAGAATCACCGCTTCCCAGGGTCAACGGGGTCACTCCGGACGGAGGGGTTGTTCGATGCGGGCTTTCAGCGTGAACAGCGGACCCTGCATCAGGATCGAGAACGCGACGATCATGAAGGTCATGATCATCAGGAAGCGCGTTTCGGAACCCGGCGGCAGGCTCAGCACCAGCGCCAGCGCCAGGGCGCTGCGCGCCCCGCCCCAGGCCATGACACGGATGACCTCGTGCGAGAAGTCCCGGCGCAACACCGAGATCTTCACCGGCAGGGCGACACAGGCCATGCGCGTGACGAGCACGGCCGGGATCAGCAGGATACCGATGGTCAGATGCTTCAGCGTCACCGGCTCGTGCATCAGCGCGATACCGAGCCATACCAGCAGGATCGCGATCGCGCCTTCGGCGAGCAGCGACCAGAAACGCGACAGGCGTTCGCGCCGGTCTTCGGCCAGTGCCCACTGGCCGCGGCCCATAGCGATGACGACACCGGCGATACCTGCCGCGACGGGTCCGACCAGGTCCATCAGCGCTGCGAGCGCGAGGATGACGGCCAGCTGAGCGAGCGTCAGCGCCGCCTGCAAGTCTGCGCGCGTGACCTTCATCAGCAGAAAGACCGTCAGAATGCCGAATGACAGACCGAGCAGCGACGCGCCGATTGTCTGCCTGACCAGCAGGCCGGACAGCGGCGCCGCACGGCCGGCCGCACCGGTCTCGATCATCAGCAGGGCGATGAACAGGACGATCGCGAACAAGCTGCTCCAGACCGCTTCAGCGGCGACCTTGCCGCTCACCATCGTCTCCGCGCCGGCAAGCTTCAGTATCCTGCTCGTCGACAAGGGATCGACCGGCGAGATCAGCGCACCGAACAACAGGCACCAGGACCACGACAGGTCGATCTCGATCTTGCCGAACAACCACCACAGCAGCCAGGCGATCACCAGCGTCGACAGGCCGAGCGTCAGCGTCGACAGCATCACGAGGCGGAGGTTCGGCAGTATCGTGCCGTCGTTGCGCACTTGCAGCGCGCCGGCAAACACGAAGATCGCGAGCAGCGCATCGAGCAGGTGACGCCGGGGCACCGGATCGAGGGCAAAGCCGGCCAGCCACGCGCCAGGGGCGCCGCTGAGGTGTTCGAAACCGAGCAGGCCGATCGTCAGCAACAGGGCACAGATTCTGAACCGGTTCATCGAGACACGCGGCAGGTGCTCAGAGAACGGGCTGGCGTGCGATTCGCGGCAGATCCCCGCTGAGGCCCATCGCGCGGCGAATGATCAGGTTCTTGAGCGGCGACGCCCCGTCGGTCAGCTGCAGCCCGAGGTTGCGCGCGAGTTGCAACGGCGGCGCTGCGGTGCCGAACAGGCGCTTGAAGCCGTCCATGGCCAGCATCATCATCAGATTGTCGCCCTTGCGCCAACGTTCGTAGCGCCTGAGTACCGCTGTCGCGCCGATGTCGTGCCCTTTCGCGGCGGCGTCCTGTAACACCTCGGCGAGCGCTGCGGCGTCCAGCATGCCCAGATTGACGCCCTGCCCGGCCAGCGGATGTATCGAATGGGCCGCGTCGCCGATCAGTGCGAGGCGCGTCGCGATGTAACGGCTCACGTGCTGGAGACGCAACGGGAAGGCCGCGCGCGGCCCGCAGTCGATGATGTCTCCGAGACGATGCGCCAAGGCCCCCGCGAGCTCGGCTCGGAAGTCATCCGGGGTCGCGGCCAGCAAGCGATCCGCGTGATCGGGGCGCGTCGACCAGACGATGGAACAGCGCCCGTCGCGCAGGGGAAGGAAGGCAAGCGGGCCGTCAGGCAGAAAGCGCTGCCACGCGGTCGCCTGGTGGGGTCGCTCGGTCGCGACGGTTGCGACGACACCCTTCTGGTCGTAGGACCAGCCGCGCACCGCGATATCGGCCAGGGTGCGCGTCTTCGAGTTCGCGCCGTCGGCCGCGACCACCAGCCGCGCCCGGATCGTCGTACCGTCGGACAGCCCGACCTGCGCGCCCGAGGCGTCGCACGCGAGGCGCTCGAGCGCAGCGGGGCAGAACAGCCGGACACCCGCGGAATCGCGCAGCCGCTCGTGGAGTACGCGTTGTATGACCCGATTCTCGACGATATGGCCGAGGCGGGACTCACCGATATCGGCGCAGTCGAAATGGATCGCGCCATCGCCTGCGGCATCCCAGACATGCATCTCGCGGAACGGGCTGACGCCGAGCGCGCTCATCGCGGGCCAGGCGCCGATCGCATCGAGCATGCGTTCAGAGGCCGCGGTCAGCGCGGACACCCGGAGGTCGACCGTGTTCGCCGGCCACTCGAGCGCCGGCGGCGCAGCCTCGACGACCGCGATGCGCAGCTCACCGCCGCCGAGCAATGCG
>CAZJKV010000023.1:0-23501 GCA_964546765.1 uncultured Chromatiales bacterium
CGGCGCGCACATCGCGTTCGCCCGCCTCAAAGATCCGCCGGGACAGCAGCGCCGCGCCTGCATCATCGCGGCGCAACACCGCGCGCGGCCATCCGGCGCGCAATGCCGCGATCCCCTCCGCCTCGGCTGCCGCATCGACGAAGGCGAGATGACAGATACCGCGCGGGCCCTCGCCGATCAGGCAGCGCCCGAACGGGCTCATCGCGACACCGAAGACGATCGTCCAGCCCTCCCCGCCCGATTTCAACTCTCCGGGCGAGGCCGCCTCGAGCAAGACACAGAGGTCATGCAGCCGCCCCGGACCGGACAGCCCGGACGACATCGCCGCCTCGAGCACGCTATTGCCCTCGCGCAGGCGCGCGCCCGCATCGGCAAGGGTCAGCGATTGCAGAAAATCCTTGGGCGTCACGCCCGCCCAGGCGGAGAACAGGCGATGAAAGTGATGGGGACTCAGCCCGACATGGCGCGCCAGCGTCGAGAGATCGGGCTGCTCGGCATGATGCCTGTCGAGATAGCGAATGACCTGCGCGATACGGCCATAGTCGTCCATGGGCACATTCTGCCACCGGGCGACCGGCCCCGCCCACCCGATTCTTGCGGCGCGGGTCTACTCCGCGGCGTCGTCCCCGGAATGGTCGTCCGCAACGCTGGCATCATGCTGCATCAGATCGACCGGCGCCTCCTCGATCAACTCCGCCTCGGACTTGCGAATGCCGATATGAAAGACCGCGTATCCCGGCCGCACTGCCTGGTTCAGCGCCATCCCGAGAATCCGGCCGGCATAAGGCGAATGGATGGTGCGGCGCGCGCTGGTAATCGGATCAGTTACCGTGCCCAGCACGGAGCCTTCCCTGACGGTCTGTCCGAGCAGGACCCGGGTCGCGAGGATGCCGTGCCCCTCCGCGCGCACCCAGGTAGACGAATAGTAGGTCGGCTGCGGCTCGCTCCACAGCGTGAAGCGCGGCATCATGCCGAGGTGGTTGAGCAGGCTGCGCAGGGCGCGAACGCCGTGTGCGACCTGGTCCGGCTCGAAGCGATTCGGTTCGCCGGCCTCGATCACGACGGCCGGGATGCCGGCATCCGTCGCGGCCCGCCGCAGGGTGCCGACCGCACCCTCGCCATGCAACACGACGGTCGCGCCGAATCCCTTGGTCAGATGCAGCACACCCGCGTCGTTCAGATCCGCCCGCAGCTGCGGCAGGTTGGTGCGCTGAAAGGAACCGGTATGCAGGTCGACGAGGTAATCGCAGCGCGCGACGATCTGGTTGAAGAACGAGTGCGCGACCCGGGACGCGAAGCTGCCGCGCGGATTGCCGGGGAAGAAGCGGTTCAGGTCGCGACGATCCGGCAGATAGCGTTCGCCCTGCCGGAAGCCGTAGAGGTTGACGATCGGTACGCCGATGATCGTCCCGCTCAACCGTTCCGCGTCGAGGTCATAGAGCAGCTCGCGCACCATCTCGATGCCGTTCAACTCATCGCCGTGAATCGCGGCGGTCAGGCACAGTACCGGCCCGCTATGCTTGCCATGGGCGACCAGCACCGGCGTCGCCTCAGGCAGGCCGTCCGCAGCCTCGTCGGCGTACCAGGATATGCGGCGGACCGCGCCCGCCGGGACCTCGTCACCAAGGATAAGATAGGACACGGCTTCAACAGCAACCGCATCGGTAACCGGCTCGGGCTCCACGCCCGCGACCGCATCCGCATCCGTATCCGTATCCGGCATCGGGACCGTCTCCGCGGAACCGTCGCCGGTCCCTGGAGGCACGATCATTAACTGCGGCGTCGGCCCGGGCGTGTCAGGCTGTAAGGTTTCCGCCTGCGGCGGCGCGGCATCGACGGGGTCATCCGGATCGAGTTCGATCTCGTCGGCGAACGCATGCGCAGCGAGCAGCACGAACAACAGGACCACCAGCGTCAGCGAACAGACAGTGCGTGAATTCATTGCGGCATCATACTTCATCTGAATGAGGGACACCGCAAACGGATTCTAGTTCCAATGAGCATACCAGTCGACAGACACATACCCTTGACGACGAATGCTGTTGATGACCTGGCAACCAATGACATCGGCAGGAATCATGGATTCTTCAGGGCTTACAAGTTGACCATTCTGATCCCGGGCTCCTTGGCGCCTGGAGGCAACTGACTCAACTCGGCTGCCGCGCTGTAGAGGTATTCGAGAAATGTCCGCGCCACTATTGATGGCTGCTTCCCGGCGGGATAAACCACGTACCAGTGCCTCCTGATCGGAAAATGCTCGACATCGAGGATCACGAGCTCGCCCATCGCCGCATCGAGCGCGAGGGTATGACGCGACAGCACCGACACGCCGAGTCCGCCGACGATCGCCTGCTTGATGGCCTCGTTGCTGCCAAGTTCCATGCGCACCTTCGCTGTCAGGCCGTGATCGGCGAACAGGCGTTCCAGGGCCTTGCGAGTGCCGGAACCGGCCTCGCGCATCAGAAACGGCTCCTCCGCAAGCCGGGCGAGCGGGACACGCGCCTGGCCGGCAAGCGGATGTGCGCGCGGGGCGAGCACGACCATCGGGTTCTCCATGAACGGTTCATAGTGCACATCGATCTCCTCGGGCGGCTGTCCGAGGATATAGAGATCGTCGTCGTTGCCTGCGAGACGCGCGAGGATGCGTTCCCTGTTCGTGACCTTCAGCGAGACCTCGATACCGGGATAACGCTGGCAGAACGGCCCGAGCAGGCGCGGGGTGAAATACTTCGCGGTCGTCACGACCGCGATGTCGAGGCGCCCCTGCTTCAGACCCTTGAAGTCCGCGATACTCATTCCGAAGCGATCGAGACGCCCGAGCACCTCGCGGCAGGTCGCCTGGAGTTCCTTGCCGGCGTCGGTCAGGAAGATCCGCTTGCCGATCTGCTCGAACAGCGGCAGCCCGACGGAATCCGTCAATTTGCGTATCTGCATCGACACGGTCGGTTGCGTCAGATGTAATTCCTCCGCAGCCCGTGTAAAGCTCTTGTGCCGGGCGATCGCCTCGAAAACCTCTAGTTGCCGCAGGGATATATGCCGCATAGACCTGAAATTCAATGGCTTGAGATCATAGACTGGAGTCTATCATATAAATCAAAAAAATTGACTTTCATTGATGGTCGAATCGTTGCAATCTGCATTTCAAGCGGGCGTCCTGTGTTTCCGGCCGGTCCGCGCCAGTTCGAGAGTTGACCATTACTACGATTCAACATCACCGGAGGAGTGTCATGGGCAAGAGCGAAACAATGAAAGAGGGCAAGGAGCGCTACAAATCAGGCGTCATTCCATACAAGAAGATGGGCTACTGGGAACCCGACTACAAGCCCAAGGATACCGACATCATCGCGATGTTCCGCATCACGCCGCAACCGGGCGTCGATCCCGAAGAGGCCGCGGCCGCGGTAGCCGGCGAGTCCTCGACCGCAACCTGGACCGTAGTCTGGACCGATCGCCTGACCGCTTGTGAACTGTACCGCGCCAAGGCCTTCAAGAACGAGCTCGTGCCAAACACGGGCCCGGGTACCAAGACCGAGGCCCAGTACTTCGCCTACATTGCCTACGATCTCGACCTGTTCGAGGAAGGCTCGATCGCGAACCTGACCGCGTCGATCATCGGCAACGTATTCGGATTCAAGGCCGTCAAGGCCCTGCGTCTCGAGGACATGCGCATCCCGGTCGCCTACCTGAAGACCTTCCAGGGCCCGGCCACCGGCGTCATCGTTGAGCGCGAGCGCATGGACAAGTTCGGCCGTCCCTTCCTCGGCGCCACCACCAAGCCCAAACTCGGCCTGTCCGGCCGCAACTACGGCCGCGTCGTTTATGAAGCGCTGAAGGGCGGGCTGGACTTCGTCAAGGATGACGAGAACATCAACTCGCAGCCGTTCATGCACTGGCGAGACCGCTACCTCTACTGCATGGAAGCCGTCAACCGCGCTTCGGCGGCGACCGGAGAGGTCAAGGGCCACTATCTGAACGTCACCGCGGGCACGATGGAGCAGATGTACGAGCGCGCCGAGTTCGCGAAGCAGCTCGGTTCGGTCATCATCATGATTGACCTCGTCATCGGCTACACCGCGATCCAGTCGATGGCCAAGTGGGCGCGCAAGAATGACATGATCCTGCACCTGCATCGCGCCGGCAACTCGACCTATTCGCGGCAGAAGAATCACGGCATGAATTTCCGCGTGATCTGCAAGTGGATGCGCATGGCCGGCGTCGACCACATCCATGCCGGCACCGTCGTCGGCAAACTGGAAGGCGATCCGCTTATGATCCGGGGCTTCTACGACACCCTGCTCGACACCCACACGCCGGTGCAACTCGAGAAAGGCCTGTATTTCGAGCAGGACTGGGCCTCGCTGAACAAGGTCATGCCGGTCGCTTCCGGCGGTATCCATGCCGGCCAGATGCACCAGCTGATCCACTACCTCGGCGAGGACGTCGTCCTGCAGTTCGGCGGCGGCACGATCGGACACCCGCAGGGCATCCAGGCCGGCGCGATCGCGAATCGTGTCGCGCTCGAGGCGATGATCCTGGCGCGTAACGAAGGCCGCGACTACTTGAAGGAAGGTCCGAAGATCCTAGAGGACGCCGCCAAGTGGTGCAGCCCGCTCAAGGCCGCGCTCGACACGTGGAAGGACATCAGTTTCAACTACGAGTCGACCGACACCGCGGACTTCGTCCCGACTACCACGGCCAGCGTTTAAGACAGAGCATAGAGGAGATCAGTCATCATGATGAGCAACCACGGTAACCGAATTACACAGGGCCAGTTTTCATTTTTGCCGGACCTGACCGACGAGCAGATCACTTCGCAGATCAAGTACGCGCTGAAAAACGGCTGGGCGGTCAATGTCGAGTACACCGACGATCCGCACCCGCGCAACACCTACTGGGAGATGTTCGGCATGCCGATGTTCGACCTGAAAGATCCCGCCGGGATCATGATGGAGATCAAGGAGTGCCGCAAGACCTACCCGAACCACTACATCCGCGTAACGGCGTTCAACAGCACGCGCGGCGTGGAGTCGCCGACGATGTCGTTCATCGTCAACCGTCCGAAGAAGGAGCCCGGCTTCCGGGTCGTCCGCCAGGAGACTGATGGCAGGCATATTCACTACACCGTCGAATCCTATGCGACGGCGAAGAACCCGGAAGGCGAGCGTTATAGCTAAGTCAGGAGACGGTCACGGGCGGGGCGGCGACGCCCCGCCCTGCCGTGAACGATCATGAGCGAAAAAGCGACAAAGGATCAGGAAGACGCGGTCGAACTGCCGTCCGAGGTCGATCTCGAGGAGGAATTCAAGGCCTCGAACGTCCAGGAGGTGCTCGACAAGCTCGACCGCGAGTTGATCGGCCTGAAGCCGGTCAAGACCCGCATCCGCGAGGTTGCGGCCCTGCTACTGGTCGAGCGCATGCGCAAAAAGCTGCACCTGTCGGCGGAGACGCCGACACTGCACATGAGCTTCACCGGCAATCCCGGCACCGGCAAGACGACGGTCGCGATGCGCATGGCCGAGATCCTGCATCGGCTCGAGTATATCCGCGAGGGCCATCTGGTCGCGGTCACCCGCGACGACCTCGTCGGGCAATACATCGGCCATACCGCGCCAAAGACCAAGGAGGTCATCAAGAAGGCGATGGGCGGCGTGCTGTTCATCGACGAGGCCTATTATCTCTATAAGCCCGAGAACGAACGTGACTACGGTCAGGAGTCCATCGAGATCCTGCTGCAGGTGATGGAGAACAACCGCGACGATCTGGTCGTGATCCTGGCCGGCTACAAGGACAGGATGGACCGCTTCTTCCACAGCAACCCCGGCATGCGCTCGCGAATCGCCCACCATGTCGATTTTCCCGACTACTCGCCGGACGAACTGCTCGCGATTGCGAAGCTGATGCTGGCGGAGCAGAATTATCGCTTCAGCCCCGAGGCTGAAAAGGCCTTCAGCAAGTACATTCGTCTGCGCATGAAGATGGAGCATTTCGCGAATGCGCGCTCGGTCCGCAACGCGCTCGACCGCGCGAGGTTGCGCCAGGCGAACCGGCTGTTCGCCAGGGGCGGCAAGCTCAGCAAGGAACTGCTGATGACGCTGGAGGCCGAGGACATCCTCGCGAGCCGCGTGTTTCAGGAGGGCAAGGTCGATCTCGACGGTGATGAATTGCTCGAGGATACCGATAACAAGGGCAAGTACGGAGACTGAGGCCGCAAAGCACCGCACGAACCCGGTCATGATGAGACTACCGGAAGACCTGAAGCCCCTCCGCGTCCTGCCGAAGACCATCGACGCCCACTGCTATAACCTGGCGCGGCTCGCGCTGCGCCGCCTGCCCCGTCGCCCGATTCGGGTCCGCCTCGACGGCCTGCGCGGCCTCGAGGTCATCATCGAGGACAAGTACTGGCTGTGCATCGACAGCAACGCCGAAGACAGCCCGGTCCTCGCATGGACGGACTTCGAGACGAAGGGCCGCTCCTCGCTGCATGAACCGGTGCAGTGCAAGCTCTACCTGCTGCACTATCATTCCGGCCTCGTCATGGGCCTCGCGCTCGACGCCCTCGAACAGGCCCTCGACCAGGCCCGGTTTGCTTGACTGAGTCTACTCTGACCCCGACGGCCACCGGCGGCGATTGATCGCGTAGTCCTCGATCCGGCCGATGAAAGGGATTCGCAGCATTCCCCACAGCCGGTCACACAGGCGCGGATCCCGAAAGGTCGTGATGCCTATGGTCATGCCTTCATGGCCGGCGCGCGGCTGCGCGCGGTAGGTGCCGAACAGGCGGTCCCACCACGGCAGGTTGAAGCCGAAATTGCTGTTGGTCTCGTCCTCCTCTATCGAATGATGCACGCGGTGCATATCCGGGGTCACGACGACGAGCCGCAGCACGCGGTCGAGCGCGGGCGGCAGGCGCAGATTGCCGTGGTTGAACATCGAGGTCGCGTTCAGCAGCACCTCGAATGCGATCACCGCTAAAACCGGCGGTCCGAGCAGCGCAATGACCGCGAACTTGATCAGCATCGACAGGATGATCTCGAGCGGATGGAAGCGCAGGCCAGTCGTCACGTCGAAGTCGAGGTCGGCGTGATGCACGCGGTGCAGCCGCCACAACGCAGGGATCGCGTGAATCATCACATGCTGCAGCCAGATGAAGAAGTCCAGCGCGACGACGCAGGCGACCACTACGAGCCAGTACGGCGCCGCAACGACATTGAACACCCCCCAGCCCTGCGCCTGCGCGAACAGCGCCATGCCGACCGCAGCAGCTGGAAACAGCAGGCGCAGCAGCACGGTGTTGAGCACGACGATGCCGAGGTTCGCGGACCAGCGCAGTGTGCGGGTCAGGGTCGGCGCGCGTCTCGGCGCGGCGACCTCCCACAACGCGATCATCGCGAACACGCCAAAGAAGAAGCCGAGCCGGATCGCGGACTCGTGGTGACTGATCAGGTCGTCGATGTCGATGTCGAATCTCCATTGCCGAATCCGGGTATGACGGCATCATTGTAGCGCGGCGCGGTCGCAAGCATCGCCGGACAGGTGATTTCAATCGAGCCACAGCGCGCCGCGTCGGCGCTCGACCCGCCATGCCGCATCGTCGTCGCGGCACATCCCGAACACGAAGGAAGGCGGCAGCTCCGGCAGCAGGAAGCGCAGGTCGTAGAACCACGCGCAGTCCCGCGCGCCCGTGCGCGTCACCTCGTGCAGTACCGGCAGCCGCGCGAAGTCGCGGAAATCCTCGAAGCCGTCCTGGGCCCAGGCCGCGCGCGCGAGACCGCGCTCGGCGGGCGTCGCGCCGTAACGCGTATGGATCTGCCAGTCCGGCACATGGCGATAGGCCGCCGACATACGTTCGAGCAGCGCCGATACAGGTACGTGTTCAACAACAGCGCGTCCCGGCAACAGCCGGACCCGGGCAACATGACGCAGCTCGCCGTGGCTGACGATCACCATCCAGTGGCCGGGCGACAGCGGCTGGGGCAAGGCATCGACCCGGGCGTGCTCGAGGCCGAGCGCGAGTGCATGGTCGACGCCGGCGTCGACCCCCCGCTGGTGCTGAACCCCCTGCATGCCGACATAGGCGGCGAGCATCGCCAGCGCGGCGATACCGGCAGCCCGCGCGCGCGCCGGCCAGCGAGCCGCCGCGAGCAGGCCGAGCGCGATAATCAACGTGAACCACGGATCGAGGACATAGGTCCACGACAGTGCCGGGCGCCAGTCCGACAGCGGAAACAGGATCATCGTCCCATACGCGGTAATCAGGTCGCCGGCGACATGGATCGCGAGCCCGAGCGCGGCCGGGATGAAAAAGCCGCGCCAACCGAGCCCGGTAAACCAGCCGCAGACGCAGGCGATCAGGAAGGCCCACAGCGGCAGCAGCACCAGCGAATGCGTTGCGCCCTGGTGCGCGACCGCGAGGTACCACAAGGTGTCGACCGCGCGCAGCGCGAAATCGATGTCCGGGAAACCGGCGCCGAGCCCACCCGCGGCCATGCGCGCGCGCTGGCCCGGCGATCCCGCTGTGATATGCGTCGGCGCGACCGCCCGCGCGATCAGCGCCCCGCTCAATACATGGGTGAGGGTATCCACGCGCGGGTGGACGTCGATCAGGATGCCGGCGGGGTGGTTTCCTCGACCGGCGGGGCATCGCGCGCAGCCGCGGCCGCCTTATCCGGTACAAACATGAACGCCGGAAGCATTTCGGCGCCTTTCAGCAGCCGCTCGAGCAGATCGCGTGTCGATGACGACCCGATCGAATCGTCGCGCATCCAGTAGAAGAACGTCGTCAGATAGATACTCGTCATCACGGTCTCCTCTAGCGCGCGTGTCAGGTATGCCCCGTCGCGCAGCGCGCCTTCGCGGATCCACTGCACGGTCCGGCTGACGCGCAGCAGCCCGCGCACCTGCATATGCACATGCCCCGGCTCGAAGCGGCCGTAGATCATCTCGCGGGTGGCGCGGCGGTGAGATGCGAGCGTGTCGAGCCAGGTCATGACCAGACGGTGCAGGCGCTCGCGGGCCGGCAGCGCGGATAAGCCGGGCTCGGCGCTGGCGTCAAGGACCGCGGCGTCGGCGCGGTCGAACCACGCCTCGATGACGTCCTCCTTCTCGCTGAAGTGCTGGCGTATGTCGTTCAGACCGACGCCGAGCTTTGCCGCAACGTCGAACAGACGCATCTGTTCCCAGGAGCTCTGCTCCGCCAGCACGACCGCGGTGTCGACGATCTTCTCGCGCAACTGGGCCTGTTTCGCCATGCTGTTTACCCCTTCAGTCCTTGCATGAAGTCTACCCGTCAATGCCCTGGAATCCAAGGATCCCGAATTCGGGACGGGGTCGGTGGCAAGGTGCTCGGGGATAGTGTAAAACACTGCGATGACGGCAATATTATCGATCGACAGGCTGACCAAGACCTACGACTCCGGCCTGACTGCGCTCGCCGGCATCGACCTCGAGATCCGGCGCGGCGAGATCTTCGCGCTGCTCGGCCCGAATGGCGCCGGCAAGACCACGCTGATCAGCATCGTCTGCGGCACAGCAACCCCGACCTCCGGCACGGTGCTTGTTGACGGCCACGACATCATCCGCGACTTCCGCGCCGCGCGCGCGATGATCGGCCTGGTGCCGCAGGAGCTGTACACCGACATGTTCGAGACCGTCCATGACACCGTCAGCTTCAGCCGCGGCCTGTTCGGCCTGGCGCCGGATCCGGACCACGTAGAGCGGGTCCTGCGCGACCTGTCGCTGTGGGAAAAGCGCAAGGACAGGATTATGACTCTGTCCGGCGGGATGAAACGGCGCGTGCTGATCGCGAAGGCGCTCGCGCACGAGCCGGAGATCCTGTTCCTCGACGAGCCGACCGCCGGCGTCGACGTCGAGCTGCGCCGCGAGATGTGGGCGCTGGTGCGGGAGCTGCGCGCCCGGGGCGTCACGATCATCCTGACGACGCACTACATCGGCGAGGCCGAGGAAATGGCCGACCGTATCGGCGTGATCCACAGAGGCGAACTGATCCTCGTCGAGGCGAAGGCCGAGCTGATGAAGAAGCTCGGCAAGAAGCAGCTGACGCTGCACCTGCACGAGCCGCTGCCGGCGCTGCCGGCTGCGCTCGGCGACTGGAATCTCGTGCTGACCGGCGAAGGCAGCGTCATCGAGCTGACCTTCGACGCCGGCGAGGAACAAAGTTGCGTCCCGGCGCTGCTGCAGCGCGTCGCGGCGCTCGGCATCGAGTTCCGCGACCTTAACACCCGCCAGAGTTCGCTCGAGGACATCTTCGTCGACCTCGTGAGGCAACGGCGATGAACGCCCGGACCGGCGCGATGCGTTTCAACCGCCATGGCGTGCTCGCGATCTACAGGTTCGAGATGGCGCGCTTCAAGCGCACGTTGTGGCAGAGCCTTGCGACGCCGGTGATCACGACGGTGCTCTATTTCGTCGTGTTCGGCGCCGCGATCGGCGCGCGCATCGGCGAAGTCGACGGTGTCACCTACGGCGCGTTCATCGTGCCGGGCCTGATCATGTTGTCGATCTTCACCGAGAGCCTCAACAACGCAGCGTTCGGCATCCACCTTCCGAAGTTCACCGGCACGATCTTCGAGGTGCTGTCGGCGCCGATCTCGCCGTTCGAGATGGTGCTCGCCTATGTCGGCGCCGCGGCGACGAAGTCGGTGCTCCTGGGACTCATCATTCTCGCGACCGCGAGCCTGTTCGTGCCGATACAGCTGCTGCATCCCCTGTGGATGTTCGTGTACCTGATGCTGGTCGCGATCGCATTCAGCCTCGCGGGCTTCATCATCGGGATCTGGGCCAAGGGCTTCGAACAGTTGCAGTTCATCCCGATGCTCGTCATCACGCCGCTGACCTTCCTCGGCGGCGCGTTCTACTCGATCGACATGCTGCCTGGCGCCTGGCGTACCGCGAGTCTGTTCAACCCGATCGTCTATGTGGTCAGCGGTTTCCGCTGGTGCTTCTACGGTAGCGGCGATGTCGGTATCTGGCTCAGCCTCGCGGTCGTCACCGGCTTCATCGTGGCCAGTCTCGCGGTGGTGGGGTGGATCTTCCGTACGGGTTACCGGCTCAAGAGTTGACCGCGACCCGATGAGCAGACAGAAGATCGGCCTGATCCTCGGCGCGCTGTTGTTCACCCTGCTGTTGTTGCCGGACCCTCCGGAAGGCATGACGCCCGAAGGGATGATGGTTGCCGCGCTCGCGGCCCTGATGGCGACGTGGTGGATCACCGAGGCAATCCCGATCCCGGCAACCGCGCTGCTGCCGATCGTGCTGCTGCCGCTGCTCGGCGTCATGGCGCCGGGCGAGGTCACGGCCTCGTACGGCAATCACCTGATCTTCCTGTTCATGGGCGGTTTCTTCATCGCGGCGACGATGCAGCGCTGGAATCTGCATCGCCGCATCGCGCTGCACACGATCCGCCTGGTCGGCTTAACGCCCAGAATGATCGTCCTCGGCTTCATGCTCGCGACTGCGTTCCTGTCGATGTGGATCAGCAACACCGCGACCACGATGATGATGTTCACGATCGGACTTGCGGTCGTGAACCATGTCTCGACGCTGCTGGAGGAACGCGGGCTCGACGTCGGCCCCGGCCACTTCCGTTTCGCGACGTCGCTGATGCTCGGCATCGCCTACGCGGCCTCGATCGGCGGCATCGCGACACTGATAGGCACGCCGCCCAACGCGGTGTTCGCCGGCGTCATCGAGCAAACCTACGGGCTCCGGATCTCGTTCCTGGACTGGATGCTGTTCGCAATGCCGCTGTCCGTCGTCATGCTCGGCCTGACCTGGTGGTACCTGACCGCGTTCGCGTTCCCGAGCGAGACGGAGGAGCTGCCGGGCGGCCGCGAGCTGATCCGCCGCGAACTCGAGCAGCTCGGGCCGATGTCTAGCCAGGAGAAATCAGTGCTTGCGGTATTCACCACGGTCGCCCTTGCGTGGATCTTTCACGGCCTGATCGACATCCCCGCGCTCGCGATGATCAACGACTCGACCATTGCGATCGCCGGCGCGGTGCTGCTGTTCATGATCCCGGCGAACCTGAAAAAAGGCGAGTTCCTGCTCGACTGGCGCACGGCGGTAACGATCCCGTGGGACATTATCATCCTGTTCGGCGGCGGCTTTGCGCTCGCGAACGCGTTCGCGGCGAGCGGCCTGACCGCGTGGCTGGCCGGCGAGCTGACGCTGCTACAGGGCATCGGTCTGGTAGGTATCGTGTTCGCAGTCGTGCTGCTGGTGATCTTCCTGACCGAGATCACCTCGAATACCGCGACCGCGACCTTGTTCCTGCCGCTGATGGGGGCGCTGGCGCTGGCGATCGACGTGCACCCCTATGCCCTGATGTCCGCGGCCGCGATCGCCGCGTCGTTCGCGTTCATGCTGCCAGTCGCGACACCGCCGAACGCGATCGTGTTCAGCAGCCGCTACGTCACGATCGGCCAGATGGCGGCGGCCGGCGTCTGGCTGAATATCCTCGGCAGTCTCCTGATCACCGCGCTCGTGGTCTGGTTCATGCCGGTGGCCTGGGGTATAGACATCAATGCAGCACCCGCGATATTCGGGGCGAGATAGCGATCTGCTTGACACTATTCTTGCTTTATTTACTATATACCGTACTCTATAAGAGGACTCAGTTTACAAGGCAATATCGCGGTACCTGTACGAGCTATTCAGTCGATACGTGTAGCGATATGTTATCTATACAGTCAAAGCCCCATAGCCTCCTGCTCTCGGCCCTGCCGTCGGATGCCCAACAGCGCATCTTTCCCCAACTGAAGCTGGTCAACCTTACGCTCGGCACTGTGGTGCACGAACCCGGACAGCATGAGGACTATGTATATTTTCCGATCGACTGCATCGTCTCGCTGCTCTATGTCATGATCAACGGCGCCTCGGCGGAGATCGCTGTAGTCGGCAATGAGGGCGTCATCGGCATCGCGGTCTTCATGGGCGGGGAAAGCACCCCCAACCGGGCTATCGTACAGAGCGGTGGGACCGCTTACCGTATACCGTCTGAATTGATCCGATCCGAGTTCAACAACCACTCCGAGATGCGTATTTTGATGCTGCGTTACACCCAGGCACTGATCACGCAGATGTCGCAGACGGCAGTGTGCAACCGGCACCACACCATCGATCAACAGCTGTGCCGCTGGTTGCTGCTTTCTCTGGATCGCCTGACCGGCAACCAACTGACGATGACCCAGGAACTCATCGCCAATATGCTCGGCGTTCGACGCGAAGGCGTGACCGTGGCTGCCGGCAAGTTGCAGCAACTCGGCGTAATCAATTACAGGCGCGGACATATTACCGTGCTCGACCGTCCACGACTCGAATCGCTTTGCTGCGAATGCTATCAGGTGGTGAAGGGCGAAACCGACCGGTTGATGTCATTACCTCTGGCATTCTGACGCCCGCTGGAACGGGAATTTTCCTGAGGGTGCAATGGATTCGCCGCACCTGCAACACGCAGGGTCGGCAAAAAAAAGCCCCTGAACATCCTAGTACAGGGGCCTGAGAGGCGATAATCGTCGCGCTGCTCACAAAGCGCCACTCTTCAGAGAGAAGGGGGGGAGGGGTGACGAGTGGCGTAGATATACTTATAGGCCACTGCGCCTGCCACCTCTGTTCGTTGTCGCACATATTCACCCGCCAGCGCATATTCCGTCCGAGCCAATGGAAGGGCAAACACGCGATCACCGGTTCTGTGTTCCAGCGAACAGATGAGCCGGATTTTATTCGCTAAAACGACACAATCTATGGAAAATTATTTACCAAGCTCGTCCGGCCACGAGGTGAATATCTGTTGCAGGTATTTGAAATGATCCCTCCGTCAACCGCTCCAGTGCTCAACCGCATTATTAATAATCTTCCATACAAACAACGCGTTCAGATTATGGCGCAATGCATGCATGTGCAATTGTCCTTTGGAGAAATCCTGAGTAAATACGGGACAAACGTAACACATGTCTATTTTCCACTGACGGGCTTCATCTCCCTGGTCTCCACCGTGGACAGCCGCCAGCCCATTGAAATGGGAATGATCGGAAACGAAGGGATGATGGGCGCAACGCTTGCTCTCGGCGTCAATAAAGCCCCGTTGCAGGCGGTAGTGCAAGGCCCCGGCAGTGCATTGATGATGACAGCCGCGCGATTCCGCCGCCTGATTCGGGAAAATTCAGCTTTTCACCATTCGATCGATCATTATCTATTCGTACTGATCGAGCAACTGGCACAGACCGCCGCATGCAATTGCTTCCATGATGTCCACGCACGTCTGGCGCGGTGGTTTCTGATGACGCACGATCGCGCCCATGGCAGCGACTTCCATCTCACGCACCAGTTTCTCGCCGATATGCTCGGGGTGCGCAGGAGTGCGGTGACGATTGCCGCCGGCAAAATGCAGGATGAGCGGATAATCCACTATACGCGAGGACTGATCAGCGTCCTCTCCAGGCGCAGGCTCGAGGCTGCGTCCTGCGAGTGCTACGCCATGTCCGTGAGCGCATATAATCGACTAATGCCTGCCGCTGCGCATGGCCGCGACGTCAAGTCGGGGCCTGTAAGGTCAGCGCAATCCTGAGGATACTGCACCCGCTTCAAGAATCCCTGCTCCCGGGACCGGATGCTGTATCATTCATTTTGTTTTCCTTTCTATCTCATTCTCGAATTCTTCTATATCATCCTGGAGATCGCCGGCAGTCGACTGGACTTTTCCACCCGCTTTCAGCGCCTTGCCTTCCACTTGCATTCTCTTGCTGCCGACAATCTTTCCGGCGACTTCCTTGCCCTTGCCCTTTGCCTCCTTGATACGGCCCTTGACCTGGTTCCTGTTCATGGAGTTATCTCCGGGTTAATGTTGACGATAAGTTTTCAAGACGGCCATCAGTTCTCTGTGTCGACGGTCAACGCCGAAGCATCAACACGCTTGACGCCTTCGACGCCAGCCGCTATCTCCGTGACATGATCGATGGCCTCCTGATCCTTCAGCGCACCCTCCAGCGTCACAATACCCTCCTTGGTATCGACGCTGACATCGAAGCCCTTACTGAGGCTGTCAGCGAGAATCTCCGATTTAACCTTGGTGGTGATCCATGTGTCAGACATCACCCGCTGAGCGCCCTCCATAGCCCCGCTTCCACCGGAAGTATTCAGATTGTTCTGGACGCCCCTGACGCCATCGATCGACCTGGCGGCCCGCTCCGCCACTGACCTGGCTTCCGGATCGCTCACAGTCCCCTCCAGGGTAACTACAGCGTTGTTGGTCGTCACGCTGATATCGGAACCCCTGAGCTTGCTCTCGGTCATCATCTTGGCCTTGACCTGTGCGGTCATGGCCGTATCCGAGATCGCTGAGGTCATGCTTTCACTTCGCGACTGATCACTGTCGGTGTCTGTCGACTTGCCGCACGCCGATATACCGATGCCCAATGCAGGGATCATGGCTACTGCTATAAGTACATGACGGATTTTCATGATGTTCATATCGATGTTGCTCCATTGATATGTATTAGTTCAATACAAGAGTGATCAGCGCGCCAGGTTGGAATGGCTATCGGCTCATACCTGTCGCTGACGTGGCCTCCTGCGGTTTCTCGATGACGATCTCGACACGACGGTTTTGCAGACGTCCGGCTGCCGTGCTGTTGTCCGCTACAGGACTGTCCAGCCCCATACCCGAAATGGTGATCCGCCGCGACGGAATACCCTGCTGTGTCAGATAGTTCCGTACCGACTCGGCACGACGCAGTGACAGGCCCTTGTTGAATTCGGCACTGCCGACGTTGTCGGTGTGTCCTTCTACCTGAACACGCTGCTCGGGATACTTGTTCAGGAAACCCACCAGCTTGTCCAGATTGTTGTTGGGGCCCGCCTGCAGCTCCGCGCTACCGGTCGCAAACAGAACGTCACCCAGCGTCACTACCAGACCGCGATCTGTTTCTTTCGCCTGCAGGATATCGATCTGCCTCTGCAACTCGGCCGCCTGTCGTGTTGCGTCGGCCGAAACCTGCGCCGCTGCCAGGCGCGCCGCCTCGGCCGAGGATTCCGCCGCCGCTGTACGCGCGACATCGGCCTCGCCGCGCAGGCGCTCGGATTCACTGCGGGCCCTGTCTGCCTCGAGGGTGCGTGCCTGCAAACGCGCCTTGTCACGCTCTTCGCTGAGCCGTACACGTTGATCCTCGGCGAGTCGGGTGGTGGCAACGGCCCTGGCGATCTCCACCTTGCGATCCGCCATATATACACGGTGCTGACCCAGTTCCGCATCGTCTTTCTTGGACAACGGCTGTTCCGCGATCCGCACCGCCTCTTCCGCCTCCCTGATCTCGGGCCGCGCTCGAGTTGCCAGGTCTGTATCATTCTGCAGCATGGTCAGCTTGTTGCGTACATCGGTCGCACCCTGGGGGGAGTGCGGTTTACTGGCACATGCAGCAAGGACGAACAATGCGATCAAGATCACGGCAAATGCACGCCCGAGCCGCATCTGTCCGGCAGTTATTGAAGTCGTCATTGCTGGTCTCCTGTGCGTTGCATTTCCTCGATCAGGGCATCAGCGCCCCGACCCATCTGTCTGTTGATCTCCGTTGCCTTGGCCGCCGTGGCCTTTGCCGTTGCGAGCTCGGCTGCCAGCTGTGACTGGCGGGCCAGTCGTTTCGCTTCGTCCATGTTCTCTCTGCTGACGGCACGCTCAGCCTGCTCCAGCTGCTGGCGCGCCTCATCGAGCTCGGCGCCCGCATACTGCCGCGCGTCCGACTGTTCGGCAATCGAGATGGCTTCCTGGGCTGCCGTCAGGGATTCAGTGGGCGCCAGAGGTTTGGAAGCGCAGGCGCTCAGCAACAGAATGGCGACTGCCACGCCTGCAGTCGCTGCCATGCGCCGGATGAGATCTGTGCTGCTTGAATGATGCATGATGATTCTCCATGTTGTTACGAGCTGCACAGTGCAAGATGCCGCGCTGATCGGTGCAGGACCACTGTCGACGACGAATCAAGTAACCAGCTCCGCCGAGTAACCGAGAACAGGAACTGTCAGGACGCCGCACTCTATCAGCACAACGGCAGCAATTTGTAAGCTATTCATGATGTCTCTCCTCGACGAAGCCTGACCATACTGGAATATCGCATCGGGCACGGTACGCTAGCGCACAGAACGCAAAGCCGTACCGGGTTAATGTTTGTTGTCGATACCTGATATGGAGAGTATGAAATGAGTCTCTCGACTATCCTGTTGATTGTTCTGGTATTGATTCTCGTGGGCGTGATACCCGTCTGGCCTCACAGCAGCAATTGGGGTTATGCGCCTGGTGGCATCCTGGGCATCATCGTGCTGGTGTTGCTGATCCTGCTGCTAACGGGAAGGATCTGATCTTCTATAACCATCTTGCAGGAAACAATACGCCTTTATGGATAATGTCGACTCTAAATACGGCCTGAGAAGTGAACTCAGGAAAGGATCGTGCTACTTCAAAGGCAAGATTCTCGGTAACTATGACAATTTCATGGCACTGATTCGGTTCATCGATGCGGTAATAATCGGCTCTTCACTATGGCTTGTGGTCTGGTTACACGGACATACATGGAACGATCACTACGGCACGGCTGCCCTCCTGAGCGCCGGCTTGTTTTTCATGATCACACATTTGAGGGGCGTCTACCGTACCCGGCGCGGTGCATCGATGCTGATGGATATGCTGCGATTGTCCAGTTCCTGGGTGATTGTTGTGCTGGTGATGTTGCTGGTCGCATACACCATGAATATCACTGGAGAATACTCACGGACTTCCATCCTTACCTGGTTTATCGCGGCCCCCGTCCTGCTATGCCTGTGGCGCGGCCTAGTCAATTTCTCACTGGGTGAATTGCGCAAAAGCGGCCTCAATATACACAGGGTCGCAATCGTCGGCGCGCGCGAGCTGGGCGCGAAATTTGCGCAAAACCTGCTCGATTCCCGCTGGATGGGATTGCAGCCGGTCGGATTCTATGACGACAGGAAGCCAAACGGCGATCGTGCCCTGGTCACCGGGCCCATCGAAGTGATCGGCGACCTGAGCCTGCTGGTCAAACATGCACAGGAACGGAAGTTCGACGCCGTCTATATCACCCTTCCCATGTGCGCCGAGGGCAGGATCAGGAAGCTCCTGGAGGAACTCTCCGATACCACAACCTCGGCGTACCTGGTTCCGGATTTCTTCGTCACCAACCTGATGAATGCAGGTATGACCAGATCCTGGCAAATATCCCGAGATCAGCGTCCACGAGTCCCCATTCAACAGCGTGGACGGCTGGTTCAGGCTGAATCACGCAAGTAATCGCCGTTAACGTATTCCCCAATATCAGCCATCCAGCGAGTCTGCGAGCGCGCGCAGCAACTTTCCGCCATCACCGCGCCAGGCGCTGCCGTGCATGCACGCGAGCGTGTCAGGATTCGTCGAGGCCAGTTTTTCGAGTATCGCGCGCGCGTTCTTTGTGTGCGAGTAGTAGTCCATCTGGTGGCGGAATGCCTCGCTCGGCCCGAGGATGTCCGACTCTGTGATCGACGGGTGATCGGAACCACCTTGCGTGAACAGATCACCGCACATCAGCGTCGCGGTTCGTTCCTCGAGGAGGAAGCCGCATTCCCACGCATGCGGCATATGCGGCGCGTCGAACCAGCACACCGTGTTCCTGCCCAGGGAGAGCGTCTCGCCGTCCGCTAATGGGCGCGGTGCGCGATCGGCCAGGTCGCTGATCGACACCATCGCGGCAACCCTGCCGCAAAGCGGCACGGAATGCGGGGCGGCCGTCAGCCATTCGTTGAGCGAGCCGCACTCGTCCGCCTCCACATGCGAAAACGCGATATAACGGAGCGAGCCTGCGGGCAGCACACTATTCACCGCCTCGTGCACGAGCGGGAACATCCTACGGGGACCCGTGTGGAACAGGAGCGGCTCGTCATCCGCGATGAGAAACTGGTTGAACGAGAATCCCCCCGCGCCCTCGACCGACACCGGCGTATTGATGCGGTAGATGCCGTCGGCGATCTCGAAAACATTGGTGCCGGACTGCCTGTTCGTTATTTTCATGATGCCCTCCTTGTTATGAGATAAACCGGCCCGTTACAGCAGTGCCCTGACATGCGCCGCCACGCTGCGGCCGAGCGCGTGCAGCGCATAGCCCCCCTCGAGCATTGAAACGATGCGCCCGCCGCAGTGCTGCCCGGCGAGGTCGCGGATCTGCGCCGTCACCCACGCGTAATCGTCCTCGACCAGCGCCAGACCGGCCAGTTCGTCCTCGACATGAGCATCGAAGCCCGCCGAGACGAGGATCAGCTGCGGTTGGTGCGCCTGCACGGCGGGCAGCCATTGTTCCCGCACCGCCGCGCGGAAGGCCGCGCCGTTGCTACCGGCCGGCAACGGAACGTTGACGATATGGTCGCTGCGGGTCCCGGCGCCGGCATGCGGATAGAACGGATGCTGAAAGGTCGAGCAGAACAACACGCGCCCGTCATCCGCGAATATCTCCTCGGTGCCGTTGCCATGGTGGACGTCGAAGTCGACGATCGCGACGCGCTCGAGGCGATGCGCGGCCAGCGCGTGCGCGGCGGCCACCGCGACATTGTTGAATATGCAGAAACCCATCGCGCGGTCGCGACAGGCGTGATGGCCGGGCGGACGCACGCTGCAGAACGCGGCGGATATGTTCCCGCTCATCACCAGGTCTACCGCGAGTACCCCTGAGCCGGCGGCGCGCAGCGCGGCGTTCAGGCTGTTGGGATTCATGCTGGTATCCGGATCAAGCCAGACCATGCCCTGCCGCGGCGCCACGGCAAAGATCCGGTCGACGTACGCCGGGTCATGCACGCGGCACAATTGCTCGCGCGTGGCCAATGGCGCATCATGATGGACAAGACCGGTATCGAGTCCGCCGGCGATGAGTTGATCATTGATCGCCTCCAGGCGCGCCGGACGCTCCGGATGCAGGCTCCCCATGTCATGCAGGGCGCAATCGGGATGGGTGATCAGGGCGACTGACATGGGCTGATTATACCGGTACGACACCATGGGACCGCACTACCTCGAACACCTGTTCTCGCCCGGGGCCATCGCGGTCTTCGGCGCCAGCGAGCGGCCGGATGCGGTCGGCGCGCGGGTATGGCACAACCTGCTGCATAGCGGGTTTGCCGGTGAGGTCCATGCGATCAACCCGAAATACCGCAAGCTCGGCAAGGCGCGCTGCCATCCCGACCTCGCCGCCCTCACGGCGAAACCGGACCTCGCGGTCATCGCAACCCCGGCGGGCACCGTGCCGGATATCCTGCGCCAGTGTGGCGAGCGCCAGGTACGGGCGGCAATCATCCTGTCCGCCGGATTTACCGACAACGGCGAACCCGGCGCACTGCAGCAGGCCATGCTGGATACGGCGCGCCGATACCGGATACGCATCCTCGGACCGAACTGCCTGGGCCTGATTCGCCCGGTCATCGGCCTCAATGCGACCTTCAGCAAAAACATGGCGCAGCGCGGCAAGCTCGCGCTGATCTCGCAGTCCGGCGCGCTGTGCACCGCGATCCTCGACTGGGCCGCGAGCCGCAACATTGGTTTTTCGGCCGTGGTGTCGCTCGGCGATGCCGCCGACATCGACTTCGGCAGCCTGCTCGATTATCTCGCGCTGGACCACGAGACCCACGGCATCATCCTGTATATCGAGGGCATACGCGACGCGCGCGGCTTCATGAGCGGCCTGCGCAGCGCCGCACGCATGAAACCCGTCGTCGCGCTGAAGGCCGGGCGTCACCAGGCCAGCGCCCGGGCAGCAATGTCGCATACCGGCTCGCTGGTCGGCGCCGACGACGTGTTCGACGCCGCCTTGCAGCGCGCCGGCGTGGTGCGCGTACAGAACATCAACCAGCTGTTCGCCGCCGCGCAACTGCTGGCGAACGAGCATCGCGTCAGCGGCAACCGGATCGCGATCGTCACCAATGGCGGCGGACCCGGCATCATGGCCACCGATCGCGCGCTGGACCTCGGCATCGAACTGGCGCAGTTGTCGGACGAGACCCGCCGGGAGATCGATGCGATGCTGCCTGCCCATGGCGCATCCGGCAATCCGCTCGACGTGCTCGGCGACGCACCGCCGGAACGCTACGAACAGGCGGTCTCGCTGTGTCTGCGCGACCCCGGGGTGGACGGGGTGCTGGTACTGCTGACGCCGCAGGCGATGACCCATCCGCAACAGGTAGCCGAGCGCGTCATCGGGCTCGCGCGGCCGGCACACAAGGCCCTGCTGGCCTGCTGGATGGGCTTCGACCAGATCGAATCATCACGCCTGCTGTTCGCCAGGCACGGCATCCCGTCGTTCATGACCCCGGAGAGCGCGGTCGAGGCCTTCGGCTACATGGTGGCGTACTACCGCAACCAGCAACTGCTGCTGCAGGTGCCGGGCCCGCTCAAGACCCGCAGCGAACCGGACGTCGACGGCGCACGCATGATCATCGAAGCCGCATTAGGTGATCATCGTAACTTATTGAGTAGAATGGAATCCAATGGTGTACTCGCGGCGTTCGGGATCCCGGTCATGCCAGTGTACGAGTGCCGCACGCCGAACGAGGCGCTGGCAGTCGCCGAGACGCTCGGCTTTCCGGTCGCGATGAAGATCAACTCGCCGGACATCATCCACAAGACCGACGTCGACGGCGTGCGTCTGAACATCGGCAACGCCCAGGCGGTGCGCAGGACATACCGCGAATTGATCGAGGCTGTCCAGACGCTTCGCCCGCAGGCACGAATCGACGGCGTCACGCTCGAGCGCATGTACCAGAAGCCGCACGGACGCGAGCTGATGGCCGGCGTGATCCGCGACGAGGTCTTCGGTCCGGTGATCACCTTCGGCGCCGGCGGCACGATGCTGGAGGTCCTCCGCGACCGCACCACCGCCCTGCCCCCGCTCAACACGCTGATCATCGACAGCCTGATCAGCCAGACCCGCGTAAGCCAGTTGCTCGGACAGTTCCGCAACCAGCCACCGGTCGACCGCGGCGCGATCATCCAGCTGCTGCGCCATCTGTCGGAGCTGGTCTGCGAGTTGCCCCAGATCCGCGAACTGGACATCAACCCGTTCATCGTCAATGAGGACGGCGCCATCGTCGTCGACGCGCGCATCGTCGTCGACCTGCACAGCGCCGGCCTGGATCGCTACGCCCACATGGCCATCCACCCCTACCCCGCGCACCTTGCCACGCGCCTGCAGCTCGGCAGCGGTGCGGAAATCCTGATCCGCCCGATCCGCCCCGAGGACGCCGCCATCGAAAAGGCCTTCGTTGAAGGCCTGTCGGAACAAGCGAGGTATTTCCGTTTCATGCAGGCGCTGCACGAACTGACGCCGCAGATGCTGGTGCGTTTCACGCAGATCGATTACGACCGGGAGATGGCGCTGATCGCGGTGACCCGGGAGGACGGCGAGGAACGGGAGATCGCCGTCGCGCGCTACATCATCAACCCTGACGGTATCAGTTGCGAATTCGCGATCGTCGTCGCGGACGCCTGGTCTCACCAGGGCATTGGTACGCAGCTGATGCAGCGCCTGATCGAGGTCGCCCGAGCGCGCGGCCTGCAAGTCATGGAAGGCGAGGTCTTGTCTCGAAACCTGCCCATGCTCGACATGACCCGGCACCTGGGATTTCGTATCATGGCCAGGGCAGACGATCCTGACGTCATGCTGGTGAGCAAGGACCTGTAAGGTCAGCCGCGGCGCGACCCGCCGGAGATACCGACCAGTGTTCCGTCCATGTAATGAATTCGGTCCGCAGCCTGCTCAATTCGGTACGATGATCGCGACATAATGCGCGCCGGCGCCACTAGCGCCTGCGGCGCTATTGCCGCCGAGCGTGATCGTGCCGGCGCTGAACGCGCGGCTGTACAGCCTGAGGCTCGGCGACAGCGGATCGTCGGTCCCCACGGCCTGGCCGGTATCGGTGTAGGCGCTCATCCAGTTCGGGCGCGCGCTCGCGCCGCCGTCATAGGCGATATAGACCGTGACCGGGCGGTCGACCCCGAAGCTGACGTAACTCGCCGAGGAATTCCCCACGTCGTCGTTCGCGGTCATGAGCCAGACGCCACCGTGCAGCAACGGCGGGATCGCGGTCAGCGTGAAGTCCCGGTCGACGTAATAGGTATTGCCGACCTCGAGCAGATTCTGCTTGAGATAGGGCGCGCTGGTCGAGCGAGTCAGGTTGTCCAGCAGGAACGGCAGCGCGACCGGGGCGCCCGGGTTCAGCGCGTTGTGCCACAGGTGGGCGATCGCGACATGGCCCAGCGCGTTCGGATGCAGTGGATCCGCATACAGGCTGAAGCGGTTCTCGGAAGCGCTCAGGAACCAGGAGAACAGGTCAGGTCCCAGGTCATGTCCGCCCAGCTCGTTCACGATGACGGCGTTGTATCCCTGGATGACGGCATTGTGCGTCCCCGCGGCCAGCGGATCTGCATACGGCGTCGCGCCGGCATCCGCCCCGAACACCGGCGGGATGCG
>CAZJKV010000024.1:0-22476 GCA_964546765.1 uncultured Chromatiales bacterium
CACTCCTGAATCGTATGGGGTGAAATCTGCACTGACGCCGGCCCCGACCACGGCCCTGCCTCTCGCAGCGGCATCAAGGCGTGACGCAGCGCCTTCGGGATTTCCGTCCTCGTTGCCGCCCGCGCCCGGAATCTGCGGCGGCCTGAGCGGTCCGTCGAGGCCGAACTCATCGGGGAGTAACGCCAGTTCCTGCGCCTCTTCATTCTGATGACACCGGAATGCCCGTCCGCCCTGGCGCAGCGACGGCGTCACGCCGCCCTCGACGCCGCGCACGATCAGCGCCGAGTCGAAACCACTCGCGAGCGCGAGCAGCGCGTAGATGCGCGGGTAGGCCTTGTGCACAAAACCGGTGACGAGATGGGTGCGCCCGCGCGCGCGCAGCGGTCCGATGACGGTCTCTATGGTCGTGATCGCGGGACGTTTGATTATCAGGGTGCGCAGTGGCGTCAGTGCATGCAGTTTCGGGCACCAGGCGGCCTGATCGAGATAGCTCCAGCCGATGCCCGGGTTGGCGATGCGCGCGGTAGCCTGATCAGGCGTCAGGTCGACCGGCACGCCGGCAGCGCCCAGCACCTGGCGATGCGTGACGCCGAACTTCGGGCCCATGCGCAGGACGCCATGCGACAGCGCCGGTACGCCGCAGGCGGCAAGCACTGCCGGCAGGAACGGTGCGGCCGGCAAAGTGCGGACATAGCCATCATAAGGGTCGGCAATATCGATCAGCTCGTCGACGTCCGCTGTGGCCATTCGGGTGACGTCACGGATCGCGTCGAGTATCCCGAGGTTTTCGTCGTCGGTCTCCCGCTTCATGCGCAGCGCGATCAGGAATATCGCGGCCTGGACCGGATCGACTAGGCCGTCCAGTATCGCGCGCATGCCGTCTCGCGCCTCTGCGCGCGAAATGTCCTTCGAGAGTTCGGGGCCGGTGGCGATGCGCTGAATGATTGAGTGCATCAGCGCTTGCGGGTCGAGAGGGTTGGCAGGATGGTTCATTGCAGATGGATCAGGTCAGGTATAAGGCATTGGCAGTTCAGACGTTAGCATAATACCGGATTCGCGGGCCACGCCCGCCCCCGATCGGCACAGGCATCGAAGAGTGGTTGTCAAACCCCGTCGATGTGGCACAGAATGGGACCGGTATCTCCAACCCCGCTGATCCGTACCTCAGGAGCATGACATGAAGCAAGGCTATCTGGTCGTCGTCGCTGACGGTACCGACGCTCGCGTCTTCACGCTGGAAACGCCGGCGCAACCGTCGGTCGAATCCGGTCCCCACCTCGTCGAGCATACCGACCTCGTCGACACCGAGCATCGCCTGCACGGACGCGACAAGTACAGCACGACCCGCGCCGATTTCAAGCCAAACCCGGGTGGCGGCCCGATCCATGGCTATGACGATCACCGCGATCGTCATGACCGCGAGCACGAGCGCCGCTTTGCCGCCGATGTCATCGCGCGCGCGGTCGCGCTTGCGCAGGCAAAGCACGCGACACACCTGGTGATATGCGCGGAACCGCGCATGCTCGGGCTGCTGCGTGACGCCCTGAGCCTGCCGGCGAAATCAGGGATCACGGTCAGCGAACTGGCTTCCGATCTGGTCAAACTGGCGCCGGACGAAATCCATGCGCATCTCGCGACAGCGGGGATGCTGCCGGCGCGTCATGGCGCAGGCGTGAGCTGAGCGGACCTTCAGGCGGGCTCGAACAGGTATTCCTGCATCCCGTTGCGCAGCAGGAACGTGCGCTTGACGCGGAACTGTGACATCCATTCCAGCAGCTTGACCTGGGTGTAGCGCGGGCCGTCGCACTGGGCAACCGCCGTCTGCTGGTAGACGAGGTTTTGTTCGTCGATGATCTTGAAGTTTGCCGGTGTTTCCGGGATCTTCGGCCGAATCGAGATCATCGCATAGACCAGCGCTCCGGGATTGCAGATTGCGGCGAGCCGGGCGGACAGCCGCCGGATGTCGTCGCGATCCAGATAATCGAGCAGGTTCCACGCCAGGATCACGTCGAAGCGCGTCTGATCCCGGTAAGGCAGCAGGGTTTCATAGACCGGGCAATAAACGCGCTTGTCGCCCGAGAAAGGAAGGCCGAGCGACGCCAGCGTGTGATAGAGGTCCTCGACGCAGATCCTGGTCGCGAAACGTGACAGGAATTCGATGTTCGAACCGAAACCGCGGCCGAGATCCAGCACGCAGCAATCCTGCCGGCGATGGATGTGCTTTGCGAGCACATCCATCGCCAGCGAGTTTTGCGTCGTCTCTGTCGGTTGTTCCCCGACGCATTGCGGTAATGCGCCGGCTCGGTCCGCCACGATCACCCTATGCGTGCGGCTGGTTGATCGCCCTTCATGTCGGCGCCGATGACAGGCTCGCCATTGCCGCCGTTGACCGACAAGGGTTTGGCACGCGCGGCTGCGTCGCCAGCGCCCTTGTTAGCCGATGCGCGATTGTCCATGTCGACACTGCCCTTGAACGTGCAACCGTCCTCCATTGTCAGGCGCGGCGAAACGATATTACCGCGCACAACGCCGCTCTGGCGGATCACGACCTTCTCGTCGGCATTCAGGTTGCCGTCCACCTGCCCCTCGACCTGGATCGCCTTCGCATGCAGATCGGCGTTGACGCGACCGTTCTTGCCGATATGCAGGCTGTGCGACTTGACGGTGACCGTACCGTCGACCGTGCCGTCGATTGTCAGGTTCTCATCGCCGCTGACGTCGCCCTTGATCCGGATCGTCGATCCGATCGTTGCCTGGACACGGGGCTGGGGCGCCTCGACCGGCCGCGTGACCGTTGCCGGGGTATCGTTGTGTTGCGTCTCGGAATCCTGTTTCCTGAACATGCTCATCTGAAGTCCTCCTTCATTAAACTCTCGACGTCGTCACCCGGCCTGGCGTGTGTGATACAAGCGGTGGTGACACAATAATTCTTCCGCGGTTCGCCGCGCCACTATGCTAGCAAGGGATGTGCCATATATATCAGGCGTCGGCAATTCGACGCATGATCCGCGTTTTCGGTGGTTTTATGCGGAACAGGCCCTGTCTGATCCCGTTTCTTGTTGTTGGTCGTGGCACAATGGACGCCGGGCCTGAATATGAGTGACGGTTTGACGTGAAAATTTGTTCCCGTACCCGTGATGATGAGTAATCCCGGGCATGGTCGCGCCAATGCCGTGACGCTGTTCCTGTGCGGCGACGTGATGACCGGCAGGGGAATCGACCAGATCCTGCCGCAGCCGTCCGATCCCGTCCTGTATGAGCCGTACGTCACCAGCGCAATGACCTATGTCGCGCTTGCGGAGCAGCAATGCGGTCCGCTACCGGCGCCGGTCGGAGCTTCGTGGATCTGGGGCGATGCACTCGATGAATGGGCGCGAGTATCACCCGATCTGCGCATCGTCAATCTCGAGACCGCCGTCACAACGGGCGACGCGCACTGGCCAGGCAAGGGCATCCATTACCGTATGCATCCGGACAACATCGCATGCCTGACGTCCGCCGGGATCGATTGCTGTGTACTCGCGAACAATCACGTCATGGACTGGGGCGCGACGGGGCTCATCGAAACCCTCGCGGTCCTGGACAAGGCCGGGATCAAGCGTGCCGGTGCCGGCAGTCACCGCCGCGAGGCTGAGGCACCGGCGGTCGCGGAGGTCTCCGGCAAGGGCAGGGTGCTGCTGTTCTCCTGGGGTTCGACATCGAGCGGTATTCCACCGGAATGGGCCGCCGGAGAGGACCATGCCGGCGTCAATCTGTTGTTCGATGTGTCGGATACCACGCTGCGGCAGATCACCGCGCAGGTACGCGGCGTGAAGCGGGACCTCGATCTCGCCGTCGCATCGATCCACTGGGGGCCGAACTGGGGTTACGGTATCCCGAATTCGCACAGGGATTTCGCCCATCGGCTGATCGATGAGGCGGGCATCGATATCGTTCACGGTCATTCCTCGCATCATGCGCTCGCGATCGAAGTCCACAACGGGAGACCGATCCTGTACGGGTGCGGCGATTTCATCAATGACTACGAAGGTATCGGCGGTAATGAACAATACCGCGGCGACCTCGCGCTGATGTATTTCCCGCGCTGCGACATGGCGACCGGGGAACTGCTCGAGCTGCAGATGACGCCGATGCAACTCAGGCGTTTCCGGCTGAACCGGGCCTCGCGAGAAGATGCATGCTGGATCGCGGCTACGCTGACCAGGGAAGGGGCCGTGCTTGGCACCCAGGTCAGCGTGAACAGCGACCAGACCCTGACACTCGAATGGTGCTGACATTGCCGCGGCGGGCGATAATGCATAACGTATTTGCGCAGCAACAAGTCAGGGTCAGGCGCCCTCGCAATCATAGCCAAGCAGCGCCAGCCCCTCGCTGAGATAGTCAGCGACCAGCGGTGTCGACATCAGGTATTCCGCGGTACGGGGCGTCCATCCTGCCTCGGCGTCCGTCAGCGCCTCGTCCCACTGGTCCTCGGTGTAGTCGCCCCGACCCAGCCACATCAATGCGACCAGCGTGATCTGCTGATCGGTCTCCAGATCGTTGACCGCGGTCCTGACCTCCTGGAAGGTGAGGTCATCCTCGTGATCTGCGAGGACCTGCAAGGCCCAGTCGTCGGCCGGACTGAGGGGCTCCTCGGGGATCACGACCGCTTCCTGGGCGTGAAACTCACGCGCCTTGTCGATGATGTCGCATACCACTTCCGGGTTGAGTTCCAGCATCGGATTCCCCTCCAGTTGCCACGGGAAAATAAAGAATGTATACAGATTATTCACGCTCCGCGCGGAAGGTAACAGGGTTCCTGCATGGACGCTGGCGGACAGATTTGATGTTGGTTGTCAGATCAGGAATCCAACCAACTGTATTGAAACATTAAACACTCAAGTGGCGCCCTGACGGGATGCGGGAGGTTGTATGACGACAGGATCAATCTGCGCGCGAGAGACAATCATCGCCTGCAGGGATGCGACGATCATCGAGGTGGCGAAGCTGATGCGCGAACACCATGTCGGCGATATCGTCATCACCAGGGAACAGGAGGGGGAAAACGTACCGGTAGGCATCGTCACCGATCGCGATCTGACGATCGAGATACTCGCCGAGGAACTGTCTCCCGATACGGTCACGATCGGAGACATCATGAGCAGTGAGATCGTGACGGCGCGCGACAGCGACGGACTCTGGGATACGATTCAGAAGATGCGGGTCAAGGGCGTTCGGCGAATGCCGGTCGTCAACGAGCGTGGGGGGCTGGTCGGCATCGTCACGCTGGACGATCTGCTGGGACTCCTCGCTGACGAGCTCGGGTCGCTCGCAAAACTGATTACGCGCGAGCAGGACCGGGAACGCAGGCATACGGTATAGGCACACATGCGTCGTGGGCTCTGAACGCGTGGCCTATTCCGGTTTTTTGAACTTCAGCGTCATCCGGTCGCTCTCGCCGATCGCGAGGAAGCGGTCCCGGTCATCGTCGCCGAGGGCGAGCGTCGGCGGCAAGGTCCAGACGCCTTTTTCGTAGTCTTTCGTATCGTTCGGATTCGCATTGATCTCGGCCTCGTCGACGAGCACGAAGCCGGCCTTCGCGGCGAGATCGATGACATAACCTTCGTTGACATAACCCGAGCGCGCCTTCGGGTCCTGCTCGATCGCGGGATCGCCTCGGTGTTCGACGAGGCCGAGTATGCCGCCGGGTTTCAGCGCGCGGAACATCGCCTCGAACACCGCATCCTCGGTGCCGGCCGCCATCCAGTTGTGCACGTTGCGGAAGGTCAGCACCATGTCGGCGGAGCCGGGCGGCGCGATCGCGGTCTTGTCCGGCGGCGACAGGATCGTGAGGCTCGCCTTGCCGTAGAGTTCGGGGCTCTCGGCGAGCTTCTGCTTGAAGCGGCGCGCGGCGTTGCGCTGGAATTCTACCCGGGAGTCCGGGTCGAAGCCGGCGCCGTAGTAACGTCCCTTGTCGCGGACGAACGGAGCAATGATCTCGGTATACCAGCCGCCGCCGGGGAATATCTCGACGACGGTCATGTCCTCGCGCAGGCCGAACCACAGCAGCGTGTCGACGGGATTGCGGTAGACGTCGCGGGCCTTGTTCGCCTCAGAGCGGTGATCGCCGGCGGCGATCTCGGTCAGCCGGGCCCCGGCCTCTTCCTCGCCGGGTGCCGCGGCGAGCAGCGGGGCGACATACAGGGACAGGACCAGCAGTCCGGCCGTCTTCAGGAAACCATGCTTGCCAGTCATCAACCGTCCTCCTTGTATAGCGCTTGCGGCTTGGTCACGTTGCCATCGGTGAGATTTGCGAGGTACTATAGCACGCCCGCCACGCTTCTTCCCGACCGTGGCGAAGATCACTCGGGACCCATGGATTTCCGCTTTTCGGCGCAGGGCCGCGCCCGGTCACGTTATTGTCACCAGGGGAGAGAGGCATGCTCAAGATCAGGATCTCTGCACTCGCGACCGCCGTCATCGGCATCGCGCTCGGCGCGACGGATGCCGCGGCGACCAACGGTTATTTCACGCACGCCCACAGTATCAAGGACAAGGGAATGGCCGGCGCCGGCGTCGCGCTGCCGCAGGACGCGCTCGCCGCGGCGACAAACCCGGCCGGCATGGTCCGGGTCGGCGACCGGATCGATGCCGGCGCGGCGGTGTTCAGTCCGCACCGGTCGTATACCGTGACCGGTGCGCCATCTGGCCCACCCCCCGATTTCTTCGGTTTGGCGCCTGAGACTGTCGACAGCAACAGCGAGTACTTCCTGATCCCGCACTTCGGCTGGAACCGCATGATCGACGCAAACCGCGCGGTAGGTGTCAGTATCTACGCGAACGGCGGCATGAACACCGACTATCCGAGCAGCGCCGCGGGTGGCGCGGGTACATTCGGTGGCGGTAGAACGGGTGTTGATCTCTCGCAGCTCTTCATCGGCGTAACCTATGCGCAGCAGGCCACGCCATCGATCGCCTGGGGCATCAGTCCGATACTGGCCTACCAGCGCTTCGAGGCCAGGGGCGTCGCAGCCTTTGGCAACCTGGGATTTTCGAGCGATCCGGATAACCTGTCCAACAACGACCATGATGGCTCGTTCGGCTATGGCGCGCGGCTGGGTGTCACGGCGGACGTCCAGCCGGGACTCACGCTCGCAGCGGCGTACCAGACCAAGATGAAGATGGACGAGTTCGACAAGTACCGCGGCCTGTTTGCCGAACAGGGCGGCTTCGATATCCCGGCCGCGGCGACAGTCGGACTGGCGTGGCATACGAGCCCGGTCTCGACGCTGCTCGTCGATATGCAGCATATCTGGTACAGCGACATCGACTCGGTGGGCAGGCGGATGCTGCCTGCGCTGCAGACCGCACTGCTCGGTGACGACGGCGGCGCCGGCTTCGGCTGGCGCGACATGACGGTCGTCAAGCTCGGCTACCAGTGGGTCACCGGCGACGACTGGACCTGGCGCGTCGGCTACAGCCGCGGCAGGCAGCCGATCCCGTCGAGCGAGGTGCTGTTCAACATCCTCGCGCCCGGCGTCATGGAGCAGCACTTCACCGCCGGGTTTACGCAGCGGATCGGCGATGCCGGTGAGTGGAGCTTCGCGGCGATGTATTCGCCCGAGAAGGAGATCAGCGGCACGAATCCGCTCGACCCGGCGCAGACCATCACGCTGCGCATGGACCAGTGGGAACTCGGCGCCAGCTACGCCTGGAAGTTCTGAGTCGGCGAAGGACAATCGGGCCGAAGGATCAGCGCTCGGCCGGCCGAGCGAGCGCCCTGCGTGTCGCGTATTCGATGACTGGGTTCCCGGGCGGATCTCCGCCCGCCTGGAGCACGCCGAGCATGAGCGGCGAGTCCAGCACCGGCCACTGGCCCTGCAGGATGTTTTCGTGCTGGTCGCCGCCGAAGCCGAGATAGCCGTTGCGGCCGTAATGCGGGAGTCTCCGTGCGAGTTGCGTGACGGCCTCCGGATCGTCGGCGGCGAGCCATGCCAGCGCGAGGTCGGGGTCCGCGGGCAGGCGCGACACGATCACGGCGCTATGCGCGTCACGCAGCAGTCCTCGACCGGGCAGTTCCACGCCGCCGCCCGTGAACTCGACCGGCAGCGCCGACAGCGACGCCGCCAACTCGCCAACGAAGCGATTGTCCCAGCCGAGCAGCCATACGCTGCGGTCATCCGGCAAGGACTCGATCTCCCGGTCGGTGACGATCGCGAACGCATCGTCGCCGCGCGCGCCGCGCCATGCCTCCGCGAGCGCGCGATAACGGTCGCGGAGAACTGCCGGGGCCTTCTGCGGCATGACGAAGGTCACACGTTCCGAGCCGAAGGCCTGACTCAGCGCCGGCGGCAGTTCGAGGCGATCAACACGGCGAAACAGGTCAAACTGCGGATCGATCTCGACGCGCAGCGGGCGGGCAGGAAGCACGACGCGGACCTCCTCGCGCCGTTCCCGGAAGACGATTTCGGTCTCGAAGGCCTGAATCACACCATCGAGCGCGATCGCGAGCGGCACGTTCAGCCGGTAGAGCGGTCCCGCTTGCATCTGTTCGAGCGTGAATCGTAGTTCATGACCACCGCCGTCCAGCGGACGGGTGCGCGCGTCGGATGCCGTCAGTCGCGGCGCCCCACTGCGAATCGTCCACTGCCGGAACTCGTGACGCAGGTCGCCGGCCGTGTGCGCGGCGAACGCGCGCCGCAGGTCCTCGAGCCCGGCGACCTGGAACAGTCGGGCCTCATAGAAATCGCGCAGTCCGGCCAGAAAGGCCTCGTCCCCGAGTTGCCTGCGCAGCATGTGAAAGAACATCATCGCCTTGCCGTAGCCGATCGCCTCGGTCGCCGGGCTGTGGCGGGCGCGAAAATCGATCAGCGGGAAATCGCGCGCGTCGTCGACGTAATCGGCATAGCGCTGCAGGTGATTGCGCCGCATCGATGCGCCGGAGCCGCGCTGCTCCTGCAGCAGATGATCGGCGAGATACGCGGTCAGGCCCTCGGCCCAGTTGCCGCGTGCGTAGTCGACGTAGACGCCGTTGCCCCACCAGTTGTGCAGGATCTCGTGCGGATACGAGCTCTCCAGGATGAACGGCAGACGGATCACGTTGCTGCCGAGCAGCGTGAACGACGGCATGCCGTAGCCGGTCTCCCAGAAGTTCTCGACCAGCGCGAACTTGCCGTAAGGGTAGGGGCCGAGCATCTCGCCGAACAGCGTCAGGTATCGGCCAGTCGCGGCGAGATAGCGCTCCGCCAGCGCCTCGTCAGCACTGCGCAGGAATGCGAACGCGGTAACGTTGCCGAACCGCCGCGAGTATTCATGATACCGGTCGGCGACGAGATAGATGTCGGTCTGCGGGTTTGATTCCTCCCATCGCACGCGGGTGCCGTTGTCGTCGCGCTGATGCAGCGTGCGTTCGCCCTGGCTAACTGCGTCCCAGCCCGCCGGCAGGCGCAATTCCAGGCTGAAGCTCAGCAGTTCCTGATCGAAGTGGGGATACCAGTAGCTCGCGATGCTGAGATAGACGCCGTCATCAGAGATGATGCCCGGCGTGCTGCTAACACCCCGCATCTCGTCAGCCGCAGTGCTACGGACCGGATGGTGAATGCGTCCCTCGTACGCCAATACGATACTGTGCCTGCCGGCAGGGATCGCGAGGGAGTATCGCGCCGGATCGATGGGGCCTCCGGCCGTCCCGTCCGTCAAAGGGGTGATGGTGACGCCGGGCGTCAGCGAGCGCGGCGTGAGGTTCCGGTGCAGGGAGAAATGCAAGGTGATGCCCACGCCATCTGCCGCGACCGTCGACGGCAAGGTCAGCGTGTCCTCTGCGCCCAGAAAATGCGTCGACGGCTCGATGGCGACTCTTAGATCATGATGCAGCGGCGCAGCGACGAGCATCGGGCTCGCGCTCACTAGTGACAGGCAGATCAAAAACCCTGCGAGCGATTGGCGCAGCCTGTCCTTGATGGGTCCGCGTCCTCGCTGGCGACTTGCCGGGATATCAGGGTTCATGTGGAATGCCGGTAGTAATTCGTTGAACATTGAGCATTATACGCTGAGCATCCTGTTCGGGATGGGTTCGTGAGATAAGACTTCGGTCTGCGGCAGGTTGCTAACGTTGTGCCGGGATCGGCCGTATCGCGCGGGATGAGTATTGACCCGGAAAGACCATGGGATTAGTGTTTGCCTTGAAGAAGCTCGCGAGTTCAACGGAATGACCACATTGGGGATCGCCATGAAAATCCATCGATTGAAATTATTATCCAGCCTGCCAGTATTGTTCGTCCTGTTTATCGGCTTGACCGTCTTGCCCAAGGATGCGGACGCAGTCCCTGCCTTCGCTCGCCAGACGGGCATGGCATGCAATGTCTGTCATGACCAGGCCTTTCCCTCGCTCAACGCATTCGGCCGCGCATTCAAGGCCGACGGCTATACGATGACCGGTGGCCAGAGCATGATCGAGGGTGACTATCTTTCGATGCCGATGGCGCTCAACATGTCGTTCATCGCCAAGATCCGTTACGACAAGACCAACGGTAATACCGGCACCGGAAGCGACGAGGGCCAGATCCAGTGGCCGGACGAGGCCGCGTTCCTGGTCGGCGGCAAGCTTGCCGAGAATGTCGGATTTCTGCTCGAGGTCGGGACAGCCGGCATCGTCGTCGAGGACGACGAGGGACTGGCGCTGCTCGGCTCCAAGATCCACTTCAACGCGGCCCAGGTCGGAGCCACGCGGCTCAGCGTCGTCCCGTTTTCGACCGACGCCCTCGGCGTCGCCTACGGCTTCGAGCTTCTGAACACCGGCGCGCTGCGATCGCAGCGGCCGATCGAGAACCGCACCGGCTATAGCGCCGCGCAGGCCCTCGGCACCGGCAGTGGCTCTGCAACAGGGATTGCGCTAGTTGCATCGAGCCATAATACTATGTCAACTATACTCCATGGACGCCTGGCTTCGGCGGAGAGAACTTAGATATCAGTCCGTCCGGTTTCGCACATTACCTGCGCGCGGTCGCGATGCAGAATCTCGGCGGCTGGGATACCGGTTTCGGCGTCCAGTTGTGGGCCGGTGATGCAACGCCGGTCGATGCGGCAGGCGAGGAGGAAAAACTGGTCACCGATGCCTGGGTCATCGACGCCCAGGCGCTCGGCATGGCCGGCGGCATGCCGCTCAGCCTCTACGCAAGCTACGGCTCGGCGAAGGGGGACCCCGAAAGCATCTGGAACACCAGTCCTGACGACGCGAAGGCATTTGCGTTGCTGGGCCAGCTCGGCATCATGGCCGGACGGGGCAATGTCTATCTCGGTTACAGCAGCCGTGACAGCGGGGCCGATACGAACAGCAAATTCAACGCGGTGACGGCCGGCGGACAATACCTGCTTGCGCAGAACATCCGCCTGGAACTGTTCCACGTCGCGGAGAGCGGTTCCGGCGTCGATGCCCGGCCCGACGATCGGGACGCGCGCACGATGTTTCAGCTGTTCGCCGGCTTCTGAAAGGAGGTGACTGAGATGAAGATGCTGTCCTTACTGATCGCGGCGATGGGTATATCCGCTGCGATCAATGTCCACGCAGCCGATGCGTCTGCGATCGACGGTCAGAAGATTTACCAGAACGCCTGCGCGATGTGTCACAAGACGGGCACCGCGGGTGCGCCGAAGATCGGCGATCTCCCGGCCTGGGAGGCGCGCATCGCCCAGGGCATCGACGTCCTCTACGAGCACTCGATCAAGGGTTTCAAGGGCAGCAAGGGCATGATGCCCGCGAAGGGCGGACGCGCATCGCTCAGCGACGACGAGGTCAAGGCGGCGGTGGACTTCATGGTCGGGCAGTCCGGCGGGGGCGGCGGCCAGTGACCGGATAAGGGGTAGAGGTCGCGGACGGAACGTCCGCGACTTCGGACCGCGGGAGCGCAGGCCGGGCTTGATATTTTCGGTCCTATCCCTTTAACTCTCGCCATGAACCCTAAAAACTTCATCTTCGACATGTTTGGCCGCTCCCCGGTCAAGCCCCTGCAGGTCCACATCGACAAGGTATTGAGCTGCACCCGGGAACTGCCGGCCTTCTTCGACGCGGTCCTGAAACAGGAGTGGGAGAGCGCTGAACTCCAGCAGCAGCGCATCGTCTCGCTCGAACACGAGGCCGACAACCTCAAGAAGGACCTGCGCCTGAGCCTGCCCAAGGGTATGATGCTCGCGATGTCGCGCCGCGACCTGCTCGAGGTATTGACGATGCAGGACCGTATCGCCAATACCGCCAAGGACATCGCCGGAGTGGTGCTCGGCCGGCGCATGCAATTCCCGCCGACCGTCGCCGCCGAACTCGGGCAGTATGTCGAGCGCAGCATCGATGCGGTCGCGCAGGCCGATCGCGCCGTCAATGAGCTCGACGAACTCGTCGAGACCGGTTTTCGCGGCCGCGAGGTCGAGATCGTGTTTGGCATGCTCGAGAAGCTCGACAGGATAGAGCACGACACCGATAAACTGCAGCGCCAGATCCGCGGCCAGCTGTTTGTGCTCGAGTCCACGTTGCCGCCGGTCGATGTGATCTTCATGTACCGCATCATCGACTGGATCGGTGATCTGGCCGACCTCGCCCAGCGCGTAGGCAGTCGCCTCCTGTTGATGCTCGCCCGCTGATCCGGGGCCTTCATGCTCGAATACGGCACTATCCTGATCGTGCTGGCCTGTATCTTCGGCCTGTTCATGGCGTGGGGCATCGGCGCGAACGACGTCGCGAACGCAATGGCGACCTCGGTCGGTTCGCGTGCGCTGACGATCCGCCAGGCGGTAATCGTCGCCGCGATCTTCGAATTCGCCGGCGCGTGGCTCGCCGGCGGCGAGGTGACGCAGACCATACGCAGCGGCATGATCGACGCGAATCTGCTGGAGGGCAGTCCCGATCTGCTGGTGTTCGGGATGATGGCCGCGCTGCTCGCGGCCGGCACCTGGCTGATGATTGCGTCGTTCTACGGGTGGCCGGTCTCGACGACCCATTCGATCGTCGGCGCTATCGTCGGCTTCGCGGTGGTCGGCCTCGGCTACGAGGTCGTGCACTGGGACAAGGTCGGCAAGATCGCGATGTCCTGGGTGGTGTCGCCGGTACTGGCGGGCACGATCGCGTTCGCGCTGTTTCGAAGTGTGCAGATACTGATCCTCGACACCGACCGGCCGCTGGAAAACGCGAAACGCTATGTCCCTTTTTATATCTTTCTTGCTGCGACGATCACGGCGCTCGTAACCATGCTGAAGGGGTTGACGCACCTGGGATTCGAGTTTACTGCATTCCAGAGCTATGCGATCTCCGCGGCCATTGGCCTCGTGGTCACAGCGTCAGGCATCGTCGCGATTCGCCGCCTGGCATTCGAGCCGGCGGCAGATCATGGTCTCCAGTTCACGAACGTCGAGAAGGTGTTCGGTGTGCTGATGCTCGTGACCGCCTGCGCGATGGCCTTCGCGCACGGCTCCAACGATGTCGCGAACGCCGTCGGCCCGCTCGCCGCGGTCGTCGGCGTCGTTAACAGCGGCGGCGTCGTCGGTACGCAGTCGGCAGTGCCGGTCTGGATCCTGCTGCTCGGCGGGGTCGGCATCGTGATCGGCCTCGTGACCTTCGGTCACAGGGTCATCGCGACCGTCGGCAACAATATCACGCAGTTGACGCCGAGCCGCGGCTTTGCCGCGACGCTGGCCGCGGCCTTCACCGTCGTCATGGCGTCGGGTACCGGCCTTCCGATATCGACGACGCATACGCTGGTCGGCGCCGTGCTGGGCGTCGGTCTCGCGCGCGGGATCGCGGCGATCAACCTGCGCATTGTACGCACGATCTTCATGTCCTGGATCGTGACGCTTCCCGCCGGCGGCATCCTCTCGATCGTCTTTTTCTGGATACTCAGGGCCATGTTCAGTCAGTGACCGAGCGGGTGCATGGCTTGATATCCTCGTCCCGTTGGCTTTAACTCATGTCATGTCGTCACTCAAACCGGGCCTTGGACGCAACCTGCTGTTCGCCGTCTTGTACGCGGGGCACCTGATCCTCGCGGAGGCGGCGTGGGCCGGAGATTTCGCGGAGTCCGGTCCGTTGCGGATTCGTGACCAGTTCCTGCCAAACATGGGCCTGCTCGCCCTCGAGCCTGTTCCGGCAGCGACGCTGAAATCGGGCGTAAGCCGGTACGAACTGGTCGCGACGGTCAGCAATACCTTCGCGATGTCGGAGTCGTTCACCCGCCGGCTGGAGCAAAGGGATGCTCGCGTGCCGGTTACGCTGGACGAGCTGCGCGAGGTCGACTCCGGCAATCTCTTCTACCTCGACGGCGAGGTTTACCGGGCGGCGCTGGCGCTGGACCATGCCGTGTCGCCGCGGCTCGAGTTCGGTGTGACACTGCAGTGGCTGAGTTTCTCGACCGGTTTCTCCGACAGCATCATCGAGGGTGTTCACGATGCGTTGAATCTCGACCAGAGCGGACGAACCGGCGTGCCGCTGCGCAGATACACAACCTACCTGCGCAGCGGCGACTTCGAGGCCTTCGAGCCGCATTCTGCCGGCGGCGGGTTTGGTGACATCGTCGTGCGGGCGAAATACCAGTTACACGGAGATGGCAGAAACCGGTTTGCCAGCGTCCAGTTGTTGGCGAAGATTCCCGCCGGAAGCGGGAAACATGTATTCAGCAGCGGGTCTGCCGATGCCGGTGTCCAGCTGCAGGCCGGCCTCGCGCCGGACTCGTCCTGGCGCATGCATTATTCCGTTGGCCTGCTGTATCTCGGCGAGTGGCCGCTGTTCGATCTCTCATCACAGGTCCTGCTGTCCGGCATGGCCGCGTTCGAACTCGGCGTCGGACCGGAGTCTGCACTGATCATGCAGTTGTCGGCCTCGCAGAGCCCATTCGCTGAGCTGGATCTGCCCGAGCTCGGGCAGGTCTCGCTGCAGGCGAGTTTCGGCTACAAGCGCAAGCTGACCAATGGCATCATGATGTTCGCTGCGTTGACGGAAAACGTCGTCCATTTCGACAATTCTGCCGATGTCGGACTTCACCTCGGCATCGGCCGGGTATTTCGCTGATGCCGGCGCGCATGGCCAGGCTGGCGCTACTGCTGCTGCCGATCGTGCTGTCCGCCGCGGACGCGCGCGTCGAAATTGCCCGATTCTCGGTCGGCGAACTCAAGGACTGGCAGCGCAAGACCTTTGCAGGAGAAACACGCTACGAGCTGCAGACAGACGGCGACCGCCGGGCGCTGCGCGCAGTCAGTGACGGTACGGCCTCGGGGCTCTACCGTGAAATCGAAGTCGATCTGAAGGTCACGCCGATACTGAACTGGTCATGGAAGGTCGAGGGCGTGCTCGAAGGCAACGATGAGCGCACCCGCACGGGCGATGACTACGCGGCGCGGGTCTATGTCGTGTTCTCCGGCGGTCTGCGCTTCTGGCGCACGCGCGCGATCAATTATGTCTGGTCCAGCCACCAGCCGGTCGGCAGCGAATGGCCGAACGCGTTTACCGGCAACGCCCGCATGATCGCCGTCGATTCCGGCAGCGGCAACGCGGGCGAATGGGTCGCGCACAGTCGTAATGTGCGGGAAGACTATCGCAGGCTGTTTCACGCCGAACCGGGCCGTGTCGATGCCGTTGCGATCATGACCGATACCGACAACAGCGGACAGTCGGCGACGGCCTGGTATGGCGACATGTGGTTCTCCGCACCCTGATTGGAGCACACGGATGGCCTTGGATTTCCCGCACATTCCCGGCCCGCGCCGTGCCGCTCTGCTGATCACGCTCATGCTGCTCGCAGTAACGGTCGCCGCCCTCTCGCTGCCGGAGGCACGGGACGGAGACGGTACCTATATCATTGCGACCGCGACGACCGGCGGCACCTATTACCCCGTCGGGGTCGCAGTCGCAACACTGACGAAGCAATTGCTCGAGCCGGAATACGGAATCGCGCTAGCTGCGATCAGCAGCGCCGGTTCTGAGGAGAACCTGCGCCTGATGCGCGACCGCGAGGTGAAGTTCTCGATCCTGCAGGGGCTCTATGGCGCATGGGCATGGCAGGGGGGAGGCCGGCTCGCGGGATCGCCGCCTTTTGACGATCTGCGCAGCGTCGCGGTGCTGTGGCCGAATGTCGAACACTTTGTCGTGCGCCGCCGTCATGTCGAGAGCGGAACGATCGCCGATATCGAGAATCTCGCCGGACGGCGCTTTTCGATCGGCGCGCGATACTCGGGCGCCGAAGGCTCTACGCGCCATATCTTCCGCGCGCTTGGCATCGACACCGACCGTACCTTCAATCTCGCCTATCAGGGATACGGCGCCAGCGCCGATGCCTTGCAGAACCAGCTGATCGACGGCATGAACGTACCGGCCGGCGTGCCGGTCGGCGCCGTGACCCGCGCGCTCGCGTCGATGCGCGGTGATGCGGTCATCCTCGGCTTCACCGAGGCGCAACTCGCCGCCATCAACGCCGGTTACGAGGGTCTGTGGGGATTTCACGTGCTGGCGCCCGGCACCTATCCGCACCAAGACACGCTGGTGCGCACGATCGCCCAGCCGAACTTTCTCGCGGTGACCGCTGACGTGCCGGAGGATCATGTCTATCTGATCGTCCGCACGATCTACGAGAACTTGCCCTTCCTCCACGCCTTCCATGCCGCGACACGCAGCATGCGCCTCGACAATGCGATCGACGGCCTGCCGGCGCCGCTGCATCCCGGCGCGCTGCGCTATTATCATGAGCGTGGTCTCGTGATCCCCGATCGTCTGCTGCCGCCGGAGGCCAGGGACTGAGCCGATGACGACACCGGACACCATGTGTACGCGATTCGCGTCCGCAGCCGAAGGCCTCGGCCTCGCGCGGTCGCGCGGCCTGTCAGAAACGGCAGGCATCGTGATACTCATCTATGCGGCGCTGGTGTCGCTCGCACATATCGCGTTCAATACAATCCTTGTGCTGCCGGACCTGTGGGTGTCCGCGTTCCATTTCGCGAGTCTCGCGCTGCTCGTGGTGTTGCTCTATCCAACGTTCGGCGGGATTGCGCGACGAGGCGATCGCGGCGTCCTGATCGCGGATCTCGTAATTGGCGGGCTCGCGATCGCTGCCGCTCTCGCGGTGCTTGTGCTCGAGGACGCGTTATACGCACGCGGCCTGCGCTTCTCAAACGCCGACTGGATCGCCTGCCTGCTCGTCGTCGCGGTCGCGATCGAGCTGACGCGGCGCACCGCAGGATTGCTGATCCCGGTGCTGATCCTGTTGTTCCTGAGCTATGCGGTGTGGTGGGGTGCGCGCATCGGCGGTGTATTTGCGTTTCCGGGCCTCAGTCTCGAGACGATGCTGTTTCGCAGCGTGTTCACTTCGGAAGGCATGTTCGGCACCATTGCGCGCATCTCCTGGACCTATGTCTTCATGTTCATCCTGTTCGGCGCGTTTCTCGTGCGTTCCGGCGCCGGCGACTTCATGATCGCGCTGGCGCGCGCCGCCGCCGGGCGCATCACCGGCGGACCAGGACTGGTAGCGATCGCGTCGTCGGGCCTGATGGGATCGATTACCGGGTCGGCGGTCGCGAACACCGCGTCGACCGGCGTCATCACGATCCCGCTGATGAAGCGGGCCGGCTTCCATCCGCGCTTCGCGGCCGGCGTCGAGGCGGCCGCGTCGACCGGCGGCCAGCTGATGCCGCCGGTCATGGGCGCCGGCGCGTTTCTGATGGCAAACTTCACCGGGATCTCGTATCTCGCGATCATCGCTGCGGCCCTGATCCCGGCCGTTCTCTATTTCCTGTCGGTCGCGTTCTTCGTGCGTATACACGCGATGAAGCACGGGCTCGTGCCGCAGGCCGACGAGGGCGCGATTCCGTTCGGCGAGGCGATCCGGCGCGGCTGGCCGTTGCTGCTGCCTCTGGTCGTACTGGTCGGCCTGCTCGTCGCCGGCTTCACCCCGACCTATGCGGCCGGTCTCTCTATCGTCACCGTCGTCGCCGCATCATGGCTGACGCCGACACGCATGGGTCCGCTCGCCGTGATCGAGGCGCTCGCGAACGGCGCGCGCACGATGGCGCCGACCGCGATGCTCCTGATCGCGGTCGGACTGATCGTCAACGTGCTGACGACGACCGGCGTCGGCAACACGTTTTCGTTGATGATAGGCGATTGGGCCGGTTCAAGCCTGCTTGTCGCGTATGTGCTGATTGCGCTGGCGTCGCTGGTGCTCGGTATGGGGCTGCCGGTCACCGCGGCGTATATCGTGCTCGCCGCGATCTCGGCGCCGACGCTGTATGGCCTGATGCTCGAGTCTGATCTCGTCTCGGCGCTGGTGCGCGGCGAGATCACGGACATGGCGCGCGAGGCGATCCTGATCGCAAGCCCCGGTGCCGAGGCGATGCTCGGTACGGCGATGGCGCCGGCCGATGCCCGGGAACTCGTCGGCGCACTGACCCCGGAACTGCAGCGGGCAGTCGCGCAAAGCCTGCTCGATCCGGCGCTCGTGACCGCGGCGCTGCTGTCCGCGCACATGATCATCTTCTGGCTGAGCCAGGACTCGAACGTCACGCCGCCGGTCGCGCTCGCGGCGTTCACCGCGGCCGGGATCGCCGGTGAGCGCCCGATGCCGGTCGGATTCACATCATGGAAGCTCGCGAAGGGGTTGTATATCATCCCGCTGCTGTTCGCGTACACGCCGCTGATCGGCGGCGGATGGCTCGAGGCCCTGCCGATCGCGCTGATCGCGCTCGCGGGGCTGTACGCCTTCGCCGGCGTGTTCGAAGGCTGGCTGGAGGGACCGCTGCCGGTCTGGCAGCGCGTGCTGCTCGCATGCGCGGCGGCGCTGCTGTTGGCAGTGCATGGCTGGTGGTGGCTGGACCTTGTCGGCCTGTGCCTGCTGGCATTGGTCCTGTGGCTGAGCCGTCTACGCGCAGGACCCGCGAGCGCTCACGCGTGATAAGCTGACGCCATGGGACAGGAGATAGGCAAGACTCGGTTTACCGGGCGTGATTTCTCGCGCTTCCAGGAGCGACTGCGCGCGGAGACCGAACTTCTGGTGACGACCATCAGGGACGGCGGCTGTTCGCATGCCGGTCCGGTCGCCGGCGTCGAGATCGAGATCTGGCTGGTGGATGAGCACATGACCCCTGCGCCGGTCAATGCGGCCTACCTGAAGGCGCTCGATGATCCGCTTGCCACCCCGGAGCTTGCGAAATTCAACGTTGAGTTCAACACGGACCCGTTGCCGTTACGCGGTGACGCGCTGTCGCGCCTGCATGCCGCGCTCGACGCGTTGTGGACGCGCGGGCGCGAGGTTGCGCGCCGCTGCGATATCGATCTGCTGATGATCGGCATCCTGCCGACGCTCGACGAGGCGATGCTCACGGTCGCGAACATGTCGGGCCTCAAGCGCTATCACGCGCTGAACGCGCAGGTGCTCAAGCAGTGGGGCAGGCCGATCTGCCTCGATATCGCCGGCCGCCAGCATCACAGGAGTTGTCATAGCGACGTGATGCTCGAATCCGCGGCGACCTCGTTCCAGCTCCATATCCAGACGCCACTGCCAATGGCGCGGGCGGTGTACAACGCGTCGGTCATCGTCTCCGCGCCGCTGGTCGCAGTCTGCGGCAATTCGCCGTATCTGTTCGGCATGGACCTTTGGGACGAGACGCGCATACCGCTCTTCGAGCAGTCTATTGCGATCGGCGGCTACGACGGTGCGGCGCATGGCCCGATTCGCCGGGTCGGTTTCGGATCTGGTTACGTCCGTAAGGATATCGCGGAATGTTTCGAGGAAAACCTTGCACACTTTCCGGTGCTGCTACCGATCCTGTTCGACATGCCGCCGGAAAAGTTCGCGCATTTGCGCCTGCATAACGGCACGATCTGGCGCTGGAACCGCCCGCTGGTCGGCTTCGACAGCGACGATACGCCGCATATCCGGATCGAGCATCGCGTCATCCCGGCCGGGCCGAGCCTGGTAGACAGTGTCGCGAACGCAGCCTTTTATTACGGTCTCGCCGAATTGCTGCGCACCGATGCGACGCAACCCGCGCTTAAGTTCGCCGAAGCGAAGGACAACTTCTACCAGTCTGCCCGTTATGGCCTCGAGGCGCAGGTGCTGTGGCTGGACAGGAAGCGGTACCGGATCCAGGCGCTGGTCTGCGACAGGTTGCTACCCGCCGCGGAGGAGGGGCTGCGCCGCCTCGGCATCGATGAGCGGCACATCCGTCGTTACCTCGGGATCATCGCGGCACGGGCGCACTCCGGCCGGACAGGCGCAGACTGGCAGCGCCGTTACATGCGCCGGCCCGGTGCGCGCCTCGACGCGATGACCGCGGCCTATCATCGGCATCAGCAGCAGGGCAGCCCGGTGCATGAGTGGGAGATCGATTGAATGTCCGAATTGCAGTTGACGAAACTGGATAGCTTGCCCCCGGAGTTCCTCGAGGTCGCGCCTTGGGAGATGCATGCGCTCGTTCCGGGTCCCGCGCTGGTTCATCTGGAAGGCAGGGAGCCGGCGCCGGTATTCGTCTCGGTGCTGCTGCACGGTAACGAGACAACCGGATTCATTGCGCTGCAGGCACTGTTGCGTCATTACCAGGGTCGTGACCTTCCACGCGCGCTGTCGATCTTCATCGGCAACGTCGATGCGGCGCGCCATGGTCTGCGGCGCCTTGACGGCCAACCTGACTACAATCGCGTCTGGCCCGGGTCAGAGGCGCCGCCGTGTCCTGAGTCTGCGCTGATGCAGAGCGTCGTTGAAGAGATGACCGCGCGCGGCATCTTCGCGAGCGTCGATATCCACAACAATACCGGCTTCAATCCGCACTACGCCTGCATCAACCGACTCGACGACCGCTTCCTGCAACTCGCCGTGATGTTCAGCCGGCTCGTCGTCTACTTCACCCAGCCGAAGGGCGTGCAGTCCGCGGCCTTCGCGCCGCACTGTCCCGCAGTCACCGTCGAGTGCGGCAAGCCCGGTCAGGCCTACGGCGTCGAACATGCCCGCGATTTTCTGGAAGCCTGCCTGCACCTGCATGCGCTGCCCGATCACCCGCTGCCGCGCGGCGATCTCGACCTCTATCACACCATCGCCCAGGTCACGCTACGCGACGGGGTCGGGGTAAGTTTTGGTGACGATCCTGCCGATATATGGTTCAGCAGCGACCTCGACCGGCTGAATTTCACGGATCTGCCGGCGGGGACGATCCTCGGCCGGGTGCCTCCCGGGATGTCCCGCCTGCCGGTGCAGGCCGTCAATGATGTGGGCATGGACATGACAGGGGATTATTTCGCGATCAGCGGAGGGAACCTTGTACTGCGCAGGCGCGTCATGCCATCCATGCTGACGCTGAACGAGCGGATCATCCGCCAGGACTGCCTGTGCTACCTGATGGAGCGACTTTCACGCTAAGCTATCACCGTTTGCAACCAGGGAGATGTCTCGATGAAAACGATGCGGCGCATGGCGCGTATAATGAGTGCTGTCCTCGTGATAGCGATTGCCACGCTCGGCGTACAGGTCCATGCCAATGCCGGGTTGATCGGGGCCGAGACCGTGATTACAACGGAGCAGGCGCAGTTCGAACGCAGCGCAGTACTCGCCGCGTTCGACCGGACCGACGTGCGGGAGCAGTTGATCGCTTTCGGCGTCGATCCCGACGAGGCGCGCGATCGCGTCAGTGGACTGAGCGACAGCGAGATTTCCCGGATGGCCGGCCAGCTCGAGCAGTTGCCGGCCGGGGGTGTGGGCAGTGTCGTCGGTGCGCTGGTGTTCATTTTCATCGTCTTGCTGATCACCGACATCCTCGGCTTTACCGACGTCTTCCCGTTCGTCAAAAAGACTGTGAATTAACGGATCAAATGGGTCGAATGACCCCGTGGCTGCTCGCGGGCGTGTTGCTGCTCGGCGGGTGCGCGACCGCGCCGCAGACACAGCAGTTGCGGGATTCACCGCCGGCCGGCATCGACCGGGCCGTCGAACTGACCGATGTCCCGTTTCACCCCCAGCAACGCTACCAGTGCGGGCCGGCCGCGCTCGCGATGGTCCTGCAATGGAGCGGCGTCGAGGTCGACCCGGACGCGCTCGTGCCGCAGGTCTACGTGCCAGGCAGGCGGGGGAGTTTTCAGCCTGAAATGCTCACGGCCGCGCGCCGCCACGGCCGTGTCCCCTATGTCCTTGCACCGGGATTGTCCACGATCATCGAGGAACTGCAGGCCGGGCATCCGGTGCTGGTGTTGCAGAACCTTGCCTTTAACTGGGCGCCGCGCTGGCACTACGCCGTCGTCATCGGCTTCGATCACGCGCGTGAAGAGCTGATTCTGCGCTCCGGCACGATCGAGCGTCACCGGATGCCTCTCGCGCTGTTCGAGCGCACCTGGCGCCGCGGCGATCACTGGGCGGTCGTCGTCACCGCGCCAGAGGAGACGCCCGCCAGCGCGGAAGAGTTGCGCTGGCTGCAGGCCGTGCTCGACCTCGAGCGGACCGGTCAGGGGGGGCCGGCCGGGCGCGCGTGGCAGACCGCGACACGGCGCTG
>CAZJKV010000025.1:0-21968 GCA_964546765.1 uncultured Chromatiales bacterium
CTGGATGGTCATGTGCAGGCTGCCGGCGATGCGGGCGCCCTTCAGCGGTTGTTCCTTGCGGTATTTCTCGCGCACGGCCATCAGGCCCGGCATCTCGGTCTCCGCGATCGCGATCTCCTTGCGGCCCCAGTCGGCCAGCGACATGTCGGCGACCTTGTAATCCTGTTCCGGTTTCTTTGCAGCTTGTGTGCTCATGGTCGGTTTGTATCCCTTGTTCGGTTTTACTGAAAAATCAAACCCGTGATGTCATGCAGCATGCGACGCGAACCGCGTCGACAGCGATGCGCGTCCCGCAATTCGCGTCATGCTACCTGTTCGCAGCCTCGCGCACGCCGGTTGCGTTACGCAACGCCTCGGCCTTGTCGGTGCGCTCCCAGGTGAAGCCCTCTTCCTCGCGTCCGAAGTGGCCGTAGGCCGCGGTCCTGGCATATATCGGCTTCAGAAGGTCGAGCATCGCGATGATGCCCTTGGGCCGCAGGTCGAAGTGCTCGCGAATGAGGCGCACGATCGCGTCGTTCGACAGCTTGCCGGTGCCGAAGGTGTCGACCGATATCGAGGTCGGCTCGGCGACGCCGATCGCGTACGAGACCTGAACTTCGCAGCGTTCGGCGAGGCCGGCGGCGACGATGTTTTTGGCGACATAGCGCGCCGCATAGGCCGCTGAACGGTCGACCTTCGACGGGTCCTTGCCCGAGAACGCCCCGCCGCCGTGCCTGCCCATGCCACCATAGGTATCGACAATGATCTTGCGGCCGGTCAGGCCGGCATCGCCCATCGGGCCGCCGACGACGAAGCGGCCGGTCGGGTTGATGTGGTAGCGGGTATTCTTGTCGAGCCATTCCCGCGGCAGTACCGGCTTGATGATCTCTTCCATGACTGCTTCATGAAGGTCATTCTGGCTGATTTCGGGTGCGTGCTGGGTCGACAGCACGACGGCATCGATACCGACCGGCCTGTGGTCCTCATAGCGGAACGTGACCTGGCTCTTCGCATCGGGCCGCAGCCACGGTAATGCCCCGTTCTTGCGCACCTCGGCCTGGCGCTTGACCAGCAGGTGGGAGTAGGTGATCGGCGCCGGCATCAGTACCGCGGTCTCGCTGGTCGCGTAACCGAACATCAGACCCTGGTCGCCGGCCCCCTGCTCCTTGTTGTCGCCTTCGTCGACGCCCATCGCAATATCCGGCGACTGTTTACCGAGCGCGACCATGACGCCGCAGGTTGCATAATCGAAGCCCATGTCCGAGGAGTTGTAGCCGATGTCCTTCAGTTTCTCGCGGGCGACCGCGTTGTATTCGATATGGGCGTTGGTCGTGATCTCTCCGGCGAGGACGACCATGCCGGTCGTGACCAGGGTCTCGCACGCAACCCGGGAACGGGGATCCTGGGCCAGCAGCGCATCGAGGATTGCATCGGAGATCTGGTCGGAAACCTTGTCGGGATGACCCTCGGAGACCGATTCGGACGTGAAGAGATAGGCTTTGGACATGGGTGCTCCTGTTGGATTGTTCGTATCCGGACCGTGCCGGGAACCGTCATCGGGGTTTGCCGACGATGTGCATCTGGTCGGGCGCTGTTTTCAAGCGTTTCGGTCGGCGTAAAGCGCCTAATTTTAACGTTTTCGCCGCTGTAAAGCCAATTTCAAGCCCAAACGCCCGGAAAACGGCCGTTACTCGCGATTCACGTCTTCGCGGTGTCGCTGCTATGTCACATCCCAGATGCGGCGGTTATAATACCGGCCTTTTCCCGACAGGAGATCGATCATGGTGAGTCTGGAGACGCCAGTCTGCGATTTCGGCCGCATGGCGCCGGATTTCTCACTGCCGGGCGTGGACGGCAGGGTCTGGACGCTCGAGGACTGCCGGGGTGGGAAGGGCCTGCTGGTGATGTTCATCTGCAACCACTGTCCCTATGTCCAGGCAGTCAGGGACAGGATCGTCCGCGATGCCCGGGAACTGCTCGAATACGGGATAAAGAGCGTCGCGATCATGTCGAACGATCCGACCGAGTACCCCGAGGACAGCTTCGCCCGGATGCAGGAGGTCGCCCGCGCATTCGATTTCCCGTTCCCGTACCTGCTGGACGAGACCCAGGCGGTGGCGAAGGCCTATGGCGCGGTCTGTACCCCGGACTTCTTCGGCTATGACCGCGCGCTTCGGCTCCAGTACCGGGGCCGCCTGGATGCGAGCCGCAAGCAGGCGGCCCCGGCGGATGCACGCCGCGACCTTTTCGAGGCGATGAAGCAGGTCGCGGTGACCGGCGAGGGACCGCGCGAGCAGATCCCGAGCATCGGTTGCTCGATCAAGTGGCGTGACCCGGTGTAACTGAATATCTGATTGATATATATATTTATTTCGTAATTTCCGGGGCCACTCCCGATATTCTCCACAAACGTAACGGGTGTTGCGGCGTGGGCTGGTCCCGCGCCATTTTCTGTTGCTGTAACCGGGTAGTTAGGCGAGAATAGGCGGCTCTTGCAGTGACAGGTTTCTATCGTGGCCGCGGGAGACCCGCGATGGCTGCAGGTGATTGAGCGGGGAAATCCGGAGAATCATCGAATCCAGGGCAGCGGCCGCCAGCAAAGCAAGCCGGTCATCGCGTCCGCCGGGGGGGCGGCGCATCGCGCGAAACGCCGGGATCCGGACCGTTTTCCGCTCCAGAGGCAGACCGCCGTCAGCGGACACGGCCACGGGCGATTTCCCGGCCCCGTGACGCAGATTGTTATGACTGGATTACAGAAAACAAGTTTCAGGAGACAACTATGCCATCCCGGAGAGAACTAGCGAACGCGATACGCGCCCTGAGCATGGACGCTGTCCAGAAGGCCAAATCGGGGCACCCCGGTGCGCCGATGGGCATGGCCGACATCGCTGAAGTCCTGTGGAACGATTTCCTCAGGCACAACCCGGGCAACCCGAAGTGGATCGACCGCGACCGCTTTGTGCTGTCGAACGGCCATGGCTCGATGTTGTTGTATTCGCTGCTGCATCTGACCGGTTATGACATCGGCACTGACGACCTGAAGCAGTTCCGCCAGCTCCACTCCAGGACCCCGGGGCACCCTGAATATGGCTATGCCCCGGGCATCGAGACCACGACCGGCCCGCTCGGGCAGGGCATCACCAATGCCGTCGGCATGGCGATCGCCGAGAAGGTGCTCGCCGGGCAATTCAATCGTGACGGGCACGCTGTCGTCGACCATTACACCTGGTGTTTCCTCGGCGACGGCTGCCTGATGGAAGGTATCTCTCATGAGGCCTGCTCGCTGGCAGGCACGCTCGCACTCGGCAAGTTGATCGCGTTTTGGGATGACAACGGCATCTCGATCGACGGTCATGTCGAGGGCTGGTTTACCGACGATACCCCGGGTCGTTTCGAGGCCTATGGCTGGCATGTGGTCCGCGACGTCGACGGTCATGACGCCGAGTCGGTACGCAAGGCGATCCTGGAGGCCCGTTCGGTCAATGACAAACCGAGCCTGATCTGCTGCCGAACCGTGATCGGCTACGGCGCCCCGAACCTGTGTGGCAGCCACGACTGTCACGGCGCTCCGCTCGGCGACGATGAGATCGCTGAGACACGCAAGAACCTCGACTGGGCGCATGCGCCCTTCGATGTCCCGGATGCGATTCGGGCCGGCTGGGATGCCCGTGAGAAGGGCGCGGCCGTCGAGCGCGAGTGGCAGAAGAAGTACGACGCCTATCGCGCCGCGTACCCGGACCTGGCGGCAGAAGTCGATCGCCGCATGAGCGGCGAGCTGCCGGCAGACTGGGCCGCGACGGCCGCCGAATTTATACAGTCGACGGCCGACAAGAAGGCCACCATCGCGACCCGCAAGGCCTCCGAGAACGCGCTGAACGGCTTCGGTCCCGCCTTGCCCGAAATGCTCGGCGGTTCGGCGGACCTCGCCGGCTCCAACCTGACGATCTGGTCCGGTTCGAAGGCGATCAGCAACACGGTCTCCGACGGCAACTACCTGCACTACGGTGTCCGCGAATTCGGCATGGCAGCGATCATGAACGGCCTCGCGCTGCACGGCGGCATTATTCCGTACGGCGGCACCTTCCTGATCTTCAGCGACTATGCCCGTAACGGCCTGCGCATGTCGGCGCTGATGAAGCAGCGCGTCATCTATGTGCTGACCCACGACTCGATCGGCCTCGGTGAGGACGGCCCGACGCACCAGCCTGTCGAACAGGTCTCCTCGCTGCGTCTGATCCCGAACATGTCGCTGTGGCGCCCCTGTGACGCAGTCGAGACCGCTGTCGCGTGGCGGACCGCCGTCGAACGCCGCGACGGCCCGACCTGCCTCAGCCTGTCACGACAGAACCTCCAACACCAGGAGCGGACCGAACAGCAGGTCGAGGACATCGCGCGCGGCGGTTATGTGCTTCTTGATGCCGGCGGAACACCTGATGCGATACTGATCGCGACCGGTTCCGAGGTCGCGCTGGCGATAGATGCCGCAAAGCAGCTCAATCAGAAGGGCCGCAAGGTGCGCGTCGTGTCGATACCGTCGGTGGATTGCTTCGACCGGCAGGATGCGGCCTACCGGGATTCGGTCCTGCCGCCTTCCGTGACCGCGCGGGTTGCCGTCGAGGCCGGCGTGACCGCCTACTGGTACCGCTTTGTCGGCCTCAGGGGCCGGGTCGTCGGAATCGACAGCTTCGGAGAATCGGCGCCCGCCGGTGATGTCTTCAAACACTTCGGCTTTACAGTGGAAAATGTCGTCAAGGCGGTGGAAGAGACGCTCAAGGACAGCAAATAAATAGAGGGGAAGACACATGGCGATTAAAGTTGCTATCAACGGATATGGTCGTATCGGCAGAAACGTACTTCGGGCGCTCTACGAGGCCGGACGCAACAAGGACATCCAGATCGTAGCGATCAACGACCTTGGCGATTCCGAGACCAACGCGCACCTGACCCGCTACGATACCGTGCACGGGCGCTTCCCGGGCAAGGTCGAGGTCGACGGCTCGTACATGATCGTCAATGGCGACCGCATCCGCGTGCTGGCCGAGCGCGATCCGTCGAAGCTGCCCTGGGGCGAGCTCGGTGTCGAGGTCGTGCACGAGTGCACCGGATTCTTCACGACCAAGGAAAAGGCGTCGGGTCACCTGAAGGCAGGGGCGAAAAAGGTCATCATCTCGGCACCGGGTGGCAACGATGTCGATGCGACGATCGTCTACGGCGTCAATCACGCCACGCTGAAGGCCACGGATACCGTCATCTCAAACGCCTCCTGCACGACCAACTGCCTGGCCCCGCTGGTCAAGCCGCTGCACGACGAGATCGGGCTGGTCAACGGCCTGATGACGACGATCCATTCCTATACCAACGACCAGGTGCTGACCGACGTATATCATTCCGACCTGCGCCGCGCGCGTTCCGCGACCCAGTCGATGATCCCGACCAAGACCGGCGCCGCCGCCGCGGTCGGCCTGGTGCTGCCGGAGCTGAACGGCAAGCTCGACGGTTTCGCGGTGCGCGTTCCGACCATCAACGTGTCGCTGGTAGACCTGGTGTTCACCGCCGCGCGCGAGACCAGCAAGGACGAAATCGACAGCATCGTCCGCGACGCCGCCAACGGAGCGCTGAAGGGCATTCTCGCCTATAACGACAAGCCGCTCGTTTCGATCGACTTCAACCACGACCCGGCGTCGTCGACCTACGAATCGACGCTGACCAAAGTCATCGATGGCACGCTCGTAAAGGTGCTCGCCTGGTACGACAATGAGTGGGGCTTCTCGAACCGGATGCTCGACACCACAGTGGCGCTGATGAAGGCCAAGTAACATGTCCGTTATCAGGATGACCGAGCTGGACCTGACCGGAAAGCGCGTGCTGATCCGCATGGACCTGAACGTGCCCGTCAAGGACGGCAAGGTCTCGGACGATACCCGTATCCGTGCATCGCTGCCAACCATCGAGGCCGCCAGAAAGGCGGGCGGACGAGTGATGCTGATGTCCCACCTCGGCCGGCCGGATGAAGGCGCGTTCGAGGAAAAGTTTTCGCTGGCTCCGGTTGCGGAGCATCTCTCCGGACTGCTCGGGCAGTCCGTGCGACTCGAACGTGACTGGCTCGACGGCGTCGACATGCGCGACGGAGAGGTCGTGCTGTGCGAGAATGTCCGCTTCAACAAGGGCGAGAAAAAGAACGACGACACGCTTGCGAGACGCATGGCTGCGGCCTGTGATGTCTTCGTCATGGACGCCTTCGGCACCGCGCACCGCGCCCAGTCCTCGACGCACGGCGTTGCGAAGTACGCCCCGGTCGCCTGCGCTGGGCCGTTGCTGGTCGCTGAACTCGACGCGCTCGGCAAGGCGCTCGACAAGCCGGCGCGTCCGATGGTCGCGATCGTCGGCGGCTCCAAGGTTTCGACCAAGCTGACCGTGCTCGAGTCGCTGTCCGGCATCGTCGATCGCCTGATAGTCGGTGGCGGGATTGCGAACACCTTCATCGCGGCGGCCGGGTACGAAGTCGGCAAGTCCCTGTTCGAACCGGGTCTCGTCGATGAGGCGAGACGCCTGACCGAGGCCGCCCGCCAGCGCGGCGGCGATATCCCGGTTCCGGTCGACGTGGTCTGCGCCAAGGCCTTCGCCGAGGACGCCGAGGCGACACTGAAGCCGGTAGACGAGGTCGCAGCAGACGATATGGTCTTCGATATCGGCCCGGAGACCTCGAAGATCTTCGACCGGATCATCCGGGAGGCAGGTACGATCGTCTGGAACGGCCCGGTCGGTGTGTTCGAGTTCGACCAGTTCGGCGATGGCACGCGACGGCTTGCCGAGGCGATCGCCGCCAGCGATGCGTTCTCGATCGCCGGCGGCGGCGACACCCTGGCCGCCGTCGCCAAGTACGGCATTGCCGACAAGGTTTCCTATATCTCGACCGGCGGCGGCGCATTCCTCGAGTTCCTCGAGGGCAAGAAACTGCCGGCCGTGGAAATTCTCGAACAACGCGCCAGGAGCTGAACAGACTCTTACCTCGATGAACCATCAAAGAAACCGTTTGCGACGCACCAAGATAGTCGCCACCCTCGGCCCGGCCACGGACGATCCGCTGGTTCTGGAGCGCATGATCCGCGCCGGCCTCGATGTTGTCAGGGTCAATTTCTCGCATGGCGACGCGGCGGACCATGTCCGCCGCGTCGAGACAGCGCGCCGCCTGGCGCATCAACAGGGTCGGGAGATCGGCGTGCTCGCCGATCTGCAGGGCCCCAAGATACGCACGGATCGCTTCACGGCAGGCAAGGTGACGCTGGGGGAGGGCGATCGGTTCGTGCTCGACACCGCGATGGCTGCCGACGCCGGCACCACGGAGCGGGTCGGACTGTCATACAAGGAACTGCCGGGAGACCTCGTCAAGGGTGATACCCTGCTGCTCGACGACGGCAAGATCGTGCTCGAAGTCGAAGAGATCGCCGGCAACGAGATCATCACCCGGGTGTCGACCGGCGGCGTGCTGTCCAATAACAAGGGCATCAACCGTCTTGGCGGCGGTCTGTCCGCGGCGGCGATCACCGACAAGGATCGCGAGGACATCCAGACCGCTGCTGATGTCGCCGCGGACTACGTGGCGGTGTCCTTTCCGCGCAATGCGGCGGACATCCACGAGGCGCGCGAGCTGCTGAGAGCAGCCGGAGGCCATGGCGCGATCGTCGCAAAGATCGAGCGCGCCGAATCTCTCGCGGGTCTCGAGGACATAATCGCCGCAACAGACGTCGTCATGATTGCGCGCGGCGATCTCGGCGTCGAGATCGGGGACGCGGAACTGCCGGCCGTGCAGAAGCAGCTCATTCATATGTCACGCAACATGAACCGCGTCGTCATCACCGCGACCCAGATGATGCAGTCGATGGTCGACAATCCCATTCCCTATCGCGCCGAGGTCTTCGACGTCGCGAACGCCGTGCTCGACGGCACCGACGCGGTGATGCTGTCGGAAGAGACTGCCATGGGGCGCTATCCTGTCAAGGTCATCGAGGCGATGGACAGGATCTGCAGGGGTGCCGAGAAGCAGAAGGTTACTGCGATTTCGCGCCACCGCGTCAGCAGCGAATTCCAGCATATCGACGAGGCCATTGCGATGGCATCGATGTATACCGCGAACCACCTCGGCGTGCGCGTGATCGCCGCGCTGACAGAGTCCGGCTCGACGGCGCAGTGGATGTCGCGTATCAGCTCCGGGATCCCGATCTACGCGATGACCCGTCATGAGGCGACGCGGCGCAAGGTGACGCTTTACCGCGGCGTCTATCCCCTGGCCTACGACATGCCTTCTCAGCAGGATGCGGACATTACCAGAAGCGTCATCGAAGAGCTGTTGAAGCACAACACGGTCCAGGAGGGCGACATGGTCATCATCACCAAGGGTGATCGTATGGGCACTCACGGAGCGACGAACACGTTGAAGATCTGCCGCGTCGGTGATTATTAGGAAAGCATCAGCAGGGATAATCCAGTTACAGTAACCTCAAGGAGAATAGCATGGCCCTGATATCACTTCGTCAACTTCTGGACCACGCGGCCGAACACGGCTACGGCGTGCCGGCCTACAACGTCAACAACATGGAGCAGATGCACGCGATCATGCAGGCCGCCGACGAAAGCGACAGCCCGGTCATCGTGCAGGCCTCGGCCGGAGCCCGCTCGTATGCCGGCGCGCCGTTCCTGCGTCACCTGATGGATGCCGCGGCGGAGCAGTGGCCGCATATACCTATCGTCGTGCACCAGGATCACGGCGCCTCGCCCGGCATATGCCTGCAGTCGATCCAGCTCGGATTCACGTCGGTGATGATGGACGGCTCGCTGAAAGAAGACATGAAAACGCCTGCGGACTTCGATTACAACGTCCGGGTCACGCGCCAGGTCGTCGACATGTCCCATGCCGGCGGCGTGTCAGTCGAGGGCGAGCTCGGTTGCCTCGGTTCGCTCGAGACAGGCATGGCCGGCGAGGAAGACGGCTCCGGCGCGGAAGGCAAGCTCAGCAAGGACATGTTGCTGACTGATCCCGAAGAAGCGGCGAGGTTCGTCAAGGCGACCGGCGTCGATGCGCTCGCGATCGCGATCGGCACATCGCACGGCGCCTACAAGTTTACGCGGCCGCCGACCGGCGACATCCTTGCGATCCAGCGCATCAAGGATATCCATGCGCGCATCCCGGACACCCATCTGGTCATGCACGGTTCGAGCTCCGTACCGCAGGACTGGCTCAAGATCATCAACAGCTACGGCGGCGACATGGGCGAGACCTATGGCGTCCCGGTCGAGGAGATCCAGGAAGGGATCAGGCACGGCGTGCGCAAGGTCAATATAGACACCGATCTGCGCATGGCGAGCACCGGCGCGGTGCGCAAGTTCCTCGCGGAGAATCCGAAGGAATTCGATCCGCGCAAGTATCTGAAGGCATCGACCGCCGCGATGCGCGGCATCTGCAAGGCGCGCTACGAGGCCTTCGGCACCGCCGGCAATGCCTCGAAGATCAGGCCGGTGTCGCTCGAAGCAATGGCCAAGCGCTACAAGAAGGGGGAACTCGACCCGCGGATCAACTGAGTTTGTTGGGGGGGGTGAGGCGCAGGGGTCTGAAAGCCCCTGTGCCTCATTTTATTCAGCCCCCGGTTCCGTAGTATTTCCTGTACCAGTCAACAAAGCGCGCGATACCTGATTCGACAGGCGTCGATGGCCTGAAGCCGGTATCTCGCATCAGGTCGTCTATATCGGCATAGGTCTTCGGCACGTCGCCTGGCTGAAGCGGCAGCAGGTTTTTTTCGGCCTTTCTGCCCAGCTCCCGTTCCAGCACCTCTATAAAATGCTCCAGTTCTACCGGGTTGTTGTTCCCGATGTTGTAGATCCGGTACGGCGCCGGGCTGCTGGCCGGATCCGGGCGCTCTCCGTTCCAATCGGGATTCGGCGCGGGGATGCGGTCGGTGACCCTGATGACGCCCTCGACTATGTCCTCTATATAAGTGAAATCCCGGCAGCATTTGCCGTAGTTGTAGACGTCGATGGGCCGTCCTTCAAGGATGTTGCGGGTGAAAAGGAACAGCGCCATGTCCGGGCGGCCCCAGGGGCCGTACACGGTGAAGAACCTGAGGCCGGTGGTCGGCAGGCGATACAGGTGGCTGTAGGTATGGGCCATAAGTTCGTTGGCCTTCTTGCTCGCCGCGTACAGGCTGACCGGGTGGTCGACGTTGTCATGGACCGAGAACGGCATGCGCGTGTTTGCGCCGTATACCGAACTGCTCGAGGCGTAGACCAGGTGTTCCACTTCATGATGGCGGCAGCCTTCGAGGATGTTAATGAATCCGACCAGATTGCTGTCGACGTAGGAGCGCGGATTGATCAGGGAATATCGGACCCCGGCCTGCGCCGCGAGGTTGACGACCCGCTGCGGCTGGTGTTCGCGAAATGCCGCCGACATTGCCTCGTTGTCCTCCAGGCTGGCGCGTATTTCGGTGAAAGCGTCGAAGGCCTTCAGGCGCTCGAGGCGGGCGAGCTTGAGATTGACGTCGTAATAGTCGTTGACGTTGTCGACGCCGATGACCTCGTCGCCCCGCTCGAGCAATCGCAGCGCGAGCGCGGCGCCGATAAAGCCTGCGGTGCCGGTAACCAGGATTTTCATGATGATTAGATCCTACAACCTGCCGTCGGCGATACCGGCCGGGAACAGTGATTTTACGTCGTAAACGACGGCTTCCGGCTTGCATCGCGACCGGATCCCGTCGATTCCCATTTCACGAAACTGCTCGTGAGCGACCGCCAGCACGACGGCATCGTAGACGCCGGCATCCGGTTCCGGGATCGGTCGAATGCCGTATTCATGCATCGCTGCGTCGGCATCGACCCAGGGATCACAGACATCGACCCGGGCATGGTATCCCTGGAGCTCGGCGACGATATCCACGACGCGCGTATTGCGGATGTCGGGACAGTTTTCCTTGAATGCGAGCCCGAGCACCAGGATGCGTGCATCGGCGATCGGCAGGCGTCGCTCCGCCATCAGCTTGACCACTCGCTCGGCGACATAGGCCCCCATGCCGTCATTGATACGGCGGCCTGCGAGGATCACTTCGGGGTGATATCCGATCTCCTGCGCCTTGTGTGTCAGGTAATAGGGGTCGACGCCGATGCAGTGCCCGCCTACCAGTCCGGGCCGGAAGGGCAGAAAATTCCACTTGGTCCCGGCCGCCTCCAGTACCTCGAGCGTGTCGATGCCGAGCCGGTTGAAGATCAGCGCGAGTTCGTTGATCAGCGCGATGTTGACGTCGCGCTGGGTGTTCTCGATGACCTTCGCGGCCTCGGCGACCCGTATGCTGCTCGCGAGATGGGTGCCGGCATCGACGATGCGCGCGTATACGGCGTCGATCAGCGCGGCCGCCTCATGGGTCGATCCCGAGGTGACCTTGGTGATCGAGTTCAGGCGATGGACCCGGTCTCCGGGGTTGATGCGTTCCGGGCTGTAGCCGACGAAGAATTCCCGGTTCAATACCAGTCCGGAGCGCTCCTCGAGGATCGGGACACAGATCTCCTCTGTGCATCCTGGATAGACCGTCGATTCATAAACGACGACGCCGCCGCTGGAAAGAACATCGCCAACGGCGCGGCTCGCCGAGATCAGCGGCGCCAGATCGGGGCGCTTGTAGTTGTCGATCGGCGTCGGCACGGTGACCATGAAGAAATTGCAGTCGCGCAACTCGTCTACGCGGTCGGTGCAGGTGAGGGATCCGGCCTCGGCCAGTTCCGCCGGCGTTACCTCCAGCGTGCTGTCATGGCCGTCATTCAGTTCGGCGATGCGTGATGTGCTGATATCGAAGCCTGTCACAGGGAAATGCCTGCCGAGCGCGACCGCGAGCGGCAGGCCCACATAGCCCAGGCCGATGACCCCTACCCTGATCTCCTCGAGCTTCAGCATCAGGCAGGCCCCTGGATACCGCGTCCGATTGCGTAGTAAAGGATGCCTTCACGTTCCATTGCCGCCGGATCGTAAAGGTTGCGGCCATCGAAGACCACGGCCTGCTTCAGCGACCGTTTGATCGTCGCGAAATCTGGGCTGCGGAATTCGTTCCATTCGGTGACGATCGCCAGCGCGTCCGCGCCGGCCAGCGCGTCTTCCGGGTCCGTGCACAGTGTCAGCCCGTGATGGTCGCCGTATATGCGGACGGCCTCAGCGGCCGCCTCCGGATCATAGGCCCGTACCCGTGCCCCGGCCGACCACAGCGCCTCCATCAGCGTGCGGCTCGGGGCCTCACGCATGTCATCAGTGTTTGGCTTGAAAGCCAGCCCCCACAGCGCAATGACCCGCCCGTCGAGTTTGTCGTCGAAGTGCCGACTGATCTTGCCGAACAGCACCCGCTTCTGGCGCTCGTTGACCGACTCCACCGCCTGCAGCAGCTCCGCTGCGTAACCGGCATCCTGTGCCGTGCGTGCGAGCGCCTTGACATCTTTTGGGAAGCACGATCCGCCGTAACCTGCGCCGGGATATATGAAGTGATAGCCGATTCGGGGATCGGAGCCGATGCCGATCCGGATCTGCTCGATATCGGCGCCGAGGCGTTCCGCCAGGTTCGCGATCTCGTTCATGAAGCTGATCTTGGTCGCGAGCATGGCGTTCGCGGCATATTTCGTCAACTCCGCCGAGCGGATATCCATCGCGAAGACCCGGTCCCGGTTGCGATTGAACGGGGCGTACAGCGCCCGCAGCAGCTCGGTCGTGCGCGGATTGTCGGTACCGACGATGATGCGGTCCGGGCGCATGAAATCCTCGACCGCGGCGCCTTCCTTGAGGAATTCCGGATTCGAGACAACGTCGAATTCGATATTCTTTGTTCTGTCCTTGAGTGCGGCCGCAACCGTCGCCCTGACCCGGTCCGCGGTGCCGACCGGCACAGTGGACTTGTTGACGATGATACGGTATTCCTCGATATGCTCCCCAATGCCCCGGGCGACTGCGAGCACATGCTGCAGATCGGCGGAACCGTTTTCGTCCGGCGGGGTGCCGACCGCGACAAACTGAAACAGGCCATGGGCGACGCCGGCGGCGATGTCGGTCGTGAAATCGAGCCGCCCGGATTTCAGGTTATGGCTGACCAGGTCGGCAAGACCCGGCTCGAATATCGGTATCCTGCCGTTTTTCAGCATGTCGATCTTGGCCGCGTCTATGTCGATGCACAGCACATCGTTTCCGACCTCGGCGAGGCAGGCGCCGGTAACGAGCCCGACATAGCCGGATCCGAAGATGGTGATATTCATGATTGGAAGACGCTTCTGACTGTGAGTATTTCTCGAGGAACCCGGCCGCTATGATACCCGCCGCCCGGTTGGGCATCCAGTCCGTGTCCCTGGTCACCGACCTCACGGCTTGTCCTGGCGCAGAAAGGAAGTCCGACGTCCCCGGAGACTGCGTCCGGCCAGCAGGCAACCGAGCAGCGCCCCTGTGAAGTTGAGGGCCGCGTCTCCGTACCCGGGGTAGCGTCCAGGGATGCTCGCCTGGTGCAATTCCATCAATGCGCCGTAGCCGGTCGCCGTCACCAGCGTCAACATCAGGCATGTGGTCGGCGTCACCCAGCGACTGAGCGGTAGATACAACGACCATGCGAGTACCAAATACCCCGGGATATGCAGGATATCGTGAACAAGTGGTGGAATCATGGAGAACAGCCGGAGCAGCCAGGCGACCGGGCCGTTGAGCAGCCCGGCATCCCGCGGGATGCCGGACGATTCTCCCGGTATCGACGAAACGGCAAGCAACAGGCCCATTACGAGGATTGGTGACAGGTAACTCCCGATTTCCCGCAGTTTTCGCCGCGGATCCGGGGTCATCGATGCTCGACGCCGCTGACGAATCGGGCCAGCCAGATCCCGGATTCGGATCCTGTCAAACCGCTGAGCCGGAATTGCTTTTTCGGATATTTTTTACCGGATTCCATTGTGGTATCCTGTGGCTTCTGATATGGGTGGGGTTCCGGGCACAGGCGCGCGAGACACAGCCGCCGGCCGGAAGCGATAACGATAACAATACCTCATAACGTTAAAATAATTCGAGTGGGCGAACTATGAGAGCGTGGTTGAGAGCGAAGAGCTGGACAGTTTGTGCTTTAACCGGGGGGGTACTGACGTTATTCGCGGCAAACACCGCATTCGCCGAAGGTGATCCCGCGGCCGGCCAGGCCAAGGCCGCTGTCTGCTTCGGTTGCCACGGCGGCGACGGCAACAGCCCGATCGCCGACTTCCCCCGGCTCGCCGGCCAGTACGGCGCCTATATCGTCAAGCAGGTCCGGGATTTCCAGACCGGGCACCGCAACAACAATCCGATCATGACCGGCATGGCCGCGACGGTTGCGAGCGTCCAGGACGCCAAGGATATCGGTGCATACTTCCAGACCCAGAAGCTGGTGGAGCCGATCACGCCGCCGCCGAGCCGTGATGTGTTAAGGCAGGGAGAGCGCGTGTACACGGAAGGCAACGCCGAGAACGGCGTCTACGGCTGCATCAACTGTCATGGCAAGGACGGACAGGGCAGGTCGCCGACCATTGCCCAGTTTCCTGTGCTCGGACGCCAACATCGCGATTACATCATCAAGCAGCTGAACGACTTCCGCAGCGGTGACCGCCAGAACGATCCGGCCGGTATGATGACCGATATCGCGAAGAAGTTGACCGAAGACGAGATCAAGGCCGTCGCCGAGTACCTCGCGAACCTGAAGATCGAGTAAGTCCCGACTAAGTCATGGGGGGCAGCGTACTGCCCCCTGCTTTTACCGCGGGAAGGCGACCAGGTGGTCGGCCGCAACACGCAGTCCGACCTCTTCGCCGACCAGGTGACGCTGGTGGCTCGGAAACAGCGACAGTAACTCGGTGCCGCTCGCGAGTCTCAGTGTATACAGGATCTCCGCCCCCTTGAACGCCTCCTTGACGATCCTCGCCCGCAGGCCGCTTTCCGGGTCCGGGACGATGTCGTCCGGACGCAGCAGCACGTCGACCTCGGTGCCGACCGGCCACGGGTAACTGCGATTCCCCTGGATCGGGCCGATCTCGGTGCGAACCGTGTCCGACGAGATCAGGTCTCCGCGCAACATCACGCTCTGACCGATGAAGCTTGCGACGAAGCGGTTGATCGGCTGGTGATAGAGGTTGAACGGCGTGTCCCACTGGACAATCTCGCCTTCCTGCATGATACCGACGACCTCGCCCAGCGCGAACGCCTCGTGCTGGTCGTGGGTCACCATCAGTGTCGTGATATTGCGTTTTTTCAGGATACCGCGTACCTCGACCCCGAGACGTTCGCGCAGCTCGACATCCAGGTTCGAGAATGGCTCGTCGAGCAGCAGCAGGTCCGGTTTAACCGCGAGCGCACGGGCCAGTGCGACGCGCTGCTGCTGGCCGCCGGAGAGCTCGTGAGGGTAGCGATCGCGGACCGCGCCAAGGCCTACGAGTTCCAGCAAGTCCTCGACGATACCGCCGCGCTTGCCGCGGTCGACCTTGCGCAGGCCAAACGCGACGTTGTCGGCGACCGTCAGGTGGGGGAACAGCGCGTAGTCCTGGAACACCATCCCGACATTGCGCTTGTCAGGCGGCATCATGTAGCCGGGTGACGAGACCGTCACGCCCCGGATCGCGATGCTGCCGCGAAAGACCGGCTCGAAACCGGCGATCGCGCGCAGCACCGTGGTCTTGCCACAGCCACTCGGGCCGAGCAGGCACACGATCGAGCCGGGTGCGATGCTCGCGGACAACCCCCGGACGACGGCCTGACCCTGGTGGCGGCATTCTATCTCGTCGATCTCGAGCAGTGTCGTCATGGACCGTTCAGGGAGGCCCGGTGTCACGCCATCCGGCGACGACCTCATTTCCGCCGCTGCCCGACCGGGGCGGCGGCGAGCAGTAATTCGAGCAGGGCCTTCTGCGCGTGCAGGCGATTCTCGGCCTCCTGCCACACCACACTGTTCGGCCCGTCGATGACGCCAGCGGTGACCTCCTCGCCGCGATGCGCGGGCAGGCAGTGCATGAACAGCGCGTCCGGGCATGCCCTTGCCATCACGGACTCACTGACCTGGAAATCGCGGAAGATCCGGATGCGTTCATCGGATTCGGTTTCCTGGCCCATGCTGGCCCAGACATCGGTCACTACCAGGTCGGCGCCGTCGGCGGCCTCGAGCGGCCCGTCGACCAGCATTACCTGGTCCGCGAAGGCCGGGTCACGCGCCAGTCCGGGCGCATAGCCTGCCGGCGCTGCGATGCGCAGGATGAAACCGAATCGGTGCGCGGCATGGATATACGAATTGCACATATTGTTGCCGTCGCCGATCCATGCGACGGTCTTGCCGGCAACGTCGCCGCGCAGCTCGAACCAGGTCTGCATGTCGGCCAGCAGCTGGCAGGGATGATGGATGTCGGACAGCCCGTTGATGACCGGCACTGCGGAACAAGCGGCGAAGCGCTGCTGGGACTCGTGCGAATAGGTCCGCATCATGATGATGTCGACCATCGAGGAGACCGCGCGTGCGGTGTCCTCGATCGGTTCTCCGCGACCGAGCTGGGTGTCGCGCGGCGACAGGAAGATTGCGCCGCCGCCGAACTGGATCATCGCGCTCTCGAACGAGACCCGGGTGCGCGTCGAGGATTTTTCGAACACCATGCCGAGCACCTTGTTTCTCAGCGGCTCGTAGACCTCCTTGCGCGCCCGCATCGACTTGAGTTCGGTCGCGCGCCGGATCAGATCCAGCAACTCACGAGATGACAGGTCGAGCAGGGTCAGGAAGTGTCTCGGTGTCTGCACGTCAGGACTGCCTGATTGTCGCGCTGACCCGGCGCACGATCTCGTCGGCCTCGTCGTCACTGATCACGAGCGGCGGCAACAGCCGGATGACCCTGTCGGACTGCACGCTGAACAGCACGCCGTGATCGAGTCCGGCCCTGGCCAGCGGCTTGCAGGGATGGCGGAACTCGATGCCGATCATCAGGCCGACGCCACGGATCTCGACGATATCCTCGACGCCGTCGAGCGCCCGCCGGAGTCCGGAGACGAGGCGTTCGCCAAGCGCGGCGGCGCGTTCGACGAGGCCTTCAGATTCAATGGTCTTCAACACGGCCAGTGCGGCGCTGCATGCCAGCGGGTTGCCGCCGAAGGTCGAGCCATGGTTCCCGGGCTGAAACGTCGTTGCGGCTTCGCCGTGAGCGAGGCACGCGCCTATCGGCACGCCGTTCGCAAGGCCCTTCGCGACAGCGACGACATCGGGGCGCCAGTCGTGGTGCTGATATGCGAACCAGCGCCCGGTCCTGCCCATGCCGGACTGGATCTCGTCGAGCATCATCAGCCAGCCCTGCTTGTCGCACATTGCGCGCACCGCGTCGAGATAGCCGGCACGCGGAATGTTGATACCGCTCTCACCCTGCACCGGCTCGAGCAGTACCGCGACAACCTGCTGCGTATTGCGCGCGACGGTGTGGAGCGCGTCCATATCGTTATAGGGCACACGGATGAAGCCCTGCACCAGGGGCTCGAAACCGGCCTGGACCTTGCGGTTGCCGGTCGCCGACAGCGTTGCCATGGTGCGGCCGTGAAAGCTGTTCTCGGTGACGACGATCGTAGGCTGGGGGATATCGCGCCGATGTCCGTACAGGCGAGCGACCTTGATCGCCGCCTCGACCGCCTCGGCCCCGGAGTTGCAGAAAAACGCCCGCTCCATGCCGGCGACGCGCGTGAGCTCCGCAGCCAGACTTTCCTGCAACTCGATGTGGTAGAGGTTCGAGGTATGCAGCAGCCGCTTCGACTGGGCGCAGATCGCCTCGCTGACCGCTGGATGGGCGTGTCCGAGTCCGCACACGGCAATCCCGCCGAGCGCGTCGAGATAGGTCCTGCCGTCGTTGTCGCGCAGCCACGCGCCTTCACCGCTCGCGAAGGTGACCGGGAGACGATCGTAGGTGTTCATCAGGTAGTCAGACATATCCGTGTGCACCGGCCTAAACCGCGGATTATACCCGGGAATCAGGGGGATTTCGAAATTCCGGTGAGGAGCCCCGGGGGTCTGTCCCCGGGGGATCGGGTCACGATAGCATCCGCACGATTTCGTCGACCTGGTCGCCGGCCTGGTCGAGAATCTTGAGGCTGGTCTGGGGTGTCAGGATGTCGGGCGACATCTTCCGGTATGCAGGGATTTCCTCGATCGGCGGATGCCGCGATACCTTTCCGGTCTTCATCAGGCTATGCAGTTGCGCGATGATCACGAGATCGCAGTAGTCGGCCTCGCCTCCGGAATCGTGACGCCAGTCCCAGGCGTGGATCGCGGCCTGGACGACAGGCTCGCTGAACTTCCAGTGCCTGAGCACCATCCCGCCGATCTCGCCACGCAACGCGCGAATCAGCGCGCCAAGTGCCTTGTCGTCGGCCGCCAGGCCGGGATGCTTGTGCGCGTGTGATAACAGTGCGACGACGCCGATGTCGTGTACCAGCCCGGCGAGCAGGGCCTGCTCGGGTTCGAGGCGGCCGCTTGCCTGCGCAAGCAGCATGCAGATCGCGCCGATCTCGGTGCTGTGGCGCCAGGTCTGTTGCATGCGCCGCTTCAGTGCAGGGTCCTTGATACGAAACAGCTCGCGCAATGCAAAGCTGGTGACAAGTTGCTTGGTCGTGTTCATGCCGAGGCGCACGATCGCCGCATGACAGGTCTCGATCGGGTCATTGCCGTGATAGAACGCGCTGTTCGCGGCCTTGATCAGCTTCGCGGTGATGACCGGGTCTGCGCTGACGAGTTTCGTGACTTTCGCGACGTTTGCCGATTCCGCTTCGATGGCTTTCCTGATGCGCAGCGCCACCTCGGGCAGACTTGGCAGGCTGAAGCGGTTGTTGCGGAGTTCCTGCCGGATCTCTATCACTACCGGGTGCGTTTCGACGTCCCCGGCCGCTTCATCCGGGGCGGTCTGGCGCAGTGCGTCCAACAGCGACGGATCGACGCGTATCAGTGAGACCATATCGATTGCGGTGGCGTGATGCGGGCAGGGGCGTTCGGTGTCGATCGCTTCACGCGCGCGATCCGTGCCGCCCTCGATGATGCGACGCGACCCGTCGCCGGATTCGAGTTCAACGACGCCCTGCAACAGGAAATGCCATGCAGTCGGAGTGTCGCCGAGGCTGTGGATACGCGCGCCCTCGCCGACGTGGACCAGTTCTGTCCTGCCTGCCATCAGGATTAGCTGGCTCTCGTCCAGGTGCTGGAACGGCGTAAAGAAACGCAATGCCGCCGGATCAGGTGCGCTTGCCCGTGCGTCCACGAATCCTGTCCCGCTTCCGGTTGGTCAACGACGAGCCGTGTTCAGCCGAGATTCTTTTCGACGAAGTCCCAGTTGACGAGTTCCCAGAAGTGCTCGACATACTTCGGCCGCGCATTGCGATAGTCGATGTAATAGGCATGTTCCCAGACGTCGCAGGTCAGCAGCGCAGTCTGGCCCGCGGTCATCGGCGTGCCGGCGTTGCCGGTGCTGACGATCTCGAGCGAGCCGTCGGGGTTCCTGACCAGCCATGCCCAGCCGGAACCGAAGGTCGTGATCGCGGTCTGGCTGAACTTGTTCTTGAAGTCCTCGAACGATCCAAAGGCCTTGTCTATCGCGCTGCCGATCTTTTTGCCCGGGGCGCCGCCGCCTTTCGGGCTCAGGCTGTTCCAGTAGAAGGTATGGTTCCAGACCTGGGCCGCGTTGTTGAACAGGCCACCTGACGCCTTCGTAATGATATCCTCGAGAATCAGTTCCTCGAACTCGGTGCCCTTGATCAGATTGTTCAGGTTCGTGACGTAGGTCTGGTGATGCTTGCCGTAGTGGAATTCGAGCGTTTCCTCGGAGATATGCGGGGCGAGCGCCGACATCGCATAGGGCAGTTCGGGAAGTTTGTGTACCATGACGGGCTCCTTGGAATGGATCGGGGACGATAGTGCGTGCAATGAGACAGATTCTAGAGCACGCATGGCCCGGGTTCAACATTAAAGCATGAACGCGATCGAACTGAACATCTTCTCCGGCCGCATCAGCGCCGTCTGCGACGAGATGGGCGCGGTGTTGCGTCGCGTCGCGCTGTCGCCGAACATCAAGGACCGGCTCGACTTCTCCTGCGCCGTATTCGATGCCGGCGGCGAGTTGTGTGCGCAGGCGGCACATATCCCGGTGCATCTGGGCAGCATGGCCTTTGCGATGCGCGCGATCGTACATCGCGAGGAGTGGTCTTCCGGAGACATGCTGATCGTCAACGATCCCTTCCTCGGCGGCACGCACCTGCCGGACGTCACGCTGATCATCCCGGTCTTCGTCGACGGCGAGCTGACCGGTTTCGTCGCCAACCGCGCCCACCATGCGGACATCGGCGCTGAGACACCGGGATCGATGCCGGTGTCCCGGACGCTGGACGAGGAGGGCATCGTGATCCCGCCGACCTTCGTCGCGCGCCGCGGCGTCGTCGACGAGACCGTGCTGGCCGGATTGACGCAGGCGACGCGCAGCCCCTGGCAGTGTCATGGCGACTTCGCGGCGCAAATTAGTGCGAACCGCCGTGGCGTCGACTGCCTGGTACGGCTCGTACGCGCCTTCGGCGTCGACGGCTATCGCGACGGACTGGTTCGGCTCAACGAATATGCGGAACGCCTCGCGCGCAGCGCGTTCGCCGAGATCCCGGACGGGACCTGGCGCTTCCGGGACTACATGGACGACGATGGCGTCGGCAATCGTGATATCCCGATCGAGGTATGCGTGCAGGTCGACGGTTCGGATATCCGTGTCGACTTCACGGGCACGGCCGCGCAGGTCGACGGCAATATCAACTGCCCCTTATCGGTCACCGCGGCGGCGGTCTATTATGTATTCCGCTGCCTGATGCCGGCGCAGACGCCGGCCTGTATCGGCGCCTTTCGACCGATCGGGCTTGCGGCGCCGGAGGGCTGCCTGCTCAATGCGCGGCGACCTGCCGCGGTCGCTGCCGGCAACGTCGAGACCAGCACACGGGTCGTCGATGCGATCCTCGGGGCGCTGGCGCCGGCGCTGCCCGGGCGTATCCCGGCCGCGAGTCACGGCAGTATGAATAATGTCGCACTCGGCGGCCGCGGTCCCTGCGGTGACTGGGATTACTACGAGACGCTCGGCGGCGGCATGGGCGCCGGTCCCGGCGGAGGCGGCCTGAGCGCGGTGCAGACACACATGACGAATACCCTGAACACACCGATCGAGGGCCTCGAACTGCTTTTCCCGTTGCGAATCCGCCGTTACGAGATTCGCCGGGGTTCCGGCGGCGCGGGGCGGCGCAGCGGCGGCGATGGTCTGGTGCGGGAATATGAATTTCTGGCCCCGGCAACAGTCACACTGATCACCGAGCGCCGCCGCCACGTCCCGTGGGGTTTGGCCGGCGGATCGCCCGGGCTGGCCGGAGAGAATCGCCTCAACGGCCAGCCCTTGCCTCCGAAATGCAGTTTTTCGCTCGATAGCGGCGATCGCGTCACGGTCGCCACCCCGGGCGGCGGGGGGTGGGGGGAACAATCTAATTGAAATATAAAGCATTAGTAATACCTGATTGAAATAGTAGGGTATCAGATATATCATGCATGCAATGATCGGGGCCTGAGACCGTGGGGCCGGTACCCGATACCCTTAACCAGTCAAACAGTCGAGGCTACGAGCGTATGGATGTCATGGAGCGTATCAAGCAGCAGATCGAGGGCCACCCGATCGTGTTGTACATGAAGGGTACCCCAGAGATGCCGCAGTGCGGGTTTTCGAGCTATACCGCCCAGGCGCTGCGCGCCTGTAACGCGGAGTTTTACCACGTCAACATCCTCGAGAACCCCGAGATCCGCCAGAACCTGCCACGCTATGCAAACTGGCCGACCTTCCCCCAGCTCTATATCAAGGGTGAACTCGTCGGTGGTTGCGATATCGTACTCGAGTTGTACCAGAGCGGAGAACTGCAGAAGCTGGTCGACTCCACCCGCGCCGCCTGA
>CAZJKV010000026.1:0-21545 GCA_964546765.1 uncultured Chromatiales bacterium
GCCGGCGACCCCGGCGCCGATGATGACGACGCGGCCGCGTTCGACGGCCGGCAGACCGCCGAGCAGCAGGCCCTTGCCGCCTTCCGGCGCATGCAGCAGACGGGCACCGATCTGGGTCGCGAGGCGGCCGGCGATATCGCTCATCGGCGCGAGCAGCGGCAGCCGTCCATGCGTATCCTCGACGGTCTCGAAAGCGACCGCGGTCAGGCCGATCGCCTGCAGGCGCCGCATCAGCGGAATGTCCGCCGCGAGGTGCAGAAAACTGAACAGCAGATGATCCCCGCGCAGCAGGGCGAGTTCGTTGTCGACAGGTTCCTTGACCTTGACTATCAACTGCGCCGCGCCGTACAGTGAGGCCGCATCGGCAAGCACCCGGACATCGACGTCGCGGTAGGCATCATCGCTATAGCCGCTCGCGACGCCCGCCGCCTGTTCGATCATGACCTCGTGCCCGTTCCGGACGAGGTCGGACGCCGCCGCCGGCGTCAGCGCGACCCTGCCTTCCCTGGGTTTGATCTCGCGGGGGATCCCTATGTGCATCTCGGCATCACTTCGGCCAGGTTGAGATCATTGCGATCGAACAGACTATAATGGGGTTATCCCGGTCGGCCATGCTGTTACCTGCGCCTGCCGATCGCCGTTATTTATTCAGTCAGTACAATATGATATGACACTCTAACACACTACCGCCGGCTCAATGCAAGCGGGGCCGCCACGACCTGGCACACACCACGGAGCACCATCCATGAGTCAAGTAAAACACTGCCGCCTGCTCATCCTCGGGTCCGGACCCGCGGGATATACCGCGGCCGTCTACGCGGCCCGCGCGAACCTGAATCCGGTCCTGATCACCGGTCTCGAGCAGGGTGGCCAGCTCACGACGACGACCGACGTCGACAACTGGCCCGGCGACGCCGACGGCGTGCAGGGACCCGAGCTGATGGATCGGATGCGACGCCACGCCGAGCGCTTCGACACCGAGATCGTCTTCGACCACATCAACAAGGCCGAACTCGGCACGCGCCCGTTTCGCCTGAGCGGCGACCAGGGCGACTATACCTGCGATGCGCTGATCATCGCGACCGGCGCCTCGGCGAAGTATCTCGGGTTGCCGTCGGAGGAGGCCTACAAGGGCAAGGGCGTGTCGGCCTGCGCGACCTGTGACGGTTTCTTCTATCGCAACCAGAAGGTCGCGGTGATCGGCGGGGGCAATACCGCGGTCGAGGAGGCCTTGTACCTGTCGAACATCGCGTCCGAGGTCAACGTGGTCCATCGCCGCGACAAGTTCCGCTCCGAGAAGATCCTGTCGAACAAGTTGCTGGAGAAGGCGAAGGACGGCAATGTCAAAATCCACTGGAATCAAGTCCTGGACGAGGTCATCGGAGACGACAGCGGAGTGACCGGTATCCGGATCAAGGCCGCCCGGGGCGACGAAACCAGGGAGCTCGACCTCCACGGGGTGTTTATCGCGATCGGCCACCAGCCGAATACGGCGCTGTTCGAGGGCCAACTCGAGATGCGCCATGGCTACATCGTCATCAACAGCGGTATAATGGGCAACGCCACGGCGACCAGCATCCCCGGGGTATTCGCGGCGGGGGACGTCGCCGATTCCGTCTATCGCCAGGCCGTCACGTCGGCGGGCAGTGGCTGCATGGCGGCGCTGGATGCGGAGCGTTATCTCGATCGACTCGAAGGCGCCTGATATACCCGACCCGGTTGCGTCGTTCACCGGGCAGGTCGCTCAAGGCGGGGAGAGGGTGCGATGAACCAGTATCCGGAGAACCGGCAGTATCCCCGCATGGTGGTCGACTGCGGGATTGCGTGGCGGCCTGTCGATGATGATGCTACGCGAACCGGCGTCGCGCGCAATATCAGCGGCAACGGCGTGTTGTTCGTCGCCGCGGAACGCGCGGCGGTCGGTGAAATGATGGAAATTACCGTGAATCCCGGGACATTGTCTATCCCTGCGCTGAACGCGCTCGTCGAGGTAGTCCGGGTCGAGGAAGACCCGCTGGCCGCACCGCCGGGCGCGGACAGCGTTGCGCCCGCATACCAGATCGGGGCGCGGATCATGGTCATGCGCTAGCCACCCAACCGCAGCAGATATGCCGCGGAGACGTCATAGCGTGGGTGGCACTGCAAACCTGCCTGCCGGGGCGATAACCACGGACACCCGAAGTTGCAGCCCCGTGAAGCTTTCCCTCCACGACAGCATCGCCGCCATCGACTCCGGGCAATGGAACGCACTGGCGTATCATGCGCCGCCTTTTCTGCGCCACGAGTTTCTCGCCGCGCTGGAATCCCATGGTGCGGTCGGCGGGGACAGCGGCTGGCAGCCACATTACCTCACCGTCGCACGCGCAGGTCGTCTGGTCGGGGCACTGCCGATGTACCTCAAGGACCACTCCTTCGGCGAATTCGTATTCGACTGGGCCTGGGCCGCCGCCCACGAGCGTCACGGCGTCCCGTATTATCCGAAGCTGGTCGTCGCAACGCCCTATACGCCGGTGTCCGGTCCCAGGCTTCTGACCGCACCGGACGCTGTCGATCGTGAGGCGATCGCCTCGACCCTGATAGAGGCCGCGCTCGACGATGCCCGCGGGCTCGGCATCTCGTCCCTGCACTGGCTGTTTACGACGCCCGAAGACAGCGAGCGCCTGCGGGCGCATGGCCTGCTGCTGCGCAGCGGTTGCCAGTTTCACTGGGACAATCCGGGTTACCGGAATTTCGATGAATTCCTCGCGGCGCTGTCGTCGCGCAATCGCAAGGAGATACGCCGGGAGCGACGCGCGGTTGCGGCGCAGGGGATCACGACCGAGGTCTTCGACGGCGCCACGGCGACGCCTGCCGACTGGGACGACCTGCACCGCTTCTACCGCTCCACCTTTCTGCGCAAGGGGAATTATCCGCCGCTGACCCGCGGCTTTTTCGACGAGATCGCCGGTACGATGGGCGCGCGGATCCTGCTGATCATGGCACGCCGCGACGGGCGCAATATCGGCGGCGCGCTGTTCTTCGTCGGACACGATACGCTCTACGGGCGGCATTGGGGCGCGAACGGAGGTTTTCCCCAGCTGCACTTTGAGCTGTGCTACTACCGCGCGATCGCGTATTGCATCGAGCACGGGATCGGGCGCTTTGAGGCCGGGGCGCAAGGGGAATACAAGGTTCGGCGCGGCTTCCGCCCGATTCTGACACGATCCGCGCACTGGATCGCCGATCGCCGCTTCGCGGCGCCGATCTCCGACTTTCTGGGCGCCGAACACCGCGCGGTGCTCTCTTATGTCGATGACATGAACGAACGGCTTCCCTACCGGGCGACGGCATGAAGGGCAAGGTCAACCGCTTTCCGGTCCTGCTCGACCCGTGGGCGACTGACTGCGAGTTTCCCGAGGTGTCGCGGGCGCTCACCGAACCGAACGGCCTGCTTGCGATCGGTGGTAACCTCGAGCCGGAATGTCTGCTCACGGCCTATCGCCAGGGTATATTCCCGTGGTACGAGGCCGGACAGCCCATCCTCTGGTGGTCGCCGGATCCGCGCATGGTGCTGTTTCCTTCGCGCCTGAGGACCACGCGCAGCCTGCGCAAGGGTCTCAGGCAGGGCCGTTTCAGGATAACCTTTGATCATGCCTTCGAGTCAGTGATCCGCGCCTGCGGCGAGCCGCGCGATGATGCCTTTCCCGGGACCTGGATAACCGAAGAGATGATAGAAGCCTATGTCCGCCTGCACCGGCTCGGCCATGCCCATTCCGCGGAGGCATGGCAGGGCGGCGAACTGGTCGGCGGCGTCTACGGCGTCAGCCTCGGCCGGGTGTTTTTCGGGGAATCCATGTTTTACCGCACCCGAGACGCGTCCAAGCATGCCTTCGTCCGGCTGGTAGAACGCCTCGAAGCCTGGGATTGTGCTCTCATCGACTGCCAGATGCAGACATCGCACCTGCTGAGCCTGGGCGCGGAGACAGTCGACCGTCAGGTTTTCGTTGAACTGCTCGCGCATTGCGACCGTCCGGGTTTTCCTGTCTCGTGGCGGGAGCTTGCCTGACCATGTCGATGTTCAGGCCCGAAGGCTATATCCAGTTCTTCCGGACGCTGCCGCATGACTGCGGCTACCTGCCGAATCGCCGCGCCTCCAATGCCGTCGTCGACCCGGCGCTGGCGATGGAACCCTGGCTGTACACACGGCTCGCCGAGATCGGTTTCCGCCGCAGCGGACCCCGCGTCTACCGCCCTGCCTGTTCCCACTGCAACGCCTGCACCCCGTTGCGCCTCCCGGTAGCAGACTTCAGCCCGAGCCGCACCCAGCGGCGCATCCTGCAGCGAAACCGCGACCTGGAGGTGACGGTGCGCGAGGCGGTCTTCGACGAGGCGCATTTCGAACTCTACTGCCGCTATATCTCGTCCCGTCACGCGGACAGCGACATGGAAACGATGCGGGCCGACGAGTATCTCGCCTTTCTGACCTGCCCCGGCATCGAGACCCGGTTTCTGGATTTCCGGCTGGCCGGCCGCTGCGTCACGGTCGCAGCCGTCGACGTGCTCGCCAACGCGCTGTCCGCCGTCTATACCTTTTTCGATCCCGATCTCCCTCGTCGCAGTCTTGGCGCGAATGCAATCCTTCGCGAGATCGCGACGGCCAGGCTGTGGGGTAAGGACTACCTTTACCTCGGTTACTGGATCGAGGACTGCCGGAAGATGAATTACAAGAATACCTATCGACCGAATGAACTGTTCATCGACGGGAGCTGGCGCTGCCCGGATCGGGAATGACGGCGTGGCCGGGAAGGCAACCTGCTCGGCAAATGATGTATAATCGCTGTCTTTCCGGACCGGGGTCCGGGATTTATCGTTACGCTGGTGGTGGAGGCCTATGGCAAAAGAAGAGCATATCGAAATGGAAGGGACCGTGATCGAGACCCTTCCGAACACGACGTTCCGGGTGGAACTCGAGAACGGGCATATGGTGACCGCGCATATCTCGGGCAAGATGCGCAAGCATTACATCCGGATACTGACCGGAGACAAGGTTACGGTGCAACTGACCCCGTACGATCTCAGCAAGGGCCGCATCGTCTTCCGGGCCAAATAATCCTGCCGGCCCGGCCGGGTCCGGCTCAGCTCTCTACCGCTTCTTCGACTCCCTCGACATCGAAGCTGAGGCTGTCCCCTTCGACGGCGACGTGGACGCGGCCGCCCTTGGCGAGGCGTCCGAACAGCAGTTCCTCGGCCAGAGGCTTCTTGATGAATTCCTGGATCGTCCGCGCCATCGGGCGCGCGCCCATCTTGGGATCGAAGCCGTGCACGGCAAGCCACGCGCGCGCCTCATCCTCGACCCGCAGGCTGACCTTCTTTTCCTCGAGTTGCGACTCGAGTTCGATCAGAAACTTGTCGACGACATGGCTGACGGTCTCGGGCGAAAGCGAGTCGAACTGGATGATAGCGTCGAGCCGGTTGCGGAATTCCGGCGTGAACATCCGCTTGATGACCTCCATCGCGTCGCTGGAATGATCCTGCTGCGAGAAGCCAATCGAGGCGCGGCTGATCTGCTCGGCGCCGGCGTTGGTCGACATCACGACGATAACGTTACGGAAGTCCGCCTTGCGGCCGTTGTTGTCGGTCAGCGTGCCGTGGTCCATGACCTGCAGCAGCAGGTTGTAGACGTCAGGATGCGCCTTCTCGATCTCGTCCAGCAGCAGCACCGAGTGCGGGTGTTTGGTCACGGCCTCGGTCAGCAGGCCACCCTGGTCGTAGCCGACATAGCCGGGCGGGGCGCCGATCAGGCGCGACACGGTATGGCGCTCCATATATTCGGACATGTCGAAACGGATAAGCTCGATGCCGAGGATCTTGGCCAGTTGGCGCGTGACCTCAGTCTTGCCGACGCCGGTCGGACCCGAGAACAGGAAGGAACCGATCGGCTTCTCAGCGGCGCCGAGGCCCGAGCGCGCCATCTTGATCGCGTCTGCCAGCGCGTCGATGGCCTTGTCCTGGCCGAACACGACCATCTTCAGGTCGCGGTCTAGCGTGCGCAGCTTGTCCTTATCGGAGTGCGTGACCGTCTTCGACGGTATCCGGGCGATGCGCGCGACAATCGATTCGACCTCCTTGACTCCGATGGTCTTCTTGCGTTTCGACGGCGCCAGCAGGTTCTGGTAGGCGCCGGCCTCGTCAATGACGTCGATCGCCTTGTCCGGGAGGAAGCGGTCGTTGATATAGCGTGCGGAGAGGTCCACTGCGGCGCGCAGCGCATCACGGGAATACCTGATCTTGTGATGCTGCTCGAACCGGGACTTCAGGCCCTGCAGGATCTTGATGCTCTCGTCGACGGTCGGCTCGGTCACGTCTATTTTCTGGAAGCGGCGGGCGAGCGCGCGGTCCTTCTCGAAGATGCCGCGATATTCGTGATAGGTCGTCGAGCCGATGCAGCGCAGTTCTCCGGACGACAGCATCGGCTTGATCAGGTTCGATGCATCCATGACGCCACCGGAGGTCGAGCCGGCACCGATAATGGTGTGGATCTCGTCGATGAACAGGATCGCTCCCGGCTCCTTGCGCAATTGCGAGAGAATGCCCTTGAGGCGCTTCTCGAAATCTCCGCGGTACTTGGTGCCGGCGAGCAGGGCGCCCATGTCGAGTGAATAGATCGTGCTGCCCGACAGCACGTCCGGTACGTCGCCGTCGATGATCTTCTTCGCGAGTCCCTCGGCGATAGCGGTCTTGCCGACGCCGGCCTCGCCGACCAGCAGTGGATTGTTCTTGCGCCGGCGGCACAGGACCTGGACGACGCGCTGGACCTCCTGTTCTCGACCGATCAGGGGATCGATCATTCCCATGCGCGCGCGCTGGTTCAGATTGGTCGCATATTGCTCGAGCGGCGTGCGCGCGGCCGCTTCCTGTTCCCCATCGCTGTCGGCGGAGATGAAGCCTTCGCCTTCCTCCTCTCCGCCGTCGATCTTCGCGATGCCGTGCGAGATGTAATTGACGACGTCGAGGCGCGTGATGTTCTGGGTATTGAGGCAGAATACAGCCTGCGAATCCTGCTCGCCGAAGATCGCGACCAGCAGGTTCGCCGCGCCGACCTCGCGCTTGCCGGAAGACTGGACATGAAACACCGCCCGCTGCAGTACGCGCTGGAATCCGAGGGTGGGCTGGGTATCGCGCGCCTCGTCCTGCAGGCGCGGCGTAGTCTCGTCGAGAAAGACCATCAGGTCGCGCTTGAGCGTGTCGAGGTCGGCGCCGCAGGCCCGCAGCACGGTTGCCGCCGATGTGTTGTCGAGCAGCGCGAGCAGCAGATGCTCCACGGTGATGAACTCGTGGTTCTTGTCGCGGGCTTCCTGGAATGCGACGTTCAGCGTGTATTCGACATCCTTACTTAACATCGTAGCCACCTTTCGGGTTTCCGCCGTGTATCGAGCTAGACCCTCTCCATCGTGCATTTGAGCGGGTGCTGGTGCTCCCGGGAAAACTGGTTCACCATCGCCACCTTGGTCTCGGCAATGTCGCGATTGAATATGCCGCAGACGCCCACGCCCCGGGTATGCACATGCAGCATGACCTGGGTCGCCTTGTCGTGATCCATGCCGAAGAACTTCTGCAGCACGTACACGACGAAATCCATCGGGGTATAGTCATCGTTCAGCAGGACGACCTTGTACAACGGCGGCCGCCTGAGTTTCGGCTTGGCTTCCTGCAGCGCCAGCCCGTCGTCGGGTATCCGTGATTGTCGCGTCTTTTTCATAACACCTGAATTATAGCCCATATCGCCGAAAAATTCCTGACTGCGCAATGGGTAACGGCACCCCCGTGCATGGCCGCCCCTGTCAGGGTTAGCGTCCCGCAGGATAAAAAGATTAGCCCCGAACTGTATTAGCAAGATGCTTGCCAGCAGGCGATTCCGTCGCAGCGCCGCCCGGGACTTGACGTCCCCGGTAAAGATGCTCAAAGTGAAAAGCGCAGGAGAGGGTAAGTAATATAGTGCAAGGCCGCACGTGCAGAGCGATGAGGTGTGTGCCACATGGCCACTGGTATCGTCAAATGGTTCAATAACGCGAAGGGCTTTGGCTTTGTTTCATCGGACGAGGGGGGAGAGGATGTATTCGCTCACTTTTCCGCGATCGAGATGGAAGGATACAAGAGCCTCAAGCAGGGCCAGAAGGTCGTATTCGAGATAACGCAGGGACCCAAGGGGCTGTACGCCCAGAACATCCGGCTCGCCACCGAGTAGGCCGAGCGTTATCGCGACACTGAGGGACGGACGCCGCGGGGGCGGTGCAGGCCTACATGTGCCCGATTATCGCCTTCCCGAATCCCGAGCAACTCGTCAGGCTGGCGCCGTCCATCAGGCGTTCCAGGTCGTAGGTCACCGTACCGGTTGATATCGCCTTCATCAGGCCCCGGATGATCAGGTCGGCGGCCTCGGTCCAACCGATATGGCGCAGCAGCATTTCCCCCGAAAGAATCAGCGAGGAGGGATTGACCTTGTCCTGTCCTGCATAGCGCGGCGCCGTGCCATGCGTCGCCTCGAACAGGCCGATCGTGTCTGACAGATTGGCGCCCGGCGCCATGCCGATGCCGCCGACCTGGGCGGCGAGCGCATCTGAAATATAGTCCCCATTCAGGTTCAGCGTCGCGATCACGCTGTATTCCCCGGGACGAAGCAGGATCTGTTGCAGGAATGCATCGGCGATGACGTCCTTGATGACGATCTCTTTGCCGCTGCGCGGGTTAGTCATCCGGCACCACGGGCCCCCATCGATCTCGACCGCGGCAAACTCGCGTTTCGCCAGTTCGTATCCCCAGTTCTTGAACGCGCCTTCGGTGAACTTCATGATGTTGCCCTTGTGCACCAGCGTCACCGAGCTGCGGTCATTGTCGATCGCGTACTGGATCGCCTTGCGCACGAGGCGTTCGGTGCCGTCACGCGAAACCGGCTTGATGCCGATGCCCGAGGTCTCCGGGAACCGGATCTTCGTGACCCCCATCGTCTTCAGCAGGAAGTCGATGACCTGCCGGACCTCCGGGGTGCCGGCCTCCCATTCGATGCCGGCGTAGATGTCCTCGGAGTTCTCGCGGAAGATCACCATGTCGGTCTGCTCGGGGTGCTTTAGCGGGCTGGGGGTGCCGTCGAAATAGCGCACCGGACGCTGGCAGACATAGAGATCGAGTTCCTGGCGCAGCGCGACGTTGATCGAGCGAATGCCGCCGCCGACCGGCGTCGTCAGTGGACCCTTGATCGCGACCAGGAATTCGCGAATGGCGTCCAGCGTCTCGACGGGCAGCCAGACATCGTCGCGGTAGATCCGGGTCGATTTCTCGCCGGCATAAATCTCCATCCATGCGATCGAGCGACTACCGCGGTAGGCCTTGTCGACCGCCGCATTGACGACCGCCCGCATTGCGGGCGTGATATCGACGCCGATCCCGTCGCCCTCTATAAACGGGATGATCGGGCTGTCGGGGACAACGAGCGACTGGTCGGGACCGAGCGTGATCTTGCGGCCGTCGGCCGGGACCCGGATCTTCTGGTAGGGCATGGAGACTCCCTTGGTATCGTGAGACAAAGGCCGTATTCTAGCAGTATGGGGAATACAAAGGGGCGCAGGCCATGCGCCTCTTTATTCTTGCTACAATAAGCCCGCACAAGCAACTGTCGGGCAAACGATTTTATTATGAATCCAGGCGGTATCATCGTCGGAATGTCAGGCGGGGTCGATTCCTCTGTCGCAGCGCTGCTGCTCAGGCGGCAGGGGCACGAGGTCTCGGGTGTGTTCATGAAGAACTGGGTGGATCCCGATCCGCAGGGAACCTGCACCGCCGCAATCGACGCCGATGACGCCTTCGCGGCTTGCGAGCGCATCGGTATTGCGCTCGATGCCGTTAATTTCGCCGACCGCTACCTCGAGCGGGTGTTCGCGGTCTTCCTCGATGAATACCGCGCCGGCCGCACGCCGAATCCCGACATCCTCTGCAACAGCGAGATCAAGTTCCGCGCCTTCCTGGACCATGCGCTGGCGTCTGGCGCCGGCCATATCGCGACCGGGCATTACGCCAGGGTGGGGCGCCATGACGGTCATTATTGCCTGTTGAAGGGCAGGGATCCCGCCAAGGACCAGAGTTATTTCCTGCACATGCTGGACCAGGACCAGCTCGCGCGGGCGCTGTTTCCGCTCGGGGAACTGCACAAGACCGAGGTGCGCCTGCTCGCGCGCGAGGCCGGGTTGCCGAACCATGCCCGCAAGGACAGCACCGGGATATGTTTCATCGGCGAACGCCGTTTCCGCGAATTTCTCGGGCGCTATTTGCCGGCGCAGCCGGGCGAAGTGCGCACCGTAGACGGCCGTCGTGTCGGTCGTCACGACGGATTGATGTTTCACACCATCGGCCAGCGCAAGGGACTCGGGATTGGCGGCCGAAACGACGGCAGTGGCGAGCCCTGGTACGTTGTCGCGAAGGACCTGCGCGATAACGCGCTGATCGTCGGCCAGGGATGTGACCACCCGCTGCTGTATTCGGACGTTTTGATCGCCGGGCGCCTTCACTGGATCGCCGGCGTCCCCCCGGCCTGGCCGCTCGGTTGTCAGGCGAAGATCCGCTATCGCCAGGAAGACCAGGCCTGTGTCGTCGAGCCTGACGGTGAGGGTCGCGTGGCGGTGACTTTCGAGCGGCCGCAACGGGCGATCGCCCCGGGCCAGTCAGTCGTGTTCTACCGCGGGGAGGAGTGTCTCGGCGGTGGCGTCATCGAGACGGCGTCGGCCCGTGCGACCGATCTCGCCGAGGCCATCGTTGCTCAGGGCGGGCGGCGCTAATGGCGCGCATGATCCGGGACGCGACGCTGGCCCTTGCCGGCGTATTCCAGTCAGTCTATCTGGTACGCGAGATTGCGCACCATGGCACGGTGCCGAGCAACCTGCTCGAGGTTTCGATCCGGAGCCTGTTCGAGATGGATCCACCGGACACCGAGTCGGTCTATGGTGGCCGGAGCGAGCTGCATATCGGACTGAAACTGCTCAAGGACCAGATCGGCGGGGATACGAAGAAGGCGGACATCGAGATCACGAAATACGTCGTATCGCTCCTGCACCTCGAACGCAAGCTGGTCAGGAACCAGGCCTTGATGGGCCGTCTGAAAGAAGGGATCACCCGCGCGCGCACCCAGGTCGAGCATTATTCGTATACGCACGAAAACGTGCTGGCCGCGCTGGCGGATCTGTATGTGAACACGGTCAGTACCCTGACACCGCGCATCATCGTCAGCGGGCAGCACGGGCACTTGACCAATCCGGCGAACGCGAACAAGGTGCGTGCGCTCCTGCTCGCGGCCGTTCGTTCGGTGGTGCTGTGGCGCCAGAGCGGCGGTAACCGTTTCCAGCTGCTGTTCAAGCGCAAGCAACTGGCCGCCGAGGCCGCGAATCTCATCACCTGAACTGTCATCGGGGAACTCGACCATGGAACTGACATCTCTGACCGCGATCTCGCCTGTCGATGGCCGCTATGGCGAAAAGACCGCGAATCTGCGCGCGATCTTCAGCGAATTCGGCCTGATCCGGCACCGGGTGCTGATCGAGGTACGCTGGCTGCAGGCACTTGCGGGACATCCGGGACTCGCGGAAGCGCCGCCGCTGGGCAGGCAGGCCAGCGTGTTGCTGGACGCGATCGTCGAGGGGTTCAGCATCGATGACGCGCGCCATGTCAAGAAGATCGAGCGCAGCACCAATCACGACGTCAAGGCGGTCGAGTATTTTCTGAAAGAGAAGACCGCCGGCAACCCGGAACTCGCCGCGATCGGGGAGTTTTTCCACTTCGCCTGCACTTCGGAGGATATCAACAATCTTGCCTATGCGCTGATGCTGCGCGAGGGCAGGGGCGCGGTGCTGCTGCCGCTGGCCGACGAGATCATGGACCGGCTCGCCGCTTTCGCCCGCGAGCACGCCGGTGTCGCGATGATGGCGCGCACACATGGCCAGCCGGCGACGCCGACGACGCTCGGCAAGGAGATCGCGAACGTCGTCGCCCGCCTGAGGCGCCAGCGCGACCGGCTGACCGCCGTCGAGGTGCTCGGCAAGATCAATGGCGCGACCGGCAATTACAACGCCCATGTCGCGGCCTGCCCGGAGATCGACTGGCCCGCGTTCTCGCAATCGTTCGTCACCGATCGTCTCGGCCTCGCATGGAACCCGATGACGACCCAGATCGAGCCGCATGACTGGATGGCCGAGTATTTCGATACACTGGCCCGCTTCAACAACATCCTGCTCGATTTTTGCCGGGATGCCTGGGGCTATGTCTCGCTCGGCTATTTCCGGCAGAAGACCGTCGCCGGCGAGGTCGGCTCTTCGACGATGCCGCACAAGGTCAACCCGATCGACTTCGAGAACGCCGAAGGCAACCTGGGACTCGCGAACGCACTGTTGCGCCACCTCGCCGAGAAGCTGCCGGTCTCGCGCTGGCAGCGCGACCTCACCGATTCGACGGTGCTGCGCAACATCGGCGTCGGCATCGCCCACTCGGTGCTGGCCTGGCAGTCCTGTCTCAAGGGCATCGACAAGCTGTCGGTCGACCCCGCGCGCATTGCCGCCGATCTCGATGATGCCTGGGAACTGCTCGCCGAGCCGGTTCAGACGGTAATGCGGCGCTACGGCGTCCCCGAACCCTACGAAAAGCTGAAGGTGCTGACCCGTGGCCGCGTGATCGATCGCGAGGCCCTGCACGCCTTCATCCGTACGCTCGAAATCCCACCCGATGCGCGTGACCGGCTGCTCGCGCTGACCCCGGCAACATATGTGGGTCTTGCTGAGGATCTATCTATAACTATAAGTAAATAAAAGATATTTTATAAGGAAAAATTTCTGTGATACAGTTCGCATTACCGTTGTCGCGCTTATGGATAATGGTAAGTGCTGAGCGTGGACGTGGCGGTCACTGCTTTATTATCCTCCTCCTCCAAGTCAACCGCCGGATTGCTCAGGCACCCGGAACTGTACTCCCCTCCCTGTGCAGTCCGGGTTTTTTTTTGCCCGGTCAGCGGTCATACTGCGCACACTGAAATCCGGACCGTATTAAATGCTCGATCCCCATTCCCTGCGCACTGACCTCGAAGCGGTTGCGCGCGGCCTCGCCCGGCGCGGCGTCACGCTGGACATCGCCCGTCTCGGCGATCTCGAGAACGCGCGCAAGGCGGTGCAGGTGCGTACCGAGTCGCTGCAACACGAGCGCAACAGCCGCTCGAAGGCGATCGGCGAGGCGAAGGCGCATGGCAAGGACATCGCGCCGCTGCGCGCCGCGATCGCCGATCTCGGCGCGCAACTCGATGCCGCGAAAGACGAACTCGAGCGTATCCAGGCCGATCTCCATGCGATCCTGCTCGGGATCCCGAACCTGCCCGACCCGAAGACGCCCGATGGCGCGGACGAGCGCGACAACGTCGAGATCCGCCGCTGGGGGACGCCGCCCGCCTTCGACTTCCCACCGCGCGATCATGTCGATGTCGGGGAGGGGCTCGGCCTGCTCGATTTCGAGGCTGCCGCGAAGCTCGCCGGCTCTCGGTTCTCGACGCTGTATGGCCCGCTCGCGCGTCTGCATCGCGCGCTGATCCAGTTCATGCTGGATCTGCACACCGGCGAACATGGCTATCGCGAGGTCTATGTCCCGTATCTCGTCAATGCCGACGCACTGGTCGGGACCGGACAGCTGCCGAAGTTCGAGCATGACCTGTTTGCGATCCGCGGCGATTTGCCGTTCTACCTGATCCCGACGGCGGAGGTGCCGGTAACGAACCTGTTGCGCGACGCGATCGTCGAGGCCGAAGACCTGCCGCTGAAATTCGTCGCCCATACCCCATGCTTTCGCAGCGAGGCCGGCTCCTACGGCAAGGACACCCGCGGCATGATACGCCAGCACCAGTTCGAGAAGGTCGAACTGGTGCAGCTGGTGCGTCCCGAGGACTCGGCCGGGGCGCACGAGCAGTTGACGGCGCATGCCGAGGAGATCCTCAAGCGCCTCGGGCTGCCATTTCGCACCGTCGCCCTGTGTGCCGGCGATCTCGGCTTCGCCGCGGCGAAGACATACGATATCGAGGTCTGGCTGCCGGCGCAGCAGACCTATCGCGAGATCTCCTCATGCAGCAACTTCGGAGATTTCCAGGCGCGGCGCCTGCAGGCGCGCTGGCGACGGCCCGACACGCGCAAGCCGGAGCTGCTGCATACGCTGAACGGTTCGGGTCTCGCGGTCGGCCGGGCACTGGTTGCGATCCTCGAGAACTGCCAGGATCGGGACGGGCAGGTTCATGTGCCCGAGGCCCTGCATCCGTGGATGGGCGGGGTGACCGTCATCAGTGGCGAATGATCCGGATCATGCACGGCTGATTTGAGCTTCGGGCCGCCTCTTCCGGCGTTGCGTGTAAGATAAGGTCATGGAATTCCTCCCGATCAACATCAATATCCGTGATCGTGACTGCCTGGTCGTCGGCGGGGGCGAGGTCGCGGCGCGCAAGGCCGGTCTGTTGTGCCGGGCCGGCGGAAGGGTCACGGTCGTTGCGCCGGCGCTTGCGGGCGTGCTCGAGACGCTGCGTGCGGGCGGAGAGATTACATATCGCGACAAGCGCTTCGAGTCGACCGATCTGGCGTCGTGCGTGCTCGTGATTGCGGCGACCGACGACGAAACAGTCAATGCCGCGGTCGCCGAGGCCGCGCAGGCGCGGAGAATACCGGTCAATGTCGTCGACCAGCCCGAACTCTGTACCTTTATTCTGCCTTCGATCGTCGACCGTTCGCCGCTCCTGATTTCGGTGTCGAGCGGCGGCGCGTCGCCGGTGCTCGCGCGCACGCTGCGTGCGCGGCTCGAGACACTGATACCGAATGCCTACGGCCGACTTGCCGAGCTGGTGCGCCGTTATCGCCCTGCGGTGCAACAGCGTTTCGCTTCGGGGGCGTCGAGGCGGCGATTCTGGGAGCATGTTTTCGACGGGCCGATCGCGGAACTCGTCCTTTCCGGGCGCGAGCAGGCGGCCGCGGAACGTCTCGAAGCGGCGCTGCGGGAACCGGAGGATGCCGGACTCACGCAGGGCGAGGTGTGGTTGATCGGCGCGGGGCCCGGCGATCCGGACCTGCTGACCTTTCGCGCGCTGCGCCTGATGCAGCGCGCCGACGTCGTGCTGTATGACAGGCTGGTGACGCCGGGGATCCTCGACCTGGTGCGGCGCGAGGCCGAGCGCATCTACGTCGGCAAGAAGCGTGACTACCATGCCGTGCGCCAGGAGGAGATCAATCAGCTGCTGATCGAACACGCGCGCGCCGGCAAGCGCGTGGTGCGGCTCAAGGGCGGCGATCCTTTTGTATTCGGGCGCGGCGGCGAGGAGATCGCGACGCTGATGGAGGAGGGTATCCCGTTCCAGGTCGTGCCCGGCATCACCGCCGCGAACGGCTGCGCCGCCTACGCGGGCATCCCGCTGACCCATCGCGACCACGCCCAGTCGGTCGTGTTCGTGACCGGTCAGCTCAGGAACGGCGCGGTGCAGCTCGACTGGCCGAGCCTGGTCCAGCCGCGCCAGACGCTGGTCGTCTACATGGGGTTGAGCGGACTTGAGCAGATCTGTGCCGAACTGGTACGTCACGGCATGAAGGCCGCGATGCCGGCGGCGCTGATCGGGCAGGGTACGACCGAGCATCAGCGCGTCATCATCGGGACGCTCGAGACGCTACCGGCACTCGTCGCAGGCCAGGAAATCCATGCGCCGACGCTGCTGATCGTCGGCGAGGTCGTGACGCTGCACGACCGCTTGTCCTGGTTCGAGCCTGCCGGGTAGTCGAGAGTCTTATGATGACTCTAAAATTACACGGCCTCCTCACCACCCAGGTTGCGGTGGTGCTGATGCTCTCGGCCTGTGGCGGGGGCAGCACCGACGATGGCGGCACCGGCGTCGCGAGCCAGGGGGTCTTCCTGGATGCCGCCGTCGAAGGTGTGCGTTATGAGACCAGGACCCGTGAGGGCATGACCGATGCCGATGGCACTTTCCGGTATGTCTCCGGCGAGACGGTCGAATTCTATATCGGCGACATCCTGCTCGGCAGTGCGCCGGGGGCCCTGGTCCTGACACCGATTGAGCTCTCACCCGGCGCGAACGGGGTCACCAATCCCCGGGTCACGAATCTCATCCGTTTTCTCCAGACGCTCGATGAAGACTATGACCCTTCCAACGGCATCCGGATCACCGAGCCGGTCTTCAATGCGCTGATCGGACAGACGCTGTCATTTAATCAGACCGTCCAGGAATTTGCCGGCGCGGTCCAGTTTCTCGTGAGCCTCGCGACAGCCCCGCTCGGTCAGTCGCGCCTGCTGCTGGTGCCTGAACTGACCGCGCAGGCGCATATGCGGGCGACGCTGGCGGCCCTGGACGAACCCAATGCGCCGCCGCTGGCCGACGCCGGATCACTCGTGGTCATCGGCAATGACGCGAGCATCATCGGTAACGGCATCGTACCGGATCCGGGGCTGAGCTTTCTGGATATCGACTTCGGTTCCACGATCGAATGGTATGAGCCGAGGCCCGGCGCGCCAGGCGCGGGAACCGATACGGTTGTCAGGCTGGTCGTCCGGTTTACCGGGACACAGCCACAGCCACACGAGATCAACCTGACCTGGGAGGCGCAGTCGGGAGCACTCCGGAACTATGGCGTATCCTGCAGCAGTGAATTCTCCTCGGCGTTTCCGCTGGGCCTGTGCAACGGCGTATCGATCGACCTCGTGTCGAGGCAGGTAGACTTCTCAGATCTGCAGCTGACGTTCCCGGACGGCGGAAATCCGATATTTCTGAACGGAGGTCTCGCCTTCCCGTGACCCCAGCCATCGACCAGCGCCGCATCCTCTACCGAAACCGCCGCTTCGCCTGGACAGCGGTCGCCGCGAGCATCGCGGCCGTTATCCTGTGGGAGCTGTTCGGCGGCCCGCACCCCGGCGCCCCGTCGCATCCTGAGGGTTTCGGCTACCGCTTTTCTCCGATGTATACCTTTGGCCTGCAAGGAATTGTGTACTGGGGCCTGGTGTCGGCGCTGCTCGGCAGCGTGGGCCTGCTGCACTGGAGTTATCTGGGCAGGGAGTTTCCGCTCGGCTGTCCGCGCTGCCAGGCAGTCGTGTCATCCAAGGCGGACTGGGTTTGCCCCGATTGCGGCCAGGAGAACCATCCCGCGCGCGGCGGGGCGATGAATATCCTCTATACGGTCCTGACGCGCTGCCGGCATTGCGGCAAGTCCCCCGAGGCCTATCTCTGTTCGCAATGCGGCAACGTCTTCGACCTTCAGGAGGGCGCGGATCGCGCGCGCCACGCCCGCCTGACAGGTACACATTCCGAAGGTCGATGAGTCATATCTACAGGGCAAGTCGTAATCGTAGCGATGTAGTGGAGATTCAGGGCCAGTATTCCATTCCGCCTGATATGTTCTGATTTGTCGAACGTTTTCATGGCCTTGCGCCGGCAGCAGGACGCCGTACCAGCGGCCCCGCGACACGACTCAAGTCCATGCGCGAGGTCGGGTAGCTGTCGCGTCGCTGTTCGACCCTGACCGGCAGGTATCCCAACGATGGCGCGCTCCAGAATACCGTCGTGCGGCTGCCGTGTCGTCGTTCAAGTCGTACCGTATCGTAGTCGCCAGCCGCGGTACTTATGCGGCTGCGCCCCTTGACCTCGAACCTGTATTCGCGCAATTCGTGATCCTCAATGACCTGGTATACCAGTACATTGTCTTCATTGCCGGAGAGTCGGTCCATCATGAGCTTTAGCTGAAGTGACATGCGATCGACGACCCCACGCTCGATGTCCACTCGCCGTTGATCTCCATCCACCCGGGTGAGCGCCTGTCCGGATTCCCAGTCGAATTCGATGTCCTTTCGTTCCACGCTTTTCCCGTTGCGATCCTGCAGGTACTCATAACTGATCGCCGTGAGGGAGCCATCGTCCTCCAGTCGCAATCGGCTTTGTTCGCTGACGATATCGCTGGTGAAGAAAGCGGCGATCCCCCTGGGTTCTACCCGGGCGTGATACAGGACGTTACCTTCGCTGTCGATTGTCAGCTCATAAACGGCCTCGCCGGCAGTGACGCCGCCGTAGGTGAGGTCGTAAATCGCCTTGAAAGGATTCAACTCTGCAGCGAGGCCTGGCAGCGGTGCTGCAGCCAGCGCCAGAATGAAGATGGCAAGGGCCATACGGATTGCTGAGGTCATTCGGTCTCCATGATGATTGCCGAAATCAGCGCCGGGTCACCATCATGACCTGGATCGCAGGCGGTCGAGCCGCAGCCGCTGCCTGACGTCAAACAGGCGCCGCGCCCCCAGCCACACTGCTGCAAAGGTACCGAATCCCGTGCCGGCAGTCACCAGAAACATGATTAATATCTGGTATTTCACCGCCTCGATCGGCGGCGCGCCAGCCAGGATCTGGCCGGTCATCATGCCCGGAAGGCTGACGATTCCGGCGACCGCCATCGCGTTGATGCTCGGGATCATGCCGCTGCGCATGCTGTAGCGGCGGATATCGGCGACCGCGGCTCCAGCAGGCTCTCCGAGCATCAGGCGCTGCTCGATGATATTGCGCTGGTCCCAGGCATTCTGTGTCAAACGATCGAGTGCTAACGCGATGCCGGTCAGCGTGTTGCCGAGGACCATGCCGAGCAGCGGGATCGCATATTGCGGTGTGTACCACGGTTCAGTGCCGATCACGACCACCAGCGCGAAGATGGTCAGCGTGAACGACGACAGAAACATCGACAGCGTGCCGACGCCGAATCCCCACCAGCCCTTGAAGCGGCGCTCCTGGCGCGAAAGCGCCTCGTAACCGGCGACCATCAGCATCACCAGCGCGATCAGCGCGACCCAGCCGGGTTGAGCACGTTCGAACACAACGGTCAGAAGCATACCGACCAGCAACAGCTGCACGACCGTGCGTGCGGCTGCGATATACAGCTCCCTGCCGACGCCGAGGCGCATGCTCCATGACAGGATGCCGAGGAGCAGGATCAGTACCGCGGCGACGGCAAGGTCGGTAGCGGACAGCGTGATCAGCGTCATGCAGCTGATTCCGTCGCTGCCCCGGACGGTTCGACGCGTCCGTCCCCGAGGCGGTATTGTGCTTGCGCGACCCGTGATCGTTGTTTCTCGTCGTGACTGACCCAGATCACGATCGCATCGTGCTCGCTCCGGTAGAGTGCGACGAGTTTTTCGACGCGCGCGGTATTGTCTTTATCGAGGTTCGCGGTCGGTTCATCGAGCAACAGGACGCGCGGCTCGCGATCAAGTGCGCGCAGCAGCGCGAGTCGCTGGCGCTCGCCGCTGGACAGGCGTTCGACAGACCAGTCATAGACGTCGACCGGCAGGTCCAGATCCGTGGGGTCGATCGAAGGGGCCAGGAAATGATCGCCGACCGTCGCGGCCCACCATAACGGGTCGGCCGGCAGCAACTGGACCTGACGGCGCCATCGGGCAGGCGAGATTTGCACCGAGGGTCTACCGTCCAGGCGCACTATGCCATCGTGCGGGTCGAGGTCGGCGATAGCCCGCAACAGCCGGCTCTTGCCGCTGCCAGATTCGCCCGACAACGCAATGCATTCGCCGTCCGCGACGCACAGCGTGACCGGGCCGAACAGCGGCGTCTTCAGGTCGTTCAATTCGAGCATTGGACAGAACGATGAGGGAGGATGAAGCCGGTGATTATAGGGTAGTGCGGGCGACGACGACAGGGCGACGAGCCCCCGGCCGGGTGGCCGGCGCAGGGGGTCACAGCGCGTGACCATCCCCGGGGACGGCCACGCGTAACAATTGCCCGTCCGCGCTGCGCGTATTAAGATCAACACCATGAATCAAAAGGAATATCAGATACTGCGCACGCCGGCGTGGGTCGAGCGTGAAAGCGCGACGTCGCTGCAACGCCTGCTGCCGCGCATCGAGGCCCGTTTCCGGGCGCAGGTCGACGAGGTCGAATGGGAGGCCTACATCGATCGCCTGAAACGGCATTTCCCGCGCCTTTTCGAGTCCCTGCACACGCTGTACGGACGCAATTACGACTTTTTCTACAGTCTCGAGAGCATACTCGCGTCGGCGACCGCGATGTGGATCGCGCGCCCCGGCGAGCTGAAGGCGCTCGATGCGATGCGCGAGGCCGACCCGATGTGGTACCAATCGCACCGCATGGTTGGTGCGATGTGCTATGTCGATCTGTTTGCCGGAGACCTGCGCAGTCTTCGTGAGCGTATACCCTATCTGTCCGAACTCGGTATCACTTATCTGCACCTGATGCCGCTGTTCAAGTCACCGGAAGGTGACAATGACGGCGGCTACGCGGTCAGCAGCTACCGCGAGGTCAATCCGGCGCTCGGTTCGATGGAGGATCTCGCCGAACTCGCGACCGAGCTGCGCCATCATGGCATGTCGCTGGTGCTCGACTTTGTCTTCAATCACACCTCGGACGAGCACGATTGGGCGCGGCGCGCGTTGGCCGGAAGCGAGGAATACCAGGACTATTACCTGATGTTCCCCGACCGCTCGATGCCGGATGCCTTCGAGCGCAGCATGGCCGAGGTCTTTCCCGAAGATCATCCCGGTGCATTCACATACAACAACCGGATCAGGAAATGGGTCTGGACGACGTTCAATACCTACCAGTGGGATCTCAATTACGCGAATCCCGCCGTCTTTAACGCGATGCTGGAAGAGATGCTCTTCCTCGCGAATCAGGGCGTCGAGATCCTGCGCCTGGACGCGGTGGCGTTCCTGTGGAAGCGGCTCGGCACGAGCTGCCAGAACCTGCCCGAAGCGCATCTGGTCATACGCGCCTTCAACGCGCTGGTGCATATCGCTGCGCCGGCGATGGTGTTCAAATCCGAGGCAATCGTGCATCCGGATGAGGTCGGCAAGTATATCGACGTCAATGAATGCCCGCTGTCCTACAATCCGCAGCTGATGGCATTGTTGTGGGAAGCGCTCGCGACACGCGACGTGCGTGTCCTCAGGCACGCGATGCAGCGCCGCTTCACGATCCCGCCTGACTGCGCCTGGGTCAATTACGTGCGCTGCCACGATGACATCGGCTGGGCCTTTTCCGATGAAGACGTCGCCGCGACCGGCTTCGATCCCTTCGAGCATCGCCGTTTCCTGACCCGCTTCTATACCGGTCGATTTCCCGGCAGTTTCGCCCGCGGCGCGCCGTTCCAGGAAAACCCGGTCACCGGCGAGGCGCGCGTGTCCGGGACCTGCGCGTCGCTCGCGGGTCTCGAGATTGCGCTCGAGGGCGGCAGCGAGCGGGAGACGGACCTTGCGATCTGGCGCATCCTGCTGCTTTACGGCATCGCGATCACGATCGGCGGGATCCCGCTGATCTATCTCGGCGACGAGCTCGGCATGCTGAACGACCACGACTATGAACAGGATCCGGCGAAGGTCGGAGATTCGCGCTGGATGCACCGCATGCGCTTCGACTGGGACGCGGCGGAGGCGCGCCGCGACATGAAGACACCGACCGGGCGCATCTACCAGAGCCTGATGCGGCTGATCCAGTTGCGGCAGCA
>CAZJKV010000027.1:0-20931 GCA_964546765.1 uncultured Chromatiales bacterium
CGAGATCCTGGGCCTGGGCGGCAACGCCTTCGACGCCGCGGTCGCCGCCGCCGCGGCGCTCGCGGTCGTCGAGCCGAGCGGTTCCGGTCTCGGCGGCGGCGGCTTCTGGCTGCTGCATCGGGCGCGGGACGGTCTCGAGATCATGGTCGACGGCCGCGAACGCGCGCCGCTCGCGGCTCATGCCGACATGTACCTCGACGAGGATCGCGAACCGGTCCGCGAACGGTCGTTGAACGGCCCACTCGCGGCCGGGATCCCCGGCACGCCGGCAGGGATCGTGCATCTTGCGCAGCGTTACGGCACACTGCCGCTGCGCGACAGCCTCGCGCCGGCGATACGCCTTGCCCGGAGCGGCTTCGCGGTCGACGCCCACTACCGCAACATGGCGCGCTTTCGCATCGAGGCGCTGCGATCCTCGCCGGCCGCGGCCGCGATATTCCTGGACGGCGGTGAACTGCCGAACGAGGGCTTCATCGTCCAGCAGCCGGACCTCGCGCAGGCACTCGAACTGATCGCGCGCTTCGGGCATGTCGGATTCTATGCCGGCGACATCGCCCAGCGACTGGTCGAAGGGGTGACCGCCGCCGGCGGACAGTGGTCACACCGCGACCTCGCCGACTACCGCGTCGTCGAGCGCCCAGTCGTTCGCGGCGAATACCGCGGCATCCGGATCAGCGCGGCGTCGCCGCCCTCGTCCGGCGGCATTGCGCTGGTGACGATGCTGAACATCCTGTCCGGCTACGATCTCGACCGGATCGAGCCCGCGGCGCGCCGCCACCTCGTCGTCGAGGCGATGCGCCGGGCCTATCGCGACCGCGCCGAATACCTCGGCGATCCCGACTTCGTCGCGATCCCGGCGATGCTGACCGATCCGCATTACGCCGCCGGACTGCGCAGCACCATCCGCCCCGATCGCGCGACGCCGAGCGCGTTGCTGCCCGGCGCCCCGGTCGAGTCCGAAGGCGCGGACACGACGCATTTCTCGATCCTCGACCGTGAAGGCAACCGGGTCGCCGCGACGCTGTCGATCAACTGGCCGTTCGGCGCGGGCTTCGTGCCGCCCGGCACCGGCGTCCTGCTGAACAACGAGATGGACGACTTCGCGGTCAAGCCGGCGGCGCCGAACGTCTACGGCCTGATCGGCACCGAGGCCGGCGCGAACGCGATTGCCCCCGGCAAGCGCCCGCTGTCGAGCATGACCCCGGTCTTCCTCGACGACGGCGAACGCGTCGCGATCCTCGGTACGCCGGGCGGTAGCCGTATCATCACGATGGTCCTGCTCGCGACGCTCGATTACGCCGCCGGCCGGCCGATCGCCGATTGGGTCGGGCGGGGCCGCTATCACCACCAGTTCATCCCCGACGCGATCAGCCACGAGCCGGACGCGTTCGACACCGACGAGATCGCGGCGCTCGAGGCCTATGGCCACAAACTCGCCGCGATGACCCGCAGCTACGGCAACATGCAGGTGATCCTGTGGGATCGCGTCGAAAACAGCGTGGCCGCAGCGTCCGACCCGCGCGGCATCGGCAAGGCAGTCGTATTGGGGTCAGAGTAGAACGAGTCAAATGATTCATTTGACTCGTTCTACTCTGACCCCAACGGCTACAGGTCGTAGTCGATGATCAGGGGGGCGTGGTCCGAGAAACGCCTGTCCTTGTAGATCGACGCACGCCGGACCTTGTCCTTCAGGCCGGGCGTGACGACCTGGTAGTCGATGCGCCAGCCGACGTTCTTCTCCCAAGCCCGCCCGCGGTTCGACCACCACGTGTATTGCTCTTCCCGCTGGTCGACGACCCGGAACGCGTCGACGAAGCCGAGCGGCCCGAACAGCCGGTCCATCCATGCCCGCTCCTCGGGCAGGAAGCCGGAGTTCTTCTGGTTGCCGCGCCAGTTTTTGATGTCTATTTTCCTGTGGGCGATGTTCCAGTCGCCGCACAGGATGTATTCGCGGCGCCTGCGGCGGAACGACCGCAGCAACGGGACCAGGCGCTCCATCAGCTCGAACTTGACCGCCTGGCGGACGTCGCCGCTCGAGCCGGACGGCAGGTACAGGGATGCCACGCTCAGCTTGCCGAAATCCGCCTGCAGATAGCGACCCTCGCAGTCGACATCGGGCCAGCCGAATCCGACCCGGACCGCGTCCGGGAGCGCGCGGCTGTACAGGGCGACGCCGCTGTAGCCCTTCTTCACGGCGTCGTGATACCACGCATACCAGCCCCCGGGGCGCAGGATCTCGGCGCTGAGCTGCTGCTCCTGGGCCCTGGTTTCCTGCACGCAGACGATGTCGGCGCGTTGATGCCGGAGCCAGTCGAGGAAACCCTTGCGCGCGGCGGAACGGATGCCGTTGGCGTTCAGGGTGATGATTCGCATTGGTGACCCTTATCATCGAAAAATAAACAAAACGACCCGATTTTGTCATTTTTCGCTTGACAATCCCAATGAAATTGCCAGACTGGCGAAATCTCACGCTCCCGCAAGAGGGGGGAGATGGATGAAAACGGTCTTCACCATCCGTGAAGCATCCGTGATTACCGGGCTCAGCCACCGGCAGCTCGCCTACTGGCGACAGAGCGGGATCCTGTCGCCCTCGCACCAGACCCCCGGCGGCCACGCCCGCTACAGCTTTACCGACCTCGTCGCCCTGAAGACCGCGAAACGCCTGATCGACAGCGGCGTCTCGGTGCAACGGATGCGGCGCAGCATCGTGTCACTGCTCGAATTTCTCCCCCAGTATCGACATCCGCTCGCCGAACTGTCGCTGCTCGCGAGCGAGGACATGGTCCTCGCATTCCACCAGGGCAGCGCCTTCGAAACCGTCAGCGGCCAGGCGTGGATACTCCCGGTCGCCGGGATGCTGCGCGACATTGAACGTCTCCGTCACGGACTGGACGCCGACACCCCACAACAACAGGAGCTGTTCCCGCCGGAAGTCGCCGGTCGCCCCGCCACGGGCGCGCGCGGCACCGGCACCCATGGCCAACGCGGAGGGACATGAACATGACAACAATAGCGATCGCGAACCAGAAGGGGGGATGCGGCAAGACGACGACCGCCATCAATCTCGCTGCCTGCCTCGGACGGCAGGGGATGTCGGTGCTGCTGCTGGACATCGATCCCCAGGGTCACGCCTCCCTCGGGCTTGGCCAGGGGTGCGAGGCGGCGCCGGGCCTCTACGAAATCCTGGTCCAGGAGGCCGCGCTGCCCGAAGTGATCCTGTTCGACGTGCTGCCGGGCGTCGATCTGGTCCCGGCAACGATCTCGCTGGCCGCGATTGAGCACCTGCTCGCGGACCTGCCGAAACGCGAGCGGCAGCTGGTGATGCATCTCGAATCGCTCGCGCCGGCCTACGACTTCATCGTCATCGACTGTCCGCCGACGCTCGGGCTGCTGTTCTTCAACGCTCTGCGCGCGGCCGATCTCGTGCTGGTTCCGGTCGAACTCAGCGTATTCTCTCTCGACGGCGTCGAACGCCTGACCGAGACGATCGGGCTGCTGGCGGAAAAATACGGGATCGATCTCCCGTTGCGCCTGCTGCCGACGCTGGTCGACTATCGCAACCGGTTTTCCCGCGATTTGCTCGCGAGCCTGCGCGAACGTTTCAGCGCGGAGCTGCTGCCGCTCGTGATACACCATACCGTCCGGCTCAAGGAGGCGGCGGCCCGAGGCAAGCCGATCATCGAATACTGCCCGGAATCGGCGGCCGCTCATGACTACCTCGCGCTCGCGTCCGAGGTGCTAACGCTGGCACACAAGCGGCCCCGTCCCGAAACCGAGCGTCCGTCGAACCTCCGCCGCTGGCTGTCGGATCCGGCCGAGCACGTCTCCGGCGCCACCGAAGAACTCGATCTCCCCGAGGCCTTTGACGCCTTTGCGCCGCGGAAGGTCACGCTGACCTACTACGGCGCCGGTGACCACGACCTCAGGATCGCGGGAGATTTCAATGACTGGATCCCGGATGCCGGCGTCGAGACGCGCCGCCAGGCGGACACCGTGATCAAGACACTGCGGCTCCGTCCCGGCGCATACCAGTATCGCCTCGTCATCGATGGGCAATGGTGCGAGGACATGAACAACCCGAAAACGACCTTCAACGAATTCGGCGAAATCAATTCCGTGCTGATCGTCGAACAAAGCCGCGAGCCGGTGCTGGCCTGAGCCTGCCTCGTGCCCGCGCCGGAATCTCGCGGCAGTACCCGGGACAGGCTGACCCGCATCGGCCACCTCTTTCTCAGCGAGGACAGGCGACAGTTGCGCTTCACCTTGCTCGCGCGGCACGACGACGCGGAGACCTTGAACGCCGTCGAACTGGCACGCGCGCTGACGCGGCTCGGGAAGACGGTCGGCGTGTTCGAGCCGGCGACGGGCATGATCCATCATCTGCGTGTGTTGCCGAATGCCGACACTTCTTCCGTCACCAGAATTTCTGCTGAACCGGGTCTCGACCCGCAGCGTCCGACAGGATATGTTAGCTCGACTGGCGATGCCGAGATCATGATCATCGCGTCATCGCCGGCGTCGTACGCGCGCATGACGCCGTTCGTCCTGCTGGCGGTACCTGCGGACGCAAACGGCATGCGCCGCGCGTGGCTCGACCTGAAGGCACTCGCCGGATACAGAATGCCGGACGCGATCGGCGCGACGATCGTCAATGCCGGCACGCTGGAAGAGGCCGATGACGGGTTCGAACGATTCGCGATTGCGGCGAAAAGGTTTCTGGGCCTGGAGCTCGTCAGCTATGCCTGTCTGACGCGCGATAGCAGAACTCGCGAACAGGAGTTGCGGAACGTCGCCGCACTGCTGTTCGCCGAGCTCCGATCAGGGATACAGGCGGAAACACGTGACATTCATCAAGAGGAACATCGATGAGCATTCACCTCAGAACCGTGGCCCTGACCTCGGACGAGATCCTGAAGGAACTCGTCACCGATTCGCTGACGAACGTGCTCGGCGAATCCCACGAGATCGTCAGCGACAACCTGCCGTTCGACGGCCATCACGTCCTCGCGATCAATGCGGAACGACGACCGGTCCTGATCGCCTGGGACGGCCGTGACGGCGGACGCGCGCTGCTCGCCGGCCTCGCCGCGATTGAGGGCCTGAGCGACAACCGCGCAATGTTGTACCGGCTCTATCCTGCGTTGTTCCGCGGCAACCGCGACAGCAGCGCGATCTTCCGCATCGAGGATATGCAGCTGATCGTGCTCGCACCGAAACCGCCGCCGGGCGGTAGTTACCTGCGCCAGTCGTTTCACAACCTGATGATCTACAACTTCCGCATCCTCGAGGTCGACGGCAAGATCGGCCTGCTGATCGAGACCCCGCGCGGAGTCGATACGACGGGCGCAGCTTCCCAGGCAGGCGTGCCGCTCACGCATGGCTTTCGTGTCGGGCATATGACGCTGAGCCCGGAAGAAGACGCCTGGTTCCGCAAGCAATAGCGGCGGTTCGCTATCGCAATTTCTCCACGCCCCCGGCAGCCGCTACAATAGGCGGACTTCACTGCCGGGGATCGTCATGCAGGATTATCAACGCGGGTTTATCGAGTTCGCAATCGCGCAGGGCGCGTTGCTGTTCGGGGAGTTCAAGCTCAAGTCCGGGCGTATCAGCCCGTATTTTTTCAACAGCGGCAAGTTCGACGACGGCGCCGCGATCGCCGGGCTCGGACGCTATTACGCCGAGGCGATCGTCAAATCCGGCATCGGCTTCGACATGCTCTATGGCCCAGCCTACAAGGGGATACCGCTAGCGGTCTCGACCGTGATCGCACTCAACGACATTCACGGCATCGATATTCCGTTTGCATTCAATCGTAAGGAAGCCAAGCAGCATGGCGAGGGGGGCGTCATTGTCGGACACGCGCTCGAGGGCCGCGTGCTGATCATAGACGATGTGATTTCGGCCGGCACCTCGGTACGCGAATCCGTAGACATCATCCGCAATGCCGGGGCAACCGTCGCCGGTGTCACAATCTCACTCGATCGCCAGGAACGCGGTACCGACGGGCGATTCGCAATTGATCAGGTCGAACAGAGCCACGGTATCCAGGTCACCGGCATCGCGAGCCTTGCGACGCTGGTCGACTTCCTTTCAGCCCAACCGGGCATGGGCACTGCACTGGAGCGGATCAAGGCGTATCAGCGCGAGTACGGTCGACCATAGCCCGCTCATCGCAGGTCGACATCGCCTGTTCCACACCGGGCCGGTAGATCCACGGTCCCGACGGTCTTTGCGATCGAGCTACAGCGATACCGTTTCGATACCTGCCGCACGAAACACCTCGACCACATCGTTATAGTGGCAAATCGTGGCGGCTATCCTCCGATCGTCAATCTGATAGATTTTCAGCTCGGGAAACATGCTCTTCAGCGTGAACAGGGCCGTGGAGATAAAACTGTAGAATGCGATGAAATCAACGCCGGAGGTCGCCACCTCGACCTCAACCGGCCAGCCCGGATCCCGGATTTCAACAGGCAAGCCCGCCAGAACGGCGCCCAGTTTTTTCCGATCCTCTTTTCGATGCATGAAGTAGACAAGCCGGCTCCCCGGATGCCGGTGTGCAACATGCTTCAACTGCACCACCAGGCGGGCATATTCCTCCGCTGAGTTGTATTGCTGCCCAAGAAACCCGACAGCACCCTTGACATCTTCTGCACCCGACTTGCGCGGGAAGACCAGCTTAAAATATGGAAAATCATGCCTGATAACATTGACACCCGGCTTGTCCTGCAGCGGGAAAAATGTAAAAAAATTCAGCGGCTCCTGCGCTGGTATTTTCAAGGGCAAACCGGTCAACCGGAAATAAGCCCTCGTGCCGGACGATATCCGGCTTTTCATGATGCCGGCCTGGCTGTAATAAGCAATCGTAGCCGCGCCATCGTCCAGAAAGACAACGCGTCGCGCAGGAACAGACGTATAGAACAGCTCGTGGATCCAGCTCCCCATGTTGCCGATATACAGGTTGCCTACCCTGGTGGAAATCAGTCTTCTGATGAGGAACACCACGGTGATGTAAAAAAAGAGCTTGTCGAGATGGACAATCTCGGTATCGCTCCAGCCCAGACGCTGCAGAAGATAGCCGATCTGGTCTCGCGTTCGCGCGTTATCTGCCCGTGCGATCACCAACAGCGACTTTCCTTCCGGGTATAACCGGCGAGCCTCGGCACTCCCGATCAACTGCAGCGGCGTGCTGACAACGAAGACATTTGTATCCGTCATGGAAATTGCGGAGAGACCGCGTGGTATCCGCTGCTACTCAAGATCACCCCATCGGACAGGGGTATACTTTGCCAGCGCATGGCGGGCCCGGCGACCGACAACGGATAACAGATGTTTCGGCGCCAATCCAAATCCGGGTCGGACGCTGCGCACAGCATCCCCGGAAATTATTTCTCCGGCCTCGATATTCCTGACATAGTATAGGGACCGGCGAAACTGGACATTGCCCTGCTCGCTGGATTTTCGGCCATAATCAATCTTGCCCAGCGCCTCCCAGGCAATCCTCGCACCCCGGCACAGCGCCTCGAGTTCGGCAGGCTCCAGCGAGAACACGTCATCAGGCCCGCCACTGCTTCGGTCCAGTGTGAAGTGCTTTTCGACCAATGCCGCGCCCATCGCTACCGCGGCAATGGCGGTTATGTTGTCCAGCGTATGATCAGACAGGCCTGTGACCACGCCAAACCGTCCCTGCATGTCCGGAAGAGTTCTCAGATTGTAATCAGATGCAGGCGCGGGATAACCGCTGACACAATGCAATATCGCCAGCTCCTGGCAACCGCCTGCACGGGCTGCGTCGATGGCCTCCTGTATTTCCTCCACATCCGCCATCCCGGTTGAGATGATCATCGGTTTTCCGGTGGCTGCCACGTACCGGATCAGCGACAGATCCACCGCCTCGAACGATGCGATCTTGTAGGCAGGAGCATCCAGGTCTTCGAGCAGGTCCACTGCGGTAGTATCGAAAGGCGAGCTGAAAATGGTAATCCCGCTCTTGCGCGCGTATTCAAACAATGGCTGGTGCCACTCCCAGGGTGTATGGGCCTCTTCATACAGCTCGTACAGGGTGCGGCCATCCCACAGCCCGCCCTTGATCCTGAAATCCTCCGCATCGGAGTCGAGTGTAATCGTATCCGGCCGGTAGGTCTGGATCTTGACTGCATCCGCTCCGGCACGATGCGCCTCATCAATGATCCTCATCGCCGTTTCGAGCTTGCCATTATGATTGGCAGACAGCTCCGCAATGACATAGGGAGGCTCGTCAGAAGCGATTCGCCTTCCGGCAATGGAAATGCTGGGCAATTTCATCAGTGATGTTCCGGGTTGTCCGCTAATCCCTGTCTACATGCGTTGCACAACCTCATATAATTACTTCCCCGCTAACGACCTCAGCTTTCATTCAGGACGCATGTTTAACCAGGGTTGAAACAGGGGTATCCCATCCATCCGTCAGCAAATGGGACAGTCCCTCCTTGTCCTTGATCTTGTGGACAGTGCCTATGCCGACCTGCTTAATCGATTGGCATTCTCCGCTCTTGATGCCTCGCCAGTTTTGCTTGAACAAATCGTGCATTGACTGATGCAACTTCTCGTAAGATGTAGCCAGCGTTTCCTTTTCCAGATCGAACACGACTTCCTTCTGTACAATTATATCCCCGGTGTCCACACCTTCGTCCAGATAATGGATAGTGACGCCTTTTGGCGTACCTTCAACGAAACTCCAGAAATTCGGATCAGCACCACGGTTCCACGGCAGGTAGGAGATATGAAGGTTGATCGCCTTCCCCGGAAAGAGGTCGAGGATCTCTCTGCGAAGTATATGCCTGTAGCCATAGCTGATCAGAAAGGTAAATTCCTGTTGCGCGACTTTCCGGGTAGAAAGCTTGCCTGCCGTGTGAATGACCTGATCGCCCTGTTCCTGCAGCCAGGCAATTAGCGGTGAATTCTCCGAACTGAGGAAAAGCACCTTCTCATGCGTCATCTGCTGTCTCCATATGAGACAGGCCGTCAGGAATCAGTTGCACAAGCAGGCGGAGACACGCTCCACCCCTCGACCGTCGGTCACTGCAGCCGCTTTGCCGGCAACGTCAGCGAGCACCCCTGGACGCCCCATGCGTGTAATGCACCCTGGCAACTCGTTCCCCAGTTCATCGATACCATCGATCACCATGGCTGCACCGGCCGCGGCCAGCGCCGCAGCTCCCGGCCATTGATTGTCCGCAAGCACCACGATGACAGAGGGCAAACCCAGGCAGCAACGCTCCCAGGCCGCGCCTCCCGCCGCTCCGATCGCCAGGTCAGACGCGCTCATAAGGCTCGCCATGTCCTCAACGTCCACAGCCACGTCAACGGCCAGGCACATGCCGCCCACCTGCTGCCGGATCTCATTCAGCCAGGGTGCGTTACGCCCCATGACCACCTTGATGCACACGCCCGGCGTCAGCTGCACATTGTTCAATACATCCAGCACTTGCCCGGTTGCATTATCCTTGTCGATGCCACTCATAAAGACCAGGATATTCCGTAATGAGGCATCGACCCGACGCCGGAGGCTTGCTTCCCGCTGCTGATGGAACTCCGGCCTGAGCAACGCATATTGAGGGCCGATGAAGCGGGTCGCGCGCTCGGGCAATAACGAATCATAATCGGCGGCCCGGCGCCCGAGGTTCTGATCCAGCAATACGTCACAGTCATGCCCCCGGTCGGCAAGGTCATCGATCACCATCACTCTATGACACCCCGAGGCCATTTCCCGCTCCCAGTCGGCGCCCAATGCATAATGATCAACGACCAGCCAGTCCGGCTTCCGTCCACCAATGGCGGCCAGGCACTGTTGCGCATCGGATCGCCAATCCCCTCCCAGCCAGCCCGCATACGGCGACCTGACGATAATGTCGCCATTCGCGCCGTGTCCTTCCGCACGAATGACCTCCGTGCGGAATCCCGTCTCACGGAGGGAGACCGCGGCATTCCCCGGCTGATCCCCTGTCAGAAACAGGCAATCATGGCCAATAGACCTGAGATGCCTGGCAAGCGTAAGGCAGCGCATGACATGGCCTGTACCGATCTGGATCGAGGCATCCGTGCGGAATGCGAAAATCACCGGCCCGAACCGGATTCCGCCTGCATGGCTCTGAACAACCATTCGGCTCTCACCCAGTCCTCCTCTGTATCAATGTCCTGGACCTGGTGACGAGGCACGATGACCGGCGCCGTATCATGGCCGAACAGGCCCTTGTCACTCAGCCATGCCTCGCTGCGCCCCCAGTAGAACTGACCGGCATCGTGGAATGCCTCCTCCAGGTCCTGGGAGCGCGTGGAAAAATACTCCGGATAAAACATCTCGATACGATTGCCGGCCGTGCGCCGTACCGCGCGCTGTATCGGGAAAGGATAGGATGTGATCGAAATCGCATAATCAGCGCCGGAATCGAGCAACACGTCACGTCCCAGGCTCAGTAGCTCAGCGGTGATGAACGGGGCGGTCGCATAGATACAGCACACCAGTTGATGGGCGGGTGCGCCGCCCGTCTCCTCGATCGCATGCCTGACAACCGGAATCGTGCCGGTATGATCGTCAGACAGGTCCTCCGGCCTCACAAAGGGTACCTCTGCGCCGTATTTGCGCGCGATGGCGGCTGTCTCCAGATCATTCGTCGAGACAATCACCCGGTCGAAACACCGGCTTGCCAGGGCGGCTTCTATAGACCACGCGATAACCGGCTTGCCTGCAAAAAGACGAATGTTCTTCCGGGGAATCCGTTTGCTCCCCCCCCTGGCAGGAATGATGGCCAGGTTCATTTCCGAAACGCCGACCGGATGCCTTCAATGACAACCGACTGCGACTCCTCTGACAGCGCCGGGTACATCGGCAGGCTGACCGCCTGCGCATAATAATTCTCCGATTCCCTGAACTGTCCCGGCGCAAATCCCATGGAACGGAAATACGGCTGTAAATGAACCGGTATGTAATGAAGGTTGACGCCGACACCCGTCTTACTTAGTGACTCGAATAACTCCCTGTGTGTGATGCCGCACTCATCCGGCAACAGGCGAACTACGTACAGATGAAATGCAGAATGGCAGTCAGGGTGCTGCCAGGGCGTCAGCAATGGCAGATCCGCGAGTGCGTCGTCATATATCCTGCTGATTACGTGCCGGCGCGCAATGTAGTCATCCAGCCGCGCAAGCTGGCTCAGGCCCAATGCCGCCTGCATATCCGTCATCCGGTAGTTGAATCCCAGAGCGATCTGCTGGTAATACCAGGGCCCATCCGGCTCATGCGTCATTTTATCCGCATCGCGGGTAATGCCATGAGTTCGCAAGAGCCGCATGCGTTCCGCCAGCACGTCATCGTTGGTCACCGCCATTCCGCCTTCACCGGTGGTAATGATCTTCACCGGATGGAAACTGAACACGGCGATGTCGCTGTAAGCACAATTTCCGACAGGGTCTCCCCGATAGCGACCGCCGATGGCATGGGATGCGTCTTCAATGATCCCGAACCCGTACTGCCTGCCGAGCGCATGGATCTCCTTCATCTCGCATGACTGGCCACCGAGGTGTACCGGTATCACCACCTTCGGTAAGCGCCCGGATTTTTCAGCCTGCTCGAGCTTTTGCCGCAGAGCGTGGACGCTCATGTTGTATGTGCTCGGATCGATATCGACGAAGTCGACGGTGGCGCCGCAGTAAAGCGCACAATTCGCCGATGCCACAAAGGTGACAGGCGCCGTCCAGACTGTATCTCCGTGTCCGACGCCCAGCGACAGGCAGGCAATGTGGAGGGCGGAAGTGGCGCTGTTGACCGCTACCGCATGGCGGACCGTGACCTTGTCCGCAATCGCCCGCTCGAATGCAGGCACGGCGGGCCCCTGGGTAAGGTAATCGGAGCGCAGGATTTCCACTACCGCATCGATATCGTCTTGCCGGATATCCTGCCTGCCGTAGGGAATCATTACTCAGAATGCTCCTATCTTGTCCATGTTCTTCTCTATCCACGCGCGGAGTTCGTTTTCCCCCATCCACTCGGCGTTCCTGTCGCTGGAGTAAACGAAGCCGTCCTCAACCTTCCTGCCACCCTTGATGCGCTGGTTGCATTCCCCCCAGTTGTTGATCGAAGGCAGTATTTTGTAGTGATCCGGGTATTCATAGGTATAGAACGAATCGTCTGCGCCGATCATTTGCTCATGAAGCTTTTCACCAGGCCGTATTCCGATTATCTCGTGACGGGCTCCGGGAGCTACCACATTGGCCAGGTCGACGACACGCATGGAGGGAATCTTCTTTACATAGATCTCTCCGCCTATCATATCCTCAAATGCGTGCCATACCAGATCAACCCCCTGCTCCAGGGATATCATGAATCTGGTCATGCGGGGATCGGTTATCGGCAACACCCCATTGTCGCGCAATGACATGAAGAACGGTATCACCGAACCCCGGGAGCCCATCACATTGCCGTAACGCACTACGGCAAAGCGGGTGTCATTGCCACCGGAGTAGGCGTTGGCGGCGATAAACAATTTGTCCGATGCCAGCTTGGTCGCGCCATAGAGATTGATCGGACTGCTTGCCTTGTCCGTGGACAGGGCCACTACCCGTTTGACCCCTTTGTCGATACAGGCATCGATCAGGTTCATCGCGCCGTCGATATTAGTCTTTATGCACTCGAACGGATTGTACTCTGCGGTTGGTACTATCTTCGACGCCGCCGCATGGACCACATAGTCCACGCCGTCAAGCGCGCGATACAGGCGGTTCCGATCCCTGACATCCCCGATGAAAAAACGAAGCCGGTCATCGCCGGTAAATTTTTTCGCCATTTCCCACTGCTTCATTTCATCCCTGGAGAAGATGATCAGCTTTCGCGGATTGAACCTCTCCAGAACCATCGGCACAAATGCATGGCCAAACGACCCGGTACCGCCCGTCACCAGAATTGTCATGTCGGATAGCATCAGTGTGATTACTCCGCTTCTCGCTCAACCTGCAACCAGGTCGAACCCGGCCACGGCCAGGCAACGCCTCGGGCGCACGGTCCGGGATTGTCGACAAGTCTATCTGCCGGCGTCTGGATTCCCAAGATTTTTCACGGCAGTCGACTCGTCTATTGTAGCCCGTAAGACTCACCGCGTAATCCGGGTCACCCTGCCACCAGCTTCAGCCCGACCAGAATCGTGACGACTTCGAATACACGCTTGATGACCCGGTTACCCTTGATGATCGCGAGGTGCGCACCGAGAAAACCGCCTATCAGAGAGCCTAGCAGCAACGCCGGCAGCCAATCCCACTGTATCGTGCCCTGCATGCCGAGGGTCAGCGCGCCGGTCCCGTTCCAGAACAGGCCGACCAGCACCAGCGTATACGCGACCGCATGCCTGTATTCGAGCCCGAACCAGCGCACCAGCCACAGGGTCACGAACAGTCCGCTGCCCGATGTCAGCGAGCCGTTGACGATGCCTATGCCGCACAGCACCAGGCCGCCAACGACGCGGTGACGACGGTCAACGGCGATCTCGCGGCGGGTCAGGCCGAGGTTCGGACTGAGCCAGGAATAGACGCCGAGCGCGATCGTCAGGAAACCCAGCGTGACCTCGGCGATGCGCTCCGGCACCTGCAATATAAGACTCGCGCCCAGTACGACGCCGGGCAGGCCGCACGCGAGTATGAACAGCGAGAACGGCCAGGTCAGGCCGCCGCCGCGCAGGTAGCGCAGCGTCGCGCCGACGCCGAGCGCGACGCTCGCGACCTTGTGGGTCGCAAGCGCGACTGCGAAGGGCAGACCCAGGAAAATCAGGGCCGGCAGTTGCAGCAGTCCCGCGCCGCCGCCCGCGAGCGCGGACAGCATGTTCGCGAACAGCGCGACCAGGAAAAGGACGAAATGAGTGAACCAGTCGATGGCGCGTCACCCCGTGGAAAACCGGGCGTCGGTCGAGGCGGGCGCTCGTGCAGGAGGGCGTCAACGCCGTATCAGCGAGCCGACACCTTCATCGGTAAATACCTCGAGCAGCACCGCGTGCTCGACCCGCCCGTCGATGATATGCGCGCTCTGCACGCCGCCCTGCACGGCGTCGAGCGCGCAGCGGATCTTGGGCAGCATACCGCCGTGGATCGTGCCGTCCCCGATCAGGCGGTCGACGTCGGCGACGGTGAGCCCGGTGATGACCTCGCCGCTGCCGTCGAGTACGCCGGCAGTGTTGGTCAGCAATATCAGCTTCTCGGCGCCGAGCACTTCGGCGACCTTGCCGGCGACGAGGTCGGCGTTGATATTGTAGGACTGACCGTCGTCGCCGACGCCAATCGGCGCGATCACCGGGATATAGTCGCCGGAGACGAGCATGTCGATGATGCCCGCGTTGATGCTGACGACCTCGCCGACATGGCCGACATCGATGATCTCGGGGACTTCGAGTTCCGGCCCCTGGCGCTTGATGTTCAGCTTGCGCGCCCGGATCAGCGGGCCGTCCTTGCCGCTCAGGCCGACGGCGTGCCCGCCGTGGCGATTGATCAGCGTGACGATCTCCTTGTTGACGAGTCCTCCGAGCACCATCTCGACGACGTCCATGGTCTCGCTGTCTGTGACGCGAATGCCGTCGACGAACTCGCTTTGCTTGCCGATGCGCTCGAGCAGCTTGCCGATCTGCGGTCCGCCGCCGTGGACGACGACCGGGTTCATTCCGACCAGCTTCATCAGCACGACATCGCGCGCGAAGCCGCTTTTCAGATTGTCGTCTACCATTGCGTTTCCGCCGTACTTGATGACGATGGTCTTGCCGGCGAAGCGGCGTATGTACGGCAGCGCCTCGGTGAGGACCCGGGCAATGTTCATCGCCGATGCTTTATTCAGCGTCATTCGATCTGGCACCTGTTCCGTTGTCCGCCAACATTCGCAGAGCGACTTGCCCGCCCCTTGCGATGATGTCCACACACGCCCCGTAGTATACCTGCGACTCTCAAAACGACAATGACAGCCCGGGCTCGACCGCCAGAAGCGCCCGCCGGAACATCCGCTTTATCCGCTCGAGCGCCGCGTCGTCATCGGCCTCGAAGCGCAGGATGAGCGACGGCGTCGTATTCGACGCGCGCACCAGGCCCCAGCCGTCCGGGAATTCGGCGCGCAGGCCGTCGATCGTGATGATGCGCGCGCCGTCGAAGTGCGGGTTCGCGAGGAAGCGCTCCATGAAGGCGTGGTTCTCGCCCTCATTTTCGAAGTCGATCCGCAGTTCCGGGGTCGACACCGTGTCCGGCAACGCGCCGAAGACCTCGGCCGGCGGCCGCGGGTCGCGTGCGAGGATCTCGATCAACCGCGCCGCTGCGTACAGCGCGTCGTCGAATCCGTACCAGCGCTCCCTGAAAAAGATATGGCCGCTCATCTCGCCGGCGAGCGGCGCATCGAGTTCCCTGAGCTTCGCCTTGATCAGCGAATGGCCGGTGCGGGCCATGACCGGCTCGCCGCCGTGTTCGCGGATCACGCGCTCGAGATGGCGCGAACTCTTGATGTCGAAGATGATCGGTGCGCCCGGCCTGCGCAACAGCACGTCGGCGGCATACAGCATCATCTGGCGGTCGGGCCAGATCACCTTGCCGTTCGGGTCGATGACGCCGAGCCGGTCACCGTCGCCGTCGAAGGCAAGGCCGAGATCGGCATGGTGTTCGGCGACCGCGCGGATCAGGTCTTCCAGGTTTTCCGGCTGGCTCGGATCGGGGTGGTGATGGGGAAAGCTGCCGTCGACCTCGCAATACAGTTCGACGACATCGCAGCCGAGCGCGCGAAGCAGGCGCGGCGCGACAATACCGGCGACGCCGCTGCCGCAGTCGACGACGATCTTGAGCGTTCGTGCCGGCCGGATGTCACTGCACACCCGCGCGATATAGTCCTCGATCGGCGCAGCGCGCCGAAGTTCGCCGGGCACATCCGCACGATAAAGTTCGCCGTCGACAATACGCTTGCGCAGGCGCTGGATGCGCTCGCTGGCGAGCGTCTCACCGCCAAGCATGATCTTGAAACCGTTGTAGTCGGGCGGGTTATGGCTGCCTGTGATCATGACGCCGGAACCGGCGCCGATTTCGTGGGCCGCAAAATAGAGCAGCGGTGTCGGGACCATGCCGGCGTCGATAACATCGACGCCGGCGCCGCGGATGCCGCGGCCGAGTGCCTCGACGAAGGCGGGACCCGACAGGCGACCGTCGCGTGCAAGCACGACCACGCCGAGTCCGGCCTCATGCGCCTCGCTCCCGATCGCGCGGCCGATGTCGCAGACGATCGCGTCGGTCAGCGTGCGGCCGACGATGCCCCGGATGTCGTAGGCCTTGAAGATCTCGGCGGGCAGCGCGGCGGTCGTTGACATCGGTCAGTGTCGTCCTGAATGACCGAAACCGCCGGCGCCGCGGTCGCTGGCATCGAATTCCTCTACGATTTTGAACCCGGCCTGCACGACCGGGACGAATACCATTTGCGCGATACGTTCTCCGATCGCGATCGAAAAGACCTGGTCGCCGCGGTTCCAGCACGAAACGAAGACCTGGCCCTGGTAGTCCGAATCGATCAGCCCGACGAGATTACCGAGCACGATGCCGTGCTTGTGGCCGAGACCCGAGCGTGGCAACAACATCGCTGCCAGGCCCGGATCTCCGATATGTATCGCGAGACCGGTCGGAAGCAGGTGTGTCTCGCCGGGCCGAATCTCGAGCGGGGCATCGATACAGGCTCGCAGATCGAGTCCAGCCGAACCGGAGGTCGCATATTCCGGCAGTGGAATGTCGCGTCCCAGCCGGGGGTCGATGATCTTGAGTTGCACGCGGGACATCGAGTTTCTCCAACTTTGCAAACAATAGCGCACCGGACAATACCGGCGCGATTCGCTGCGTCACCGCATCCTACATTCGATTCGCGGCATATCGCTCGGCGACCAGGTCGATCAGCTTGCGCGCGAGACGTTCCTTGGGCATCAGCGGGAATTCCGCGCCGCCGCCGGACCAGTACGCCACGGCCTCATTGTCGTCGCTGTCGAAACCGCTGCCCGGTCGGCCGACATGGTTTGCAATGACGAGGTCGAGACGCTTGTCGCGCAACTTGGCACGCGCGTTTGCCTCGAGGTCATCGGTCTCGGCGGCGAAACCGACCGTGAACGGACCATCATCGCGCGCAGCAATCGCGGCCAGGATGTCCGGTGTCCGCTCGAGTTCGAGATTCAGGACCGCATCCAGCTTCTTGATCTTGCCTGGCGCGACACGTGCCGGGCGATAATCGGCGACTGCAGCGGCGGCGATGAAGATGTCGGCAACCGCGCATTCGGCAGCGACGGCATCGAACATCTGTTGCGCTGAAACGATCCTGAGGCAGCGGACATCGGCATGCAGCGGCCGCTCGACCGGTCCGCTGACCAGGGTCACCGACGCGCCGGCCTCGGCCGCCGCGTTGGCGAGCGCATAACCCATCTTCCCGGAACTGTAATTCGAGAGGAATCTCACCGGGTCGATTGCCTCGCGCGTCGGTCCGGCCGTGATCAGCACGCGCCGCCCCTCAAGTCGCCCCGACGCGAACAACGCGCCACTGAGCGCGACCAGTTCGTCGGGCTCGAGCATGCGCCCCGGCCCGGTCTCGCCGCAGGCCTGGTCGCCGCTGCCGGGACCGAAGACATGCACGCCGCGCCCGGCGAGCCTCGCGATGTTGTCCTGCGTCGCCGGATGCGACCACATGACACGGTTCATCGCCGGGGCCAGCGCGAGTGGCGCCTCGCTCGCGAGGCACAGCGTCGTCAGCAGGTCGTCGGCAATGCCGTGCGCGAGCTTCGCGATGCAGTTCGCCGACGCCGGCGCTATCAATACGAGGTCGGCCCAGCGCGCGAGGTCGATATGTCCCATCGCGGCCTCGGCGTCCGGATCGAGGTGACGGGTATGGACCGGCCGTCCGGAAAGTGCCTGCAGCGTCAGCGGCGTGATGAATCCGGCGCCGGCCTGCGTCAGCACGATCTCGACCGACGCACCGGCTGCGCGCAGGCAGCGGACCAGGTCGGCGCTCTTGTATGCGGCGATGCTGCCGGTCACGCCGAGCAGGATGTTTTTGTTTGCCAGGCTCATGGGGGCTCAATTATGCTTGACGGCGGATCCTGAAATGACTTCGGTATAGATCTCCGGCCACAATAAGATAGCATACACGACGCGGTGCGCGGGGCCGGCGGCGCCGTCCGTTCATCATGTGACGACAAGGAGTGTCGATCATGGCGATATCCGACTGGCCCGCGGAAGAGCGTCCGCGGGAAAAACTGCTGACCCGTGGACCCGCGAGCCTCTCCGACGCCGAACTGCTTGCGATCTTCCTGCGTACCGGGATGCGCGGCCTGACCGCCGTCGATCTCGCGCGCGGCCTGCTGGCCGAGCATGGCGGCCTGCGCAGATTGCTCGACGCCGACGCGCGGCGCTTCTGCGAGAGCCCCGGCCTCGGGCTCGCGAAGTACGCGCAGTTGCAGGCGGTGCTCGAGATGGTGCGCCGCTATCTGCGTGAGACCCTGCAACGCGGCGACGCGCTGCGCAATCCGTCCGATACCCGCAACTACCTGACCGCGCAGTTGCGCGACCGGCCGCACGAGGTCTTTGCGTGCCTGTTCCTCGATACCCGACACCGCGTCATCGCCTTCGACGAGGTGTTCCGCGGGACGATCGACGGCGCCAGCGTCCACCCGCGCGAGATCGTCAAGCTTGCGCTCGCGCATAATGCCGCGGCGCTGATCTTCGCCCACAATCACCCCTCCGGCATCGCCGAGCCGAGCCAGGCCGACCTGCGCCTGACCCGCCGCCTGCGTGAGGCCCTGCTACTGGTCGATATCCGTGTCCTCGACCACCTGATCATCGGCGACGGCGCCGTGCTCTCCTTCGCCGAGCAAGGGCTGCTCTAAGGTTCCATGGGGTCAGAGTAGACTTCGTCTACTCTGACCCCATGAATGTTGTTCAATTACAAGTGGTTAACTCGAAGAAGACTGTGTCGGAGCCGGTCCCGGACCGCACAGAGACTTGTCGTCAAAGGGCCAATCTGATATAAAGGCACGTTCCGAATTTTCCACCGGTTTTTGGAGTATTTTGCGATGTCCAGAGTATGTCAGGTGACCGGCAAGGGGCCGATGGTCGGCAATAACGTCTCGCACGCGAACAACAAGACGCGGCGGCGTTTCCTGCCCAATCTGCAGACCCACCGTTTCTGGGTCGCGAGCGAGAAGCGCTGGGTCAAGCTGCGGGTCAGCTCGCACGGCCTGCGCATCATCGACAAGCGCGGCATCGACAGCGTGCTGGCCGACGTCCGCGGCCGCGGGGTCAAGGTATAAGGAGCCACGACGATGCGTGACAAGATCAAGCTGGTCTCTTCCGCCGGGACGGGACACTTCTACACGACCGACAAGAACAAGCGCACGATGCCGGACAAGCTCGAGATCAAGAAATTCGATCCCGTCGTCCGCAAGCATGTGATCTACAAGGAATCGAAAATGAAGTAGACAAAAAACCCGCCGCTGGCGGGTTTTTTGTCTACGCAGTACCGCTGTCTTCAGGTCCGGTATTCCGCATTGATCTTTACATAGTCATAAGACAGGTCCGTCGTCCAGACCCGGGCCCGTGCATCGCCGCGCCCGAGCAGGATCCGGATCGTGATCTCGCTGCGCTGCATGACCGCCTGTCCGCGCGCCTCGGTATAGTCCGCGGCGCGTTCACCTCCCCGGACAATGCACACATCGTCGAGCGTAATCGATACCCCGCCGACATCGAGGCCGGCAAGCCCGGCGCGCCCGACTGCGGCGAGGATGCGCCCCCAGTTCGGATCGCCGGCGAAGAACGCGGTCTTGACCAGCGGCGACAGCGCGACCGCATAGGCGACCGCCCGGCATTCGGCGCGGTCACGGCCTTCGCCGACCTCGACCGTGATAAAGCGGGTCGCGCCTTCGCCATCACGCACGACCGCTTGCGCGAGCGCGGTACAGGCCTCGCGCACTGCATCGGACAGCGCGGGGTAACGGGGATCGTCTTCGGAAACGAGCGGCGCCATCGCGGCGGCGCCGGTCGCGAGCAGCACGCAGGCGTCGTTGGTCGAGGTGTCGCCGTCGATCGTGATGCAGTTGAAGCTCTCGTCCACTGCATGCGCGAGACAGCGCTGCAGCAACCCCGGATCGACCCGGGCATCGGTCGCGAGAAACGCGAGCATCGTCGCCATATCCGGATGGATCATGCCGGCGCCCTTCGCGATTCCGTTCAGGTTCACTGTCTCGTCGCCGAGCCTGACCTGTAGCGATATCGCCTTCGCGACGGTGTCGGTCGTCATGATACCGTGCGCCGCATCCGCCCAGGCGTCGGCGCGCAGGGCGCCGAACAGGGGTCCGACCGCCGACTGTATGCGCTCAACTGGTAACGGCTCGCCGATGACGCCGGTAGAAAACGGCAGGACCTCGTCGCTGCCGCAACGACCGAGGCTCGCGACCGTCTCGCAGCAGGCCTCGGCCGCCTGCAGGCCGGCGGCGCCGGTCCCGGCATTGGCATTGCCGGCATTGATCAGCAGGTAGCGGGGGGCGGCGCGATCGAGATGGCGGCGCGCCAGAACGACGGGTGCGGCGCAAAAGGCGTTGCGGGTGAATACCGCGGCGCATGCGGTTCCTGGCGCGACCTCGATCAGGACCAGGTCACGCCGGTCCTTGTTCCGGATACCGGCCGCTGTCGCGCCGAGGCGCACGCCCCGGACAGGATGCAGGGCGGGCAGGTCTCCGCTCAGGCCGACCGCCAAGGCCGCACCCGGATCAACTCAGCTTGCCGTGGCACTGCTTGAACTTCCTGCCCGAACCGCAGGGACAGGGGTCGTTGCGTCCGACTTTTACCCCGGGGCGCACGAAGGGCTGGCGCGATGTCACGTCGTCGCCCTGGCCTGCCGAGGGCTCAGCGGCGCCGCCGCCGGCGGCC
>CAZJKV010000028.1:0-20584 GCA_964546765.1 uncultured Chromatiales bacterium
TAACTTTCCCTACACGACGCTCTTCCGTTGGACCTCGGATTCGCGGCTGCCCGGCAACAGTGCCAGCAGTTCGCCGTCCGACGGCAGTCCGAGCGACGCACGCGCGACCCGCGCGTCGACATCGAGCGGGATATCGTCGGCAAAGGGGTGGCCTACATAGCGCACCGGGATGCCCATTTCCTCGTAGAACACGGTCTCGAACGGAAACAATGCCAGCATCAGGTCCACCGATGCACCGATCTTGCGCAGGCGGCCGCGCCGCCAGGCCCAGACGGTCGGACTGACATAATGGACGGCCGGAATCGCGCGCGCCTTCAGGCGCGCCTCGAGACCCAGGTTGAAGTCCGGCGCGTCGATGCCGACGAAGACGTCCGGTGGATTCGCGATAAAGTGCGCGACGAGCGATGCGCGCATCGCATGCAGCTCGCGATAGCGGCCCAGCACCTCGACGAATCCGAGCACCGACAAGCGTTCCATCGGGTAGAGCGCATGGCAACCGGCCGCTACCATGCGCGGGCCCGCAACGCCCTCGAACACTGCACCCGGTACGCGCTCGCGGATCGCCCGGATCAGGCCCTCTCCGAGCAGGTCACCGGAGGCTTCTCCGGCGACCAGGCCGATTCGCGTCATGCCGGTGGCCCCTAGCGAACGATGCCGCGTTGCGAGCGTTCGATGAAGTCCGCGATCGTCCCGGCCTCGGGACACTCGGCCGAGAGCGTCTTCAACTCGCGCACGGCCTGCTCGAGCGGCAGGTTCGAGCGGTAAAGGATCTTGTAGGCGCGGCGCAACATGCGCAGGGTAGCGGCGCTGAAACCGTGCCTGCGGAGTCCCTCGGTGTTCAGCCCGTAAGGTTTGGCCATGTGGCCCGACACCAGGATGTAGGGCGGCACGTCGCGGGTGATGACGCTCGCAACCGACGAGAAGCTGTACGTGCCGATCGAACAGAACTGATGGACCAGGGTGTAGCCGCCGAGGATGACATGGTCGTCTACCAGCACATGGCCCGCCAGCGCGGCGTTGTTGGCAAAAATGATATCGTTGCCGATTATGCAGTCATGTGCAATGTGTACCCCGACCATCAGCAGATTGTCGTTGCCGATGCGCGTGACGCCGCCGCCCTGCACGGTCCCGAGATGCATGGTGACGTACTCGCGGATCACATTGCGGTCGCCGATCTCGAGTACGGTGCGCTCGCCCCGGTATTTCTTGTCCTGGGACACCTCGCCGATGGACGCGAACTGGAATATCCGGTTGTCGCGCCCGATCCGGGTCGGACCCCTGACGACGACATGCGGACCGATGCGGCAGTCGGGTCCGATCTCGACATCCGGACCGATGATCGAGAACGGGCCGATCTCGACGCCGTCTGCAATGTCTGCGCCCGGATCGATGATGGCGCGCGGATCGATCAATCGTCGATGTCCTTGGACGCACACATCATGTCGGCGCTGGCGATGAGCTTGCCGTCCACCCTGGCCTCGGTGCCGAAGAACCAGATATTGCGCACGCTGCGCGTCAGCGACACATCGATGACGACCTGGTCGCCGGGACCGACCACCTGCTTGAAGCGAGCCTTGTCGATACCAACCAGGTAGTACAGCGTGCCGTCGCTGGGCCGGGTATTGGAGGTGCGAAAGGCCAGGATGCCGGTCGCCTGGGCCATCGCCTCGAGGATCAGCACCCCGGGCATGATGGGTCGCACCGGGAAATGCCCGGAAAAGAACGGCTCGTTGAAGGTGACATTCTTGACTGCGGTCAGCGACTTTCCTGCGGTATAGCGGGTAACCCTGTCGATCAGCAGAAACGGATAGCGATGTGGCAGCGTCTCCATTATCTGGTGGATGTTCATGATCTCGTCCGCTGCCTGGTCGGGACCGTCTTTGCTGTTCATGTAATCGCTTACCTTTATATTGTTAGCCGCGCCTGTCCCGCTTGTTGCCGACGAGCCTTTCCAGTTCCGAAAGCCGCCTGGCCATGTCGTCGAGCTGCCTGATACGTATGAAATTCCTGCGCCAGTCCCGGGTCGGCTCGAACGGCGTGCCGGACGAGTAGCTGCCCTTCTCCGTAATCGACTGACTCACGAATGTGGTGCCGGTGATCTGCACATCATCGGCGATCTCCAGGTGACCGGAGATACCGACGCCGCCGCCGATCGCGCAACGCTTGCCGATGACGGTGCTGCCGGCGATACCGGTACAACCGGCGATGGCCGTATGGGCGCCGATGCGCACATTGTGGGCAATCTGGATCTGATTATCCAGCTTGACACCATCCTCTATGACGGTGTCGTTGAGCGCGCCGCGGTCGATGGAGGTATTCGCGCCGATCTCGACGTCGTCTCCGATGACCACGCCGCCGATCTGGGGAATCCGTATCCAGTCACCGTCGTCGTTGGCGTAGCCGAAGCCGTCCTCGCCGATCACCGCGCCGGCGTGGATGCGCGCGCGTTGCCCGATGACGACACCGTGACGGACCGTGACGCGGGGGGACAGGCGGGAACCGGCGCCGATTTCGACGCCCTCCCCGATCACGCAGCCCGGACCGACGACGACCCCGCCGGCGATGTGCGCGCGGTCGCCGATGACGGCGCAGGCGCCGATGGATGCGGACGGATCGATAGCGCAGTCGGCGCCGACCACCGCGGAGGGATGGATACCCGGGATCATGGCGGGATCGGGATGCAGCAGTTGCGCGATTCGGGCGTACAGCGCATAGGGCTGTCGGGTCACCAGCGCATTGACGCGGCAGAACTCGAGGTCCTGAGGAGCGAGTATCACCGCCGCGGCATGCGTCTCGGCGAGTTGCACACGGAACTTCGGATTGGCGATAAAGGCGATCTGGCCGTCGCACGCGCGTGAAAGCGGTGCGACCGCGCGTATCAGGCAGTCCCGGTCACCGTGGAGTTCGGCGCCGAATCTTTCGGCAAGCTCACCGAGGCTGTATGCCAATGCCGGGTCTCCTGGCGTCCCGGGCTAGCGCCGGGGTGACGCCGCCTCGTAGCGTTTCTTCAGACCATCGAGTACGTCATTGGTGATATCAAGGGCGGAGTCCGCATAGGCGATGCCTTCGAAAAAGATCAGATGATAGCCGCCGGCGTCGCCGACCTCCTGTATCGTCTCCTTGATGAGCTCCTGGAGGTTGCCCAGCGCGTCACTGCGACGAATGTTCACATCCTCGCGGAACTCCTCCTGCATGCGGCGCAGCTCCCGCTTTTTCGACAATACATCAAGCCCCATGTTTCGGCGCTCCGCCTCGGACATCACCGCGCTGTCGCGATTGAGGCGGTCCTCCATGCGCGTGACCTGTTCCTGTGCCTGCGCGATCTCGTCCTCGCGGGAGGCGAATTCGCGCTGGAGTTGCGCGGTTGCGTCACGCGCCTGCGGCGCGTCCTCGAGCAGGCGCATGGCGTCGACATAGCCGAGTTTGAGTTCCGCGGCCTGTACCTGCAGGGTCGCCGTCAAGGCCAGCGACATGGCCGCCGTGATTACGACCGTCAAGATATGCTTCAATGTCATGCTCCGATATTTCATCTGTCAAAAGAAAAACGAGCCCAGCGTGAACTGGAATGATTCGGTATTGTCCCCCGGCTTGTCGTTCAGCGTCCTCGCGAGGCTGAAGGTCATCGGCGCGATCGGCGTATACCAGATGACTGAGATGCCGACGGAGGTGCGCAACTCGCTGGAATCGAAGTCGTTGGTCCCGTCAAACACATTACCAATATCAAAGAATGTGCTCAGGCGCAACGACTTGTTGTCCTCGGCAAAGGGCACCGGAAATATGAACTCGATATTGCCGACGGTCTTGAAGGATCCGCCCAACGGGCGGGTCAGGGAGAGCGAGCGGGGACCGAGCGTGCTCGCGCGGTATCCGCGAACCGAATCGGGTCCGCCGGCGTAAAAATTCTCGAAAAACGGCAGGCTGGTGGTGTCGCCGTAACTGTCTCCGTAGCCGAGTTCTCCCTTGAACAGCAGGGTCAGGTCCCAGAACAGCGGAACATACGCGAGGCCGCGGTAGCGCAGCTTGTAGTATTCCAGCCCGCTGCCCGGCAACGCAATCTCGGTCGAGATGCTGTGCAGCATTCCGCGATCTGCGAGAATCGCACGGTTGCGGGTGTCGCGCGAGACGCCGGTCCGCAGCTTGTAGATGTCAAAACGGGATTCATTGGAGTCGATGAAGTCGATGAACTCCTGCGGCGTGCTTTCGTTGGTGTTGAGCCGGGTGTTCTCGTAACCGATTGCGATGCTCGCGGTATTGAACTCGCTGATCGGAATCCCGTAATCGACGCTGAAGCCGTAGACATCGGTGCTGAAATCCGCGATCCGCAGGGCGCCTGCATCAGTGCGCCGGCTGAATACGCTGAGCCCGCGGCTGATGCCGTTCAGCGTATAGTACGGGTTCGTGTAAGAAAAGCTGTAAATGCGCTGAAAGGAGCTGTTGTTGATCGTCGCGCTGACGCGTCTTCCGGTTCCGAAGATATTGTCCTGGCTGACACTGGCATTGACCAGCACGCCCTGCGACTGGGAATATCCTATGCCGGCCATCAGCGTGCCTGAAGGTCGTTCCGTCACTGAAAAGTCGATATCGACCTGATCCGGAACGCCAGGCACCGTCGGGGTTTCGACATTGGCCTCCTCGAAAAAGCCAAGCCGCATCAGCCGCTCACGCGATCGCGTCACCCTGCTGGTCGAAATCCAGCCGCCTTCCATTTGGCGGATCTCGCGCCGGACGACCTCGTCTCCGGTCTTTATATTGCCGGACACGTTGACCCTGCGCACATAGATACGCCGGCCCGGATCGACGATGAAGGTGAGCGCGACCTCCCGTTTTTCGGGATCTGTCTGCGGCGACGGACTGACGTTGGAGAAGGCGTAACCTTCGAGCCCGAGGCGATCGCTGATCGCGGATGCGCTCTGCTGTACCAGGCGACGCGAAAAAATATCGCCCGGTTCGAGCGCGATCAGCGCGCGCAACTCCGCTTCGGGCACGATCAGGTCGCCGCTCAGGCGGATATCGGAGACCGTGTACTGCTCCCCCTCGATGACGTTGACCGTGACATATACATCGCGTTTGTCCGGCGTGATCGAGACCTGTGTGGAATCGATCGCGAAATTGACATAACCGTTGTCGAGATAATGCGAACGAAGGGTCTCGAGATCACCGGACAGCTTGCGCCTGGAATACTGATCGTTATCCGAAAACAGGCCGAACATGGTCGGGGGACTGAGCTGAAACCTGCCGAGCAATTCGCGGCGGCTGTACGCCTGGTTGCCGACGATGCCGATATTCAGAATACGGGCGACGTCGCCCTCCTCGATCCCGATCGCGACATCGACGCGATTGTTCTCGAGGGATGTTATCGTCGAATCGACCCTGACGCCGTATTTGCCCTGGCTGAAGTACTGGCGCTCCAGCTCGATCTTCATCCGCTCCAGCGACGAGCGGTCGAATACCCGGCCCTCGGCAAGTCCGATAGAGCGCAGCGCCTCCATCAGTTGCTCGGTCTTGATGTCCTTGTTGCCGGAGATCTCGATCGACGCAATCGTCGGTCGTTCGGTGAGCGTGACGATCAGGACATCGCCGTCCGCCGCCAGCCGGATGTCGTCGAAAAAGCCGGTATTGAACAGTCCCCGAAGGACGTCGGCGGCGCGGCCGTCGTCGAAGGTGTCGCCGACGTTGAGTGGAACGTAGTTCAGCACCGTCCCGACCGAGATGCGTTCCAGCCCGTCGACGCGGATGTCCCCGATGACGAAGGGATCGACCGACCATGCGCGCAAGGAGGCCAGCATGCCCGCAATCAGGGCGATCAGTCTGTAGTTCATGGAAATCATCGGGGAAATTCCGGACTGCTCAAGCGCGCCTTATCCGCTGAGATGAAGGATGTCATTATATATCGCCAGCGCCATGATACCGATCAGCATGACGAATCCGATCTTCTGGCCGATGGCCTGCGCCTGAACCGACAGCGGACTGCCCTTGACAAGCTCGATGAGGTTGTAAAGCAGGTGACCACCGTCGAGGACCGGGATGGGCAGCAAATTCAGCACACCGAGACTGATGCTGATCAGGGCCAGGAAGGTGATGTACTGGACCATGCCGGCATCTGCCGACGTGCCGGCATACTGCGCAATGCGCACGGGTCCCCCGAGGTTGGACAGTGCGACATTGCCTGTCACCATATTCACTAATATGTTGACCGTCAACCTCGTCATGTCCCAGGTGCGCTGCAGCGCCGCCATGAATCCGGCGCCTACCGAATAGCGTTCGATCGCGCGCATCTCGTCGAGAAACTCTCCGGGCAGATGCACGGCCGCACCGATGCGGCCGATGTCTCCGTGATCGGTGTGCACGCGCGCGGGACGCAGCATGATCTCATGCGCTTCGCCGTCGCGTTCGATTTCGATCATGAGGTCCTGCTCCGGATGTTCCCTGACGACCTCGACCCATGCCTCCCATGCGTCGACCGGGCGACCATCGACCGAGAGTACCCTGTCTCCCGGGCGCATCCCCGCCTTGTCGGCAGCCCCGCCCGTCTCAATGACTCCGACTATCGCGGGAACGACCGGGCGATACATGCGAAAGCCGATGTTTTCAAGCAGATCTGCGCGGTCGGTGTCGCTTGCCAGCGCGCCGAAGTCGAGTATGCGCTCGCGCGGCTGTTTGTCCGGGTCGAGCACGGCTATGCGCACAGACTCGCGCGACAGACTCTTGTCCAGCAGTTCCAGAAAGGCGGCGCCCCAGGTCGAAACCGGCCGTGCGTCGATACTGACGATCAGATCGCCCTTCTGAAAACCGCCGTCGGAGGCGATCGACGCGTCGAACACTTCCCCGACAATGGGCTTGATACCGGCGATGCCGATCACGAAGACCAGCCAGTAGGCCGCGATCGCGAGCAGGAAATTGAAGACGGGACCCGCGGCGATGATCGCACTGCGACTGGCAAGCGACTGGCGGTTGAATGCCCGGTGCCGCTCATGCGCCGCCACCGGGCCCTCGCGCTCGTCGAGCATCTGGACGTATCCACCGAGCGGCAACGCCGCGATGACGAACTCGGTCTGATCCGGTCCGCGACGGATACCCCAGAGGGGCTTGCCGAACCCGACCGAGAAGCGCAGCACCTTTACGCCGAGCCGGCGCGCGACGACATAGTGGCCATACTCGTGAAAGGTCACGAGAACGCCGATCGCGACGATGAAGAAAAAGGCCGAGGACAGGATCCCGCTCATCACGAGGCCCTGGCGGCGACGCGGACGACGCGGGCGAGCGCATGTTCGCGCGCACGGCGGTCATCCTCGAGTATCAGGTCGAGCGCATCGGCGGAGCGTCCCGACAAGTTCTGCATGGCATCGTCGATGACCTGCGGGATACCGGTGAAGCGCAGGCGGCCGTCGAGAAAGGCCTGAACCGCGACCTCGTTGGCGGCATTCATGATCGCCGGCATCGTGCCGCCTGCGCGGGCGGCCGCATAGGCATATCGCAGGCATGGAAAGCGATCCGGATCCGGGGCCTCGAATTCGAGTCGGCCGACCGCGGCGAGATCCAGACGTTCCGCTCCGGACTCCATGCGTTCGGGCCAGGCCAGCGCGTGGGCGATCGGGATGCGCATGTCCGGCGCGGCAAGCTGCGCCAGCAATGATCCATCGACATACTCGACCAGGGAATGGACGACGCTCTGTGGATGGACGACGATGTCGACGATGTCCGGTGACGCGTCGAACAGCCAGCAGGCCTCGATGACTTCGAGGCCCTTGTTCATCATCGTCGCCGAATCGACCGATATCTTGCGACCCATGACCCAGTTGGGATGCGCGCATGCCTGCTCGGGTCCGACCGAATCGAGCGCCGCCAGCGGCATCGAACGAAACGGCCCTCCGGACGAGGTCAGCAGTATGCGCCGCACGCCGGTGCCCTCCAGACTCTCGCGCCGGCCATGTGGCATGCACTGGAATACGGCATTGTGCTCGCTGTCGATCGGCAGCAGCTCCGCCCCGTTCGCCCTGATTTCGTCGATGAAGAGCTGCCCGGCCATAACCAGCGCCTCCTTGTTCGCGAGCAGTATGCGCTTGCCGGCGCGGGCCGCGGCCAGCGTCGGCATCAGTCCCGCCGCCCCGACGATCGCCGCCATGACGAAATCGACCTCCGGATGTTTCGCCGCGTACTCCAGACCTTCCGCGCCCGACGCTACGCGAGTCTCGCTGCCGGTCTCCCGCAGGCGCAGTTCGAGGCGTGCCGCCGCACGGGTATCGGCCATGACCGCGAGTTCAGGACGATGCGCGAGACACTGATCGAACAGCCGGTCCACGTCGGTGTTCGCGGTCAGTGCTACGATGCGATAATGGTCCGGCCGGCGCGCGAGCACATCTAGCGTGCTTACGCCGATCGAGCCGGTCGCTCCGAGTATGCTGACTCCCTTCAAGGCACCACCCCCTGCCACAACAATCCGAGCACGAATACAGGCGCCGCCGCGGTAATGCTGTCGATGCGATCGAGCATGCCGCCGTGGCCGGGCAGCAGGTGGCCGCTGTCCTTGACCCCGGCCCGCCGCTTGATCAGGCTTTCGAACAGGTCGCCGACGATGGAGAACAGGACAGTGACCAGGCCAAGCAATACCAGCGTCACCTGATTGGTCCAACTGAGGCCGAGCCACAGTCCCGCCCCGACAGAGACCGCGACCGTGACGACAAGGGCCCCGTAAACGCCTTCCCAGGTCTTGCCGGGACTGACCCGGGGCGCCAGACGATGGTTGCCCCAGATTCTTCCCGCGACATAGGCGCCGCTGTCGGCGCCCCAGACCAGAAGCATCAGCAGCAGGACGAAAAACTCGCCTGACAATGCGCTGCCGTGCAGGATCACCAGCGCCAGCCACGCCGGCACCAGGATGATGATGCCGAGCATACCCAAAAGCGGAACGGGAGGGAATTGAGCATCACCGTCATCCGCGGACGGGTGTTCAAAGCGACGGATCCACAGCAACGCGACAAACCACCAGAGCACCGCGGCGGCGAGCAGGGCGTGACGCATGCCAGGTAGCGTGATCATCCAGGCAGCCAGCAGCATGACGCCAAGCACGAGGCCCATCCACAGTGAGCGCTGAAACTCCGACCGCAGCCCCATCAGGCGCGCCCACTCCCAGGCGCCGATCAGGACGATGAACGCGGTCAGCAGCGCGAAATATTCGGTCGGCAAGGCCAGGATGCCCCAGACGAACAACGGCAGCAGGAGCGCGATCGTGATCAGGCGCTGCTTAAGCACCCTGCACCCTGTCGATCTGGTCTCCGGTGCGGCCGAACCTGCGCTGGCGCACGGCGTAGGAAGCCAGCGCATCGTCGAGCGAGGTCTCGCTGAAATCCGGCCACAGGGTTTCGGTGAAGTACAGTTCGGTATAGGCAAGCTGCCACAGCATGAAGTTGCTGATGCGTTGCTCGCCGCCGGTGCGGATGAACAGGTCCGGTTCCGGCAATTCTCCGAAGGCGAGACGGGAGGCGATCAGCGCGGCGTCGATGTCCACTGGCGCGATCCGGCCATGCGCGACGTCGTCGGCGATGCCGCGCATCGCCTGCTCGAGGTCCCAGCGGCCACCGTAATTGACGGCGACCATGAGTCGCAGGCCGTCGTTGCCGGCGGTCAGATGTTCGGCATCGGCCATGCTGGCTCGCAGCGCAGGCTTGAAGGCGGAACGATCCCCGATGAAGGTCAGCCGCACCCCGTTTTCATGCAGGCTCGCAACCTCGGTGCGTACCGAATTCAGCAACAGCTGCATCAGCAGGCTGACTTCGTTTTTCGGCCGCCGCCAGTTTTCACTGCTGAACGCGAACAGGGACAGATAGCGGATACCGCGCTGCGCGCAGTGCCTGACGGTCGTGCGCACCGCGTCGACGCCAGCCTTGTGCCCGGCGATGCGCGGCAGATGGCGCTGCAGCGCCCAGCGACCATTGCCGTCCATGATGATCGCGACATGGACCGGCACGGATCCGCTCGCGGTTTCCGGGGAGTCCGTGGCCTTGAGCCGGGGCTTGTTGAAGAGCGACATGGGAATCGGACGGGATTGAGCGGCGGATCGACCGGTGATCAGACCTCCATCAAGTCGGCCTCTTTTTCCTGCAGGACCTTTTCGACCTCCGCCACATACTTGTCGGTCAACTTCTGCATCTCGTCCTGGGCGCGGCGGTCGTCGTCCTCACTGATGTCCTTGTCCTTGAGCAGTTCCTTGAGGCTGTTGATGCCGTCGCGGCGGATATTGCGGATCGCAACCCGCGCCGCCTCGGCCTCGCCACGCACGACCTTGACCAGGTCCCTGCGGCGTTCCTCGGTCAGCGGCGGCATCACGACGCGTATCACGGTGCCGGCGGTCGTCGGATTCAGGCCGAGGTCCGAACTCATGATCGCCTTCTCGATCGGCTGCACCATGCCCTTGTCCCACGGGGTGATGGTCAGCGTGCGGGAATCGCTGACGTTGATGTTCGCGACCTGGTTCAGCGGCGTTTCGCCGCCGTAAGCTGAGACGCGAATGTGGTCGAGCAGGCTGGTATGGGCGCGGCCGGTCCGGACCTTCGAAAACTCGTGCCTGAGCGATTCGATACTCTTCTTCATTCGCGTTTCCGCGTCTTTTCTGATGTCGCTGATCATCGGCCTGCTCTCCTATTCGACAACAGTCCCTTCGTTACCTTCCATCACCACCCGGCGCAGCGCCCCGGGTTTGGTGATGTTGAACACCCGCAGCGGCATCCGGTTGTCGCGGCACAGGACGATAGCGGTAGCGTCCATGACATTGAGCTTGCGATGCAGCACCTCGTCGTAGGTCAGGCGGGAATGAAACACCGCGTCGCTGTCCTTGTTCGGGTCAGAGGAATAGACGCCGTCGACCTTGGTCGCCTTGAGCACTGCGTCGGCCTCGATCTCGACGCCGCGCAGGCTCGCAGCCGAATCGGTGGTGAAGAACGGATTGCCGGTGCCCGCGGCGAAGACGACGACGCGACCTTTCTCGAGGTGCCGGATCGCACGCCGTCGGATGTAGTCCTCGCAGATCTGGTGTATCTGGATCGCCGAAAGCACGCGGACGAACATGCCGTGCTGCTCGAAGGCATCCTGGATCGCGAGCGCGTTGATAACCGTCGCCAGCATCCCCATATGATCGGCGGTGACACGGTCGAGACCTTCCGCGGCGAGATCGATGCCGCGAAAAATGTTACCGCCGCCGACCACCATCGCGACCTGTACGCCGTCATCGACCAGGCTCTTGACCTCGGTCGCGATACGCCTGACCACGGACGGGTTCACGCCGTAGTCGTCATCGCCCATCAGGGCTTCACCGCTCAGCTTGAGCAGTATCCGTCCATAGAGCGGTTTCGGCGCATCATCCCCCATGTCGTCATGCCCCTCCGCGTACCTGCGCCATGACCTCGTCCGCAAAATTGGCCGCGGCCTTCTCGACGCCTTCCCCGACCTCGAAACGCGCAAAGCGCACGACCTCGGCACCGGCGCCGGACAGCAACTTGCCAACCGTGACATCGGGATCCTTGACGAAGGGCTGACCGAGCAGCGTGATCTCGGCGAGAAACTTGCGAATACGGCCGGCGACCATCTTCTCGATGATCTCAGCCGGTTTGCCGCTTTCCGCGGCCTGGGCGGTGAAGATCTCGCGTTCCTTGTCGAGGACCTCCTGCGAAACCTCCGCCTCGGACACGGCGATCGGCTTGCTTGCCGCGATGTGCATCGCGATGTCCTTCGCCAGTTCGGCCTTGCCGCCCTTCAGCTCGACCAGCACGCCGATGCGGGCGCCGTGGACATAGCCGCTGACGACGCGGCCGGCGCCGCTCAGAATCGCGATACGTCGTACGTTGATGTTCTCGCCGAGCTTCGAGACCAGCTCCCTGCGCGCAATGTCTATTGTCTGCGCGCCGCCCCGTTGCAGCGGGAGGGCGGAAAGCCGCTCGACATCCTTTTCGCCTTCCTCGACGGCGCGGCGCAGGACCTGTTCGGCAAAATTGATGAAGTCGTCGCCCTTGGCGACAAAATCGGTCTCGCAGTTGACCTCGGCCATCGCCCCGGTGGCGCCGTCGCCGGCGATATGCATGACGATACGGCCTTCGGCCGCGGTGCGCCCCGCCTTCTTGTCCGCCTTGACGACGCCCTGCTTGCGCATCAGGTCGATCGCCGCCTCGACGTCGCCCTGGGTCTCGACCAGGGCCTTCTTGCATTCCATCAGACCGGAGCCGGTACGCTCGCGCAGCTCTTTGACCAGTGTCGCTGTAATTTCCACTTTATTAGAACCTCGTTATCGTTGTACTACCGTCCGCCGGCGCGGCGTTTACTCGGACGCGGGCTGTGCCTCCGGGACCGGGTCTTCTGACTTGGCCGCCTGCTTTCCGTTCGCGGAGGCAACGTCGTCGGCGTCAGCCGCCCTGGCGCGCGTCGAACCCGTCTTGCGCTTTACCGAGACCTTCTTCGCAGTCTTTTTGGCGACCGCCGGCTTGTCGGTCTTTTTCCTGGCGGACGCAGGTTCGCCGGACTCGTCGAGTTCGACGAACTCGTCCTGGCCACCATCCATCTGCAGGGCCGAGGCGCGCGCCTCGACGATCGCGTCGGCGGCGGCGTTGACATACAGGCGGATCGCATGGATCGCGTCGTCGTTGCCGGGAATGACGTAATCGACGCCTGCCGGGCTGTTGTTGGTGTCGACGACCGCCACCACCGGGATACCGAGCTTGACCGCCTCGCTGATCGCGATCTTCTCATGGCCGACATCGATGACGAACAGCGCGTCCGGCAATCCGCTGACGTCCTTGATGCCGCCGAGGCTGCGCTCGAGCTTTTCGAGCTCGCGGCGATGCTTGAGCCCTTCCTTTTTGGTGATGCGTTCGTGACCACCGCCTTCCTCGAACAGGGCTTCGAGGTCTTTCAGCCGCTTGATCGACTGCCTGACGGTCTTGAAGTTGGTCATCATGCCGCCCATCCAGCGCTGATTGACATAGGGCATGCCGCAGCGGTTGGCCTGCTCCTGGATGATGTCGCGCGCGGCGCGCTTGGTGCCGACGAACAGGATCTTGCCCTTGTTCGCCGCGAGCCGGCCGATGAAATTCATCGCGTCGCTGAACAACGGCAGCGTCGACTCGAGATTGATGATGTGGATCTTGCTGCGCTCCCCGAAAATGTACGGGGCCATCCTGGGGTTCCAGTATCTGGCCTGGTGGCCGAAGTGCACGCCGGCTTCCAGCATCTGGCGCATCGTAATATTTGTCATGTTCACAATACTCCTTGTTTCGGGTTAGGCCTCCATATGCCCCGCGCACCTACCCGACAGGCGGGCACCCGGATGCGCATTCGCGGCATATGTGTGGATTTTTACAAGCCCCACATTATACGAAAGTCGCGGTGAATGTACTTTATATATAATGTGTTGCGCGCGTCTTATACCATATACAGGCGGCCGGGACAAATCTGGTCGCCGCTGTGAATTCAACCGCGTTCGCGCTACCATAGCCTGTTCGCCGGCGGAATCTTCAAGTGTTACAGGCACGTACCTGAAACGGGGCCGCTCCGGACCCGGTCAGACGGCAATCCCGGAACGAGTCCAGACGCCATGATCAACATGTTGAAAAGCAACCGGATGGGTGTACACATCAAGACAGCCGAGGAAATCGCCATGATGCGCGTCTCGGGCCGCCTCGCCGCCGAGGTCCTCGACATGATCGGCACGCATGTCAGGCCGGGGGTCACGACCGGGGAACTCGACCGTGTCTGCCACGAATACATCACCGGCGTCCAGCAGGCCATCCCGGCGCCGCTGAACTACCACGGCTTTCCCAAGTCCATCTGCACCTCGGTCAATCACCAGGTCTGTCACGGTATACCGGGCGACAAGGTGCTGAAGAACGGCGACATCGTCAATATCGACATCACCGTCCTCAAAGACGGCTGGCATGGCGATACCAGCCGCATGTATTACGTCGGCGAGCCGTCGATCCTCGCGCGCCGCGTGTGCCAGCTCAGTCATGAATGCCTGTGGATCGGCATCGACATGGTAAAGCCCGGCGTGCGACTCGGCGACATCGGGCATGCGATCCAGCACCATGCGGAATCCAGCGGCATGTCGATCGTGCGCGAATATTGCGGTCACGGCATCGGACGCCGCTTTCACGAGGAGCCGCAGGTGTTGCACTACGGCACGGCCGGCACCGGACTGGTCCTCGAGGCCGGCATGACCTTCACGATCGAACCGATGGTCAATGCCGGCAAGCGCCATGTGAAACTGCTACCCGACGGCTGGACGGTCGTGACCAAGGATCGCAGCCTGTCTGCGCAATGGGAACACACCCTGCTCGTGACCGGGGACGGCGTCGAAGTGCTGACCCGCTCGACGGAGACCGGCCCCGAATCCCTGTCATAAGCATAGAGCTAAGCGATGGACAGCCACGCGCCGGAGACCCCGAGGTCGGACAAGCCCCCGTTCCAGTCGCTGACCGACATGCAGCTCTTCATCATCGGCTCCTTCGACCGGGCGCTGGCGGGCACGACGACCCCGGTCGAACTGTTCCGCCACACCCTGTCCTCGATCAACGTGGCCCTGGACGCGCGATTCCGCCGCGATGCGCCGGTCACCGACCTGGTACGCCAGCGTGCCTGGTTCATTGACGAACTGCTGATCCGCGCCTGGGACCGCTTCTTCGCACCTGGCGGCGACGGGATCGCGCTGATCGCGGTCGGGGGGTACGGTCGCGGCGAGTTGCACCCCTGCTCCGACATCGATCTGCTGCTCCTGCTCGATCACGAGGCACAGGCCGCGTACCGGGAATCCCTGGAACGCTATCTGGCATTTCTGTGGGACATCGGCCTGGAAGTCGGGCACAGCACGCGCACCGTCAGGCAGTGCGTGCACGAAGCCGAACGAGACATCAGCGTAATCACCAACCTGATGGAGTCGCGCCTGGTCGCCGGGTCGGGCCGCCTGTTCGGGGAGATGCGCGAGCAGACCGGTACGGCCCGGGTGTGGCCCACACGGGCGTACTTCGAGGGCAAGTCCGGAGAACAGCTCGCCCGGCATCGCAAGTTTCACGACACCGCCTACAACCTGGAGCCCAACGTCAAGGAAGGACCCGGCGGGCTGCGCGACATCCAGACTATTGCCTGGGTCGCGCAACGGCATTTCGGCGCCGTGACATTCGAAGACCTCGTCACGCGCGATTTCCTGACCGAGCGCGAGTACGCCGAGCTGATGGAGGGCCAGACCTTCCTGTGGAAAGTGCGCTATGCGCTGCATATGATGAGCGGCCGCAACGAAAACCGGTTGTTGTTCGATCATCAGCGCGCGCTTGCCGGCATCTTCGGCTACGAAGACGACGAGCGGCGACTCGGGGTCGAGAAGTTCATGAAGGACTATTACCGGACGGTGACCGGCATCGGCAGGCTGAACGAAATGCTGTTGCAACTATTCCAGGAGGTCATCCTGCATGCCGATGCGCCGCTCGAGACCACGCCGCTCAACAGGCGTTTTCGCTCAGGCAACGGATATATTGAAGCCGCCGACTCCGGGATATTCGCGCGCTATCCCTTCGCGCTGCTCGAGATCTTCCTGCTGCTCCAGCAGCATCCGGATCTCAAGGGCGTGCGCGCCTCGACGATCCGCCTGATCCGGGATCATCGCCACCTGATCGACGATCGGTTCCGCCGCGACTTGCGCTGTCGCAGCCTGTTCATGGAGATCCTGCGCCAGCCCCGCGGCGTGACTCACGTGCTGCGGCGCATGAATCGCTACGGCATTCTCGCGGCCTACTTCCCGGCCTTCGGCCTGGTCGTCGGACAGATGCAATACGACCTGTTCCATGTCTACACCGTAGACGATCATACCCTGCATGTCGTGCGCAACCTGCGGCGCTTCAGTGTCCCGGAATTCGCACAGGAATTCGAGCTGTGCAGCAGGATCGCTGCGACGATCCCGAAGCCCGAACTACTCTACCTCGCAGCGCTGTTCCATGACATCGCCAAGGGCCGCGGCGGCGATCATTCGGAACTCGGCGCCGAAGAGGCCTTCACGTTCTGCCGCGATCACGGCCTCGGCGATTATGACAGCAGCCTGGTCTCTTGGCTGGTTCGCCATCACCTGCTGATGTCGACGACGGCGCAGCACAGGGATATCGGCGACCCCGGGGTAATCACGGTCTTCGCCCGGACCGTCGGCGACCGTACGCGACTCGATTATCTCTACCTCCTGACCGTCGCGGATATCCGCGGCACCAACCCTTCCCTGTGGAATAGCTGGAAGGACGCGCTGCTTAAGGACCTCTATCAGTCGACGCGACGCGCGCTGAATCGCGGTCTCGATAACCCGGTCGATAGCCGCGAGATGGTCGCCGAGACCCGCGCGGCTGCGCAGGCGCTGATTCCCGGTCTCGACCGGTCGCGTGTCGAGGCGTTGTGGGACCAGTTCGACGAACAGGAGTATTTCCTGCGTCATTCGGCCGACGAGGTCGCCTGGCACACCCGTTTGATACTCGACAGCGAATCAGGCGCCTTGCCCCTGATCGAGGTGCGCGAGGAGACGGAGCGCGGCGGCACCGAGATATTCCTGTATACCCACGACCAGGATCACCTGTTCGCGCTGACCACCAGCGCGCTCGATCAGCTCATGCTGAACGTGCTCAGCGCGCGCATCACCACGACGCGCAACGGCTACACCCTGGACACCTATATCGTGCTCGACGATGCCGGCAACCCGATTCGCGACCCGGTGCCGATCCACGAGATCCGGGAGACCATCGCCAGGCGCATCGCGAAGCGCGACCTCGACGCGATCCGGGTCTCGCGCCGCCAGACGCGCGCACTGCGCCACTTCCTGATCCCGACCAGCGTGACCTTCAGCGATGACGCACGACAGCGTTATACCATCGTCGAACTCGTCACCGTCGACCGGCCCGGACTCCTCGCCCGCATCGGACGCGCCTTCGTCGAATGCGGGGTGCGACTGCAGAACGCGAAGATCGCGACTTTCGGAGAACGGGTCGAGGATGTATTCTTCATCACCGATCGGGACAATGAACCGATCCGGGAACCGGCCGCACTGGAGCGGCTGCGCAACGCGATCATGAAATCACTCGATGACGACTGAAGACGAAAACAGGGGTATCCCCTACCCGGCCTGGTTCGGCTACATCATCCCCGCGGCCATCGCCGTGCTCTCGTTCGCGGTGATGGTCGGCGGCCTGTTCCCGATGCTGTCCCTGCGTTACGAGCGGGACGGCATCCTCGCCGGCGAGGTGTGGCGCGTACTGACCGGTCACCTCGTGCACCTGACCTGGAATCACCTGCTGCTCAATCTCGGCGGCCTGGCCCTGATCTGGCTGCTGTTCGGCAGGCACCTGACGTCGGCACAATGGGGAATCGTGATCGCCGCCAGCGCGACGGGCGTCAGCCTGGGGCTGATGCTGCTGCATCCCGACCTGCACTGGTATGTCGGTCTGTCGGGCCTGCTGCACGGCATGTTCGTCGCCGGCGCGCTCGGCGGGTTGTTCAGCGGCTACCGCGCAGAATGGCTGCTGCTCGGCCTGGTGGCGGTCAAGTTGGCCTGGGAGCAGGCCACGGGCGCGCTCCCCGGCACCGAGGAACTCGCCGGCGGATTCGTCGTCGTCGACGCCCACCTCTACGGCGCGGTCACCGGACTTGTGGTCGCGCTGCTGCTTCGTGCCCTGGACCCTGATCCCGCCTGGCGCCGTTAGGCCGGATCAGGAGATCACTTCCTGACGGTGATGCGGATCTTTTCGGAGATCAGCGGCGGATCGTGCGGGACATGATTATGGTCGCCGAGGATCAGCTGCAGCGTGTGCCTGCCGGGCGGCAGGTCGAGCACGACCTCGGTCTGCCCCGCACCGAAATGACGGTGCTGCTCGTTGTTGGGCAAGGGCTGGTCCAGCGGCGGCAGTGCGTCGACGTCTATCAGCAGGTGATGATGGCCGGTGTTCGGCGCGTTGACGCCGGCCGGCGCGACGCCCATGCCCGACAGTCCGAACCTGACCGTGAACGGGCTGCGCACCGACGCGCCCTGCTCCGGCGCAATGATGTAGATCTTCGCGCCCTCCGCCGACGGCGTGGCCTCTGCCAGCACCGCGCCCGGCAGGCCACAGGCCAGAAACATTGCCATCAGCAATATACCCGTGCCTTTGTACATGACGTCCTCCTTCGTGGGCCCGATCCGGGCAATTCCGCTGCATCCTGTAGCTCAACCTTACCCTAAAATCGCCGATAGCTTAAGCACCTATCGACCCAGCGCACCCGAATCATGGCCCAGGCACGCCCGATGGACACCGACAGCAGCCCCCGGGGCGCAGACAAGCGCGCCTATCCGAGGATCCCGTTGCGTCTCGCGGCGACAGTCTCCGGCGCCGCCGGCGGCGTTCCGCGACCGTGCGAGATCCATAATTTCTGTGCGGGCGGCATGCTGCTGGGATTCTCGTCCCACGATCGCGCCGCCTGTCTCCCCGTCGCCGGCAATCTGGTCGAAGTGCGCGCGACCGCGCCGGAGGTCGCGGGCGGCGAGGCAGTCCACCGCTGGATGGTGCGGCACGCGAACCTCGTGCTGGGCGGCGGCATCGCCCTCGGCACCGCCGTAGCCCTCGGCGCGGTGCTGTGGCTGGCGGGCGCCGAGGCGCGTACGGCATGGCCCCTCGTGCTGCTCCTGACGTTCGTGCCCGCCGTGGACATCGCGGTCAACGTCGTGAACCAGCTCCTGACGGCGTTCCTGTCGCCGCGCAGCCTGCCGGCACTCGACGTGGAGGGACGCAGCGGCATCCCGCCCGACCTGCGTACCGCCGTCGTCATCCCCACGCTGTTCGGCAGCGTCGAGGAGGTGGAGGAGGCCCTCGAGAACCTCGAGGTCCAGTACCTCGCGAACCGCGCGAGGCACCTGCACTTCGCCGTCCTGAGCGACTTCACCGACGCTCCCGCCGAGACCACGCCCGCCGATGCGGCGATCCTGGAGGCGGCCGTCAACGGCGTGCGGGCCCTCAACGAGCGCTACGCGCGCCGGTCGTCCGACGCCTTCTACCTCTTCCACAGACCGCGACGGTGGAACCCGCAGCAGGGTGCGTGGATGGGATGGGAGCGCAAGCGCGGCAAGCTTGCCGAGTTCAATCGCTTCCTGCGGGGAGACGGTGCGGACGCGTTCTCGACGATCGTCGGCGACGTGGCGACGCTGGCGAACGTGCGCTACGTCATCACGCTGGATGCGGACACCGTGCTGCCTCCTGACGAGGCCGGCCACCTCATTGGTGCCATGGCGCACCCGCTGAACCGCGCCGTGTACGACGAGGCCCGCGGCCGGATCGTGCGCGGTTACGGCATCCTGCAGCCGCGCGTCGGCGTGTCCCTGCCGAGCGCGCACCGCTCGCGCTTCGCGGCCATCCACTCCGGACACCCGGGTGTGGACCCGTACACCACGGCGGTCTCGGACCTGTACCAGGACCTCTTCGGCGAGGGCAGCTTCACCGGCAAGGGGATCTACGACGTGGCCGCATTCGAGGAGGCGACGCACGGCCGCTTCCCCGAGAACACGCTGCTCTCCCACGACCTCATCGAAGGCAGCTACGCGCGGGCCGGGCTGGCCACCGAGATCACGGTCTACGACGAGTACCCGCAGCGCTACCTGACCTTCACCCGGCGTAAGCATCGCTGGATCCGCGGGGACTGGCAGCTCCTGCGCTGGCTGACGCGGCACGTCCCCGGGCCCGAGGGGCCGGAGCGCAACCGCCTGCCGATGCTCGCCCGCTGGAAGATCTTCGACAATCTCCGGCGCAGCACCGTGGAGATCGGGCTGCTGGCGCTCCTCGTCGGGGGCTGGACGGTGCTGCCGGGGTCCCCTCTCACCTGGACGCTCCTCAGCCTCGGCGCCATCGCCATGCCGTGGCTGGTAGCGCTGCTGCTGGCCGCCGTACGGCCGCCCCTCGACAAGTCCTGGCGCGCGTACTACGCGACGCTTGGCGACGACGCGGTCACGAGCGCGCAGCAGCTCGCGGTGGCCATCGCGTTCCTGCCGCATCAGGCCTGGATCTCGGCGGACGCAATCATCCGCACGCTCTGGCGCCTGTTCGTGAGCCGGCGCCACCTCCTCGAGTGGCAGACCGCATCGCACGTCGAGCGGAGCTCGACGGGCGGCGCATCGAACGCGTGGCGACAGATGCTGCCTGCCGTCCTCCTCGCCCTCGGCATCCTCGTCCTGGTCGGCGCGGTCGAGTACCTCACCCACGGTCGCGCTGCCGCGGCGGTGGGCGGGGCCATGCCCGGAGTGCACTTCTGGCAGCTCTTCGCGCTGGTCGTGCCATTCGTCATCGTCTGGGTTGCGTCGCCCGCCACCGCGCACCTCCTGTCCGCACCCACACTGCGGCGGGATCCCGCGCTGAGCGCCGAGGAGGAGCGGACGGCGCGGCGCTACGCCCTGCTGCACTGGCGCTACTTCGACCGCTTCGTGACCGGGGCGACGAACTGGCTGGCACCGGACAACTTCCAGGAGGACCCCACGCCCGTAGTCGCCGCGCGCACATCGCGGACGAACATCGGGCTGCAGCTCCGCTCCACGGTGAGCGCCCACGACCTCGGCTTCATC